>JAGPKU010000022.1 GCA_018053845.1 Syntrophobacterales bacterium
CCCGGATGTTCGTCTCCGCCGTCTTTCGCTCGATCCTGGCCTTCCTCGCCATACCCCCCCCTTTGCGCCTGATCCTGCAGATGCTCCGCAGGGTTCAATCCGAGCCGTCACAGGGTGTCCGTGAAGTTCCTACCTTCCGATCTTCACAAGCATGACGTCACCGCCAATCAGACCACTTTATTGAGGGCATACTCGATAATGCCTTCGGCCCCCGCCTCCTGCAGCAGGGGGATGAGGTCCCGGATGATGTTGCCGTCCACGACCGTCTCGACGGCGAACCACTCCTCGTTGTAGAGATTCGAGATGGTGGGCGCCTTGAGGGAAGGCAGCAGCAGGATCACCCGTCCCAGGTTCTCCTTGGCGACGTTCATCTTGATGACCACCTTGCCCATGCCGAGCAGCGAGCCCTTGAGCATCGTCCGGATCTGCTCGATCTTGCGGCGCTTCCAGGGGTCGTCCCAGGCCTCCCGGTTGGCGATCAGCTGCGTGTTGGTCCGCATCAGCTCGTGCACGATCCGCAGGCGGTTGGCCTTGATCGTGCTGCCCGTCTCGGTGACCTCCACGATGGCGTCGACGAGCCCCTCGACGACCTTCGCCTCGGTGGCGCCCCAGGAAAACTCGACCTTGACGTCGATGTTGCGCTCCCGGAACCAGCGCTTCGTGAAATTGACGAGTTCCGTCGAGATCTTCTTCCCCTGCAGGTCCTCGACGTTCGTGACCGGCGAATCCTCCCGCACGACGAGGACCCAGCGGGCGGGCTTTGCCAGCACCTTCGAGTAGACGAGGTCCTCGACGACGATCACGTCCGACTCGTTCTCGATCACCCAGTCATGGCCCGTGAGGCCCAAATCGAGCGTTCCCGCCTCGATGTACTTGGACATCTCCTGGGCCCGCACGAGGGCGCAGGAGATCTCCTCGTCGTCGATGTCCGGGAAATAGCTGCGGCTGTCGTAGCTGATCCGCCAGCCCGCCCGCTTGAACAGGTCCACCGTGTTGGCCTCGAGGCTCCCCTTCGGGATCCCCAGCTTGAGTTTCTTCATTTGTAGACATCCTTCGGGTCGAAGATGAGCTCGCCGACGATCTCCTCCTCGCCGCCGGAGATCTTCCGGTAGAAGCAGGACCGGTACCCCGTGTGGCAGGCCGCCCTGCCGACCTGATCCACCATCAGGAGAATCGTGTCGTTGTCGCAGTCGATCCGGATCTCCCGGACCCGCTGCACGTTCCCGGAGGTTTCCCCCTTGACCCAGAGCTCGTTGCGCGACCGGCTCCAGTAGGTGGCCTTCCCCGTCTGCAGGGTGTGCTGCCACGAACGCTCGTTCATGTAGGCGAGCATGAGGACCTCTTTCGTCTCGAAGTCCTGGACGACGGCGGGGACGAGGCCTCCGCTCTTCTTGAAATCCGGCTGTGCCATGATGACTCGTTCCAGTTCCTTTTTTCCTCGGGCCCTGCGCCGGGAACCCCGATCCCGCTGCGCATGGAGGCGAGCATGTTAGATAAACATCCTGATTTTATCAAGAACTTTTTCTTTTCGCCTTGCCTGCGCACCGTTTTTGTGCTAGGAAATTGTCCGTTATTTCTCCGGGTTGCGCCACCGGTCAAACGCCCGGCACGGAGGTCGAGAGTCATGTCAGTTCTCATCGGCGGCGGCATATCGGTCCTGTTGGGCCTCGTTCTGCTGATCTTCTGGTACAAGCACTTCCTGGTCCTGCTCATGGGGGCCGTGCCGATCCTGCTCATCATGGGAGGGGCCCTGGCCGTTTACGTGGGCCTCGACGAACTGAAGGACAAGATCCGCGAGACCCAGGAAAAGGAGAAGGAGGAGCTCAACAAGGCGCGCTCCGAGCTGGAGCGGGCCAAAGCGGAGGCCGAAAAGTACCGGGAGGAGCTGGAGAAGCTCAAGGAGACCAAGTAAGACCGGCGAAAAAACCCTTGACAGCGAGAGGAAAATCCAATAACGGGTTAACCCTGTTATCAAAACGGGAAGCGAGCCTCATGAACCTCGGCATATCCGGCACTCCAACCGTTTCCTCCTGCCTGCTTCGATACCCCTACATGTATTGATGCCTGCTGTTCACCTCTCCGGGTGGGCATGCAGGCTTTCCGGAACACCCCGCGTATGCTCAGGACCCGCGTGAATCGACATCAGCCCCATCGCTTTCCTTTCCGGGCTGAGAGCGGGATCCGCAGTTGATCGAAACGGACGCAGCATCATCCCAAGGAGGACAGGGCCATGCAAAAGACGAGGACAGGGACGCGATCCATCATCCTTCTGGTTGCAGCGGCGGTCACGCTCGTTTCCTGGACGGCCGCCGAGGCCGCCACGAACCTGACCTACAGCATCTTCTTCCCCCCCACGCACGCGCAGGCGAAGGCCGCGGAGGCATGGGCGAAGGAGATCGAGAAGCGAAGCGCCGGCCGCGTCAAGATCTCCCTCTTCCCCGGTGGCACGCTGACCCCGGCGGACCAGTGTTACGACGGCGTCGTCAAGGGCATCTCGGACATCGGCATGTCCGCCTTCGCTTACACCCGCGGCCGCTTCCCCCAGATGGAGGCGCTCGACCTGCCCCTGGGCTACCCGAACGGGCTGGTGGCCACGCGGGTGGCCAATGCCTTCCACCAGGCCCTGAAGCCCAAGGCGCTGGAGAACGTCAAGGTTCTCTACCTTCACGCCCACGGGCCGGGGCTGCTGCACACGAAGAAACCCGTCACGACGCTGGAAGACTTCAAGGGGATGAAGATCCGCTCCACGGGCTTCAGCGCCAAGGTCGTCAGCGCCCTGGGCGCCGTCCCCGTGGCCATGCCGCAGGGCGAGACCTACGAGGCCCTGAGCAAGGGGATCGCCGACGGCACGATCGGCCCCATCGAGGTCCTCAAGGGATGGAAGCAGGCCGAGGTGATCAAATCCACCACGGACTGCTTCGACGTGGGCTACACGACGGTGTTCTTCGTCGTGATGAACCTCAAGAAGTGGAATGCCCTTCCCCCCGATGTCCGCAAGGCCTTCGAGGACGTGAGCCGCGAGTGGATCGACGTGCACGGCAAGGCCTGGGACGACGCGGACAAGGAAGGCCGCGCCTTCACGAAGAGCCTGGGCAACCGGATCATCACCCTGTCGGCCCAGGAGAGCGCCCGCTGGAAGAAGGCGGTGAGGCCGACGATCGAGGAGTACATCCGAGACGCGGAGAAAAAGGGGGTCCCGGGCCGCAAGTCCGTGAAGGAGGCCGAGGGCCTGATCGTCAAGTACCGCAAGCAGGTCAAGTGAGACCCCGTCGGGAGCTCGTCGGTGATTCGTTCCATCGGGAAGACCCTGGATTGGGCGGCGTCCATGTTCAACGGCCTCTCCGCGGCCGCGGTCGTGTTCATCATGCTGCTGACCTGCGCCGACGTCGTGCTGCGTTTTTTCGGGCGCCCCGTCCCGGGCGCCTATGAGCTGGTCGGGTACTCCGGCGCCGTCATCGTCGCCTTCGCCCTGGCCAGGACCTCCGTCGAACGCGGTCACATCGCCGTGGAGCTCCTCGTCGACCGGCTTCCGGGACGACCCCGGAGCCTCGTGGAGGCCGTGGGGTCGCTCGCCGGCGCCGTGCTGTTCGGCCTCCTGACGTGGCAGAGCCGGGTCTATGCCTCCGACCTGATGGAAAGCGGCGACGTGTCGCTGACGCTCGGGATGCCGACGTGGCCCTTCGTCTACGCCGTCGGTGCGGGGACGGCCCTGCTGACCGCTGTCCTTCTGCTCGACGCCCTGCGGCACCTCAAGAGGGGCTTTCCATCATGACGCCGACGGAAGCCGGAATCTGCGGGTTCGCTGCCCTCGTCGCCCTGATGTTCCTCAAGATCCCCGTGGGGTTCGTCATGGCCCTCGTGGGGCTGATCGGGTTCGCCCATCTCGTCTCCTGGGACGCCTCCCTGCATCTGATGGCCCAGGACTTCTTCTCCGTCTTCGGGTCCTACAACCTCACGGTCATCCCCCTGTTCGTCCTCATGGGGCAGCTGGCCCACCACTCGGGGATGAGCAGCCGGCTGTTCCATGCCGCCTACCGCTTTTTCGGCAATCTGCCGGGCGGGCTGGCCGTCGCGACGATCGGCGCCTGTGCGGGCTTTTCCGCCATCTGCGGCTCCACGAGCGCCACGGCCGCCACGATGGCCGCCGTGGCCCTGCCGGAGATGAAGAAATACAACTACGACCCGTCGCTGGCGACGGGCGTCGTCGCCGCGGGCGGCAGCCTCGGCATCCTGATCCCGCCCAGCACGATCTTCATCGTTTACGGGATCATGACGGAGCAATCCGTCGGCAAGCTCTTCCTGGCGGGCGTCGTGCCGGGAATCCTCATGACCCTCCTCTTCATCGCGACGGTCTTCGTCTGGACCTGGAAGCGGCCCGATCTGGCCATGCCGGGGGCGCGTTTCACCCTGCGCGAGAAGATCGCCTCGCTGGCGGGGGTCATTGAGACGCTCATCCTCTTTCTGGCCGTCATGGGGGGGCTTTTCGCCGGGCTGTTCACCCCGACGGAGGCTGCGGCCGTCGGCGCCTTCGGCACCCTGCTGATCGCCGTCGCCGGCCGGCACCTGTCCTGGAAGGGGTGTGCCCAGGCCCTCGTCGAGACGACGCGGGTGACCTGCATGATCCTCGTCATCGTGGCGGGGGCCACCGTCTTCGGCCACTTCCTGGCCGTGACGCGCATCCCCTTCGACGTGGGCGCCTGGGTCCTGGGGCTCGCCATGCCGCCCTGGGCCGTCATGGCCATGATCATTCTGATCTACCTCGTCCTGGGCTGCCTCATGGACTCGCTGGCCATGATCATGCTGACGATCCCCATCTTCTTCCCCGTCATCACCTCGCTCGGCTTCGACGCGATCTGGTTCGGCGTGATCATCGTGCTCGTCACCGGGATGGGCGTCATCACGCCGCCCATCGGGATCAACGCCTACGTCGTCGCCGGGGTGGCCCGGGACGTGCCCCTGCACGTCATCTTCCGGGGCGCGGTCAGGCTGCTGGCCGCGCAGGTCGTCACGGCCGCCCTCCTCATCCTCTTCCCGCAGATCGCCCTGTGGCTGCCGCAGCTCATGCGCTGAGACCGGCTGCGGCGGCCTTTTTCCCGGCCGATGGGGATCCGGGAATCGCAGCAGGCTTCACGTGCCGTTGCACCGGTGCATTGCGGCTTGAAAAAATTCAGGGCGGACCCTAGACTACACGGGAATGCCGCCGACCATCCGCATCCGGGACGACATCCGCCATGCTGCAGGGAAGCCCCTTTCACGAAATCGCCGCCATTCTCTTTCTCGCCGCAGCCGCGGGTGCCGCGGGGCTGATGCTTCGCCAGCCCCTGATCATCACCTTCCTGTTCACGGGGATCGTGGCGGGGCCCGCGGGGTTCGGGATCATCGCGAGCTACGAGCAGATCGAGCTCTTCGCCCACATCGGCATCGCGCTGCTGCTGTTCATCGTCGGCCTGCGGCTCGATCTGAACCTGATCCGCACCACCGGTCCCGTGGCCCTGGCGACAGGGCTCGGGCAGATCGTCTTCACGTCGATCATCGGGTTCTTCATCGCACTGGCCCTCGGCCTGTCCTCCCTGAGCGCCGCCTACGTGGCCGTTGCCCTCACCTTCTCGAGCACGATCATCATCGTGAAGCTGCTGTCGGACAAGCAGGAACTCGATTCGCTCCACGGCCGGATCGCCATCGGTTTTCTCATCGTGCAGGACATCGCGGCCATTGTCGCCCTGGTGGGGCTCACGACCCTGGGCAGAGGCCTGAGCGCGGGCGAGTCGGCCCTGCTCGTCATCGCCGAGATCCTGGTCAAGGCGGCAGGCCTGCTCGCGGCAACGGGGCTGCTCATGCGCTACGTTCTGCCCCCCGCGATGCAACGGCTGGCGCGTCACCAGGAGCTGATGATCCTTTTCGCCGTCAGCTGGGCCGTCCTCATGGGCACGGTCGGCGAACGCCTCGGGCTCAGCAAGGAGGTGGGCGCCTTCCTGGCCGGCGTTTCTCTGGCCTCCACCGCCTACCGAGACGCGATCGGGGCCCGCCTGGTCAGTTTGCGCGACTTCCTGCTGCTGTTCTTTTTCATCGATCTCGGGGCGCGCCTCGACTGGTCCGCCGTGGGGGCTCAGGCCGGCCCCTCCGTCGTGTTCTCGCTGTTCGTCCTGATCGGCAACCCCCTCATCGTCATGGCGATCATGGGTGCCATGGGGTACCGGCGCCGCACGGGGTTCCTGGCCGGGCTGACGGTGGCGCAGATCAGCGAGTTCTCTCTGATCGTCGCGGCGCTGGGCGTGAGCCTCGGACACCTTACGCGCGAGATCATGGGCCTGATCACCCTCGTGGGAGTGGTCACGATCTTTGCCTCCACCTACATGATCCTGTACTCGGGCATGCTGTACCGCAGCCTCTCCCGGTATCTGAAGGTCTTCGAGCGCCGGGTCCCCTTCCGCGAGGCCCCCTGCGACACGTCAGCCGAGCTGCCGCCCGGGGAGATCATCCTCGTCGGTCTCGGCAATTACGGCGGCAGCGTCGCCGAGCACCTGCTGGAACGGCGCAAGCCGATCGTCGGCGTCGATTTCGACCCGCGGGCGCTACAGGCCTGGCAGGCACGGAACGTCCCCGTCCTGTACGGCGACATGGCCGACCCCGAGATGCATGAACAGCTGCCCCTCGGAAAGGCCCGCTGGGTGGTGAGCACGGTACGCGGCCCGGACCTGAACCTTCCGTTGCTGCGCATGCTGCAGCAGAGGGGCTTCAAGGGGCACGTGGCCCTCACGGCCCGGAACGAGGAGGAGGCCGATCGGTATCGGGAGGCGGGGGCCCATCTCGTGCTCCGGCCCTTTGCCGATGCGGCCGAGCAGGCGGCGGACAACCTCACGGACGCGGGGCAGATGCTTCCCGAGAACGTCGACTGGCCCATCGCCTTTCGCGACGTCCGTTTGAGGTCGGGCTCGGTGTTCGCCGGCTATCCGATCCGGGACATCCCGCTGCGATCCAGGACGGGCGTGTCGATTCTCGCCATCAGCCGGGCCGGGCACGTGCTTTTCAATCCCGCCCCGGACATGCAGGTCTTTCCCAACGACCGCTTGATGCTCATGGGCCCGGCCGACGATTTGCGGCACGCCGAAACGCTGCTCCAGGAGCGGCAGGGCCCCCCCGCCGACGGGGAACCGGGCCGATTCTCGGTCGCCGAGATCCGGGTGGGGCGGCACTCGCCGCTTGCGGGCCGGACGCTTGCCGAGAGCCGCATCCGCCAGGCGCACGGCGTGACGGTCATCGGCATCCGCCGAGCGTCGGATCGGCTCCTCACCCCCGGGCCGCTGGAGCGCATCGAAGCGGGGGACACCCTGATCGTCATCGGTCTCCACGGGGCCGTCGAAACGCTGAAACGTCTCGAACCGATCTGAGCCGGTTCCCTCGCGGGACCTGCCCGGAGGACCCGGAAAATCGGTTGCCGTCACGGATCAAAGCGGTTAGAGTGAATCCGGGGTCGGGGGCCTGGGCTCAAGGGGGGACGGGCCGCCGTCCGTCATTGGGACAGGCAGCTTCTTCTTGATTTTCCCCTGCATGCTGCGGGGAGAAACGGATCGACATGTTCTTCCTCGATGACATCGTCCTCATCATCGGGCTTTCGGCCGTGGTGCTCTACCTGTGCCACCGCCTCGAGCTGCCCGCCATCGTGGGCTACCTGCTCACGGGGCTCCTGACGGGCCCCTACGGGTTCGGTCTCGTCGGCAACCTCGAGGCCGTCACGATGCTGGCCGAGATCGGGGTCGTGGCGCTGCTCTTCACGATCGGCCTGGAGTTCTCCTTCCGCAACCTCGTGCAGCTGCGCCGCACGGCCCTCCTGGGAGGCACCCTGCAGGTGCTGCTGACGCTGCTCGTCGCCGCCGCGATCTCCCACGGCCTCGGGAGGCCCGCGGGGCAGTCCATCTTCATCGGCTTCCTGACGGCCCTGAGCAGCACGGCCATCGTCATGAAGCTCCTGCAGGACCGCGCCGAGGTGGAAACCCCGCACGGCGCCGGCGCGCTGGGCATCCTCATCTACCAGGATCTCATCGTCGTCCCCATGATGCTGCTGCTCCCCTTCCTCGGGGGAGGGGTCCAGGGGTCGACCGACGACCTGCTTTTCCTGCTGGGCAAGGAGGTCGGGGTCATCCTGGCCCTCATCGTTGCGGCAAAGTGGCTGGTCCCCTGGACCCTGCGCGAGGTGACCCGGACGGGCAGCCGCGAGCTCTTCCTGCTGACGATCGTCATGATCGGCCTGGCCGTGGCCTGGCTCACCCACGTCGCGGGGCTCTCGCTGGCCGTCGGGGCCTTCCTGGCGGGCCTCGTCATCTCCGAGTCCGAGTACAGCCACCAGGCCATGGGCAACGTCATCCCCTTCCGCGACATCTTCGCGAGCTTTTTCTTCGTCTCCATCGGGATGCTTCTGGATCTCCGCTTCCTCGCGGAGCACCCGGTGTACCTCTTCCTGCTGGCCGCCGGGATCATGCTCGTCAAGAGTCTCGCCGCAGCGGCGGCCGTCCTGTTCGTGGGTCTGCCGATCCGCGTGGCCGCGCTGGCCGGCCTCTGCCTCGGGCAGATCGGCGAGTTTTCCTTCATCCTGGCCGAGGCGGGCCGGAAGTACGGCCTGCTCACGCAGGCGATCAACCAGGAATTCCTGGCCTATTCCGTCCTGACGATGATGGCGACCCCCTTTCTGTTCCGTATCTCCCGCCCGGTGGCCGATGCGCTGGCCCGCCTGCCGCTGCCCGGGCGCCTCAGGCGCGGCAGCATCCCGACGGCGGGCGCGAAGCGGTCCCACGAGAAGGATCACTTGATCATCGTCGGCTTCGGCGTCTACGGGCAGAACATCGCCAGGGCCGCCCGCGAGGCGAAGATCCCCTATGCCGTCCTGGACATGAACGCCGATCTCGTCCGCGAGCAGCGGCAGAAGGACGAGCCGATCTACTACGGCGACGCGACCCATGAGGCCATCCTGCAGCACGTCAACATCCGCCGGGCCCGGATCCTCGTGGTCGTCATCAGCGACGCGGCGGCCACCCGACGGATCACCGACCTCGCGCGCCGGCTCAATCCCAGGCTCTACATCGTCGTGCGGACGCGGTTCATCCAGGAGATCGGCCCCCTCATGGAGACGGGGGCCAACGAGGTCGTCTCCGAGGAGTTCGAGACCTCCGTGGAGATCTTCAGCAGGATCCTGTCGCGGTACCTCCTGCCCGAGGAGGAGATCCACCGTTTCGTGGAGGAGATCCGTTCGGACGGCTACGCCATGTTCCGCAACCTCTCGAAGCACGCCACGTCGTGCCCGCACATCGGGGCCTGCCTGCCGGACATGGACCTTCGCTCGGTCCGCGTACACGGGGAATCGGCCCTGACGGGAAAAACCATCGCCGGGGCGGAACTGGGGAAGACCTTCGGGGTCACCGTCCTGGCCGTCAGGCGGGAGGGGGAGATCCTTTCCATCCCGCCGGCGGATCTGGCCCTCGAGCCGGAGGATATCCTCTTCATCGTCGGCCCGCCCGCAAAAATCGCGGAACTCGAGGCCGTGCTGCGCGTGCCAGCCGGGAGGGGAAACCCGCCCGGCGCGGAAACGGGTTGAAGTCCCTCGGAAAAGCCCCTGCACTGGGATCGGGTCCGGGCAAAACCCCGGAGGCAGCGCGAGGATGGTCGGGCCGCCATCCTTCGGCAGGACGGAGGCGGCTTTTTCATGCGCCACGCCGCCGGCCGACGGCGGTGCCCGGGAAAGGACAAGCGGCATGCCGTTTCTCGGCGACATTCTCATCATCATCGGCCTGTCCGCCGTCGTGCTCTATCTCTGTCACCGGGCGGGCATCCCCGTCATCGTCGGCTACCTGCTCACGGGCATCGTGGCCGGCCCCTATGGGTTCGGCCTCGTCCGGCAGATCGAGGCCGTCCGGGTCCTCGCCGAACTGGGCATCGTGGCCCTGCTGTTCACCATCGGCCTGGAGTTCTCGTTCCGCAACCTCCTGCAGCTGCGCCGCACGGCCCTCTTGGGAGGCACCCTCCAGGTCCTACTGACCGTCCTGACCGCAGCCGCCGCGGCCGAAGTCCTCGGCCGGCCGCTCGGGGAGGCGATCCTCATCGGCTTCCTGACCGCCCTGAGCAGTACCGCCATCGTCATGAAGCTCCTGCAGGACCGCGCCGAGATCGACACCCCCCAGGGTGCAAGCACCCTGGGCATCCTCATCTTCCAGGATCTCGCCGTCGTGCCCATGATGCTCATCCTCCCGCTGCTGGGGGGCGCGGCCCGGGAGAGCCCGGAATCCATCCTGCGGCTCGTGGCCGGGGAGCTCGGGGTCGTCGTCTTCATCGTCATCGCCGCGAAGTGGGTCGTCCCCTGGGCCCTGCTCAAGGTGACCCAGACCCGCAGCCGGGAACTGTTCCTGCTGGCCGTCGTCATGATCGGCCTCGCCGTGGCCTGGCTGACCCAGGCGGCGGGGCTCTCGCTCGCCCTGGGGGCGTTCATGGCCGGGCTCGTCATCTCCGAGTCGGAGTACAGTCACCAGGCCCTCGGCAGCATCCTGCCCTTCCGGGATGTCTTCGCCGGCTTCTTCTTCGTCTCCATCGGCATGCTCCTCGATCTGAACCACCTTGCCGCGCACCCCGCCGAGACCGCGTGGATGACCTCCGCGGTCCTCCTCGTCAAGGCCGCCGTCGCGACGGCGGCCGCCCTGATCGTCGGTCTTCCCCTCCGCACCGCCCTGCTCGTCGGGCTCGCCCTGTGCCAGATCGGCGAGTTTTCCTTCATCCTGGCCGAGGCGGGCAGCCGCTACGCCGTCTTCACGGGAAACCGCTACCAGGAGTTCCTCGCCGTCTCGGTGCTCACCATTATGGCCACGCCCTTCATCTTCCGCGTCTCGCCGCGCCTCGTCGAGGCCCTCTTGCGCCTGCCCGTCCCCCAACGTCTGAAGAGGGGGAAATTCCACATGCGGGACTCGAGAAGAGTGCGCGCGACGGATCACCTCGTCATCGTCGGCTTCGGCTTCAACGGTCGCAACCTGGCGCGGGCGGCAAAGGCCATGGGAATCCCCTATGCCGTCGTCGAGATGAACCCCGACACGGTGCGCGATCAGCGGGAGAAGGGCGAGCCCATCCACTGGGGCGACGCGACGCAGGAGGCCGTCCTGCAGCACGTCAACATCTGCCGTGCCCGTTCGATCGCCGTCGTGATCAACGACGCGGCGGCCACGCGCCGGATCACGGAACTTTCCCGGCGGCTCAACCCCAGGGCCTACATCATCGTCCGGACGCGGTTCATCCCGGAGATCCAGCCGCTCAAGGAACTCGGCGCCAACGAGGTGATTCCGGAAGAGTTCGAGACCTCCGTGGAGATCTTCAGCCGCCTGATGGCCACCTACCTGGTGCCGAAGGAGGAGATCGAGCGGTTCGCCGAGGAGATCCGCGCGGGCGGCTACGAGATGCTGCGCAGCCTGTCGCGGGAGGCGACGGCGTGCCCGAGCATCGAAACCTGCCTGCCCGATGTGGAGATCCGGTCCCTCCGCGTGCAGGACCGCTCCCCGGCCGTCGGGAAAACCCTGGCCCAGACGCAGATGCGCAAGAAGTACGGCGTCACCCTGCTGGCTGTCCGCAGGGGCGCCGAGGTCACGACGATCCCGGATCCCGACATCCGCTTCGAGGCACAGGACCTGCTCTTCGTCGTCGGCCAGCCCGCGCGGATCGCGCAGGTGGAAGAGCTCTTCCGGGCGAAAAGCCCGTGACTCCGGTTTTCTCGCCGCCGGATCGCATCGCGCCGACGATGCGGGGAAAGGGACAGGGAGGCCGGGACGGCTGCGGCCCCGGACTCGAAGCCCTGAAGAAGCGGAGGGGACAATCCGCCGTGCGGGAGCTAATCGAGCCGCCGGAGCACGAGGGCCGTGCGCGTGGGGAGGTAGAGGCTCAACCGATGGCACGCGGCGGGCCCCTGTCCTTCGGGCTGCGTGAAGTGGATCTGGTCCGGCTCGAGGCGCCCGTGGCCGCCGTAGACGCCGGCATCGGTGTCCAAGACGAGCCGGTAGCGGCCCGGCGGGGCGTCGATCCGGTAGCCGACGTGGGACAGGGAGGGATGGAAATTGAAGGCAAGCAGGTGCCCCGCCCGCTCGAAGGCGAGGACCTTCGTTTCGTTGTGCTCGTGCAGCAGGCGGGGCACGCCCGACCCCAGGAGGTTCGCCCGCCGCGCGAGCGCGATCATGTCGGCGTCGAAGCGGGCGAGCTGCCGGTATCGCAGGGTCTCGTCGTCCGCGAGGCTCCACTGGCGACGGGCGTACTTGTAGGACCAGCCGTTGCCGGCCCTCGGGAAGTCGATCCACTCGGGGTGCCCGAACTCGTTGCCCATGAAGTTCAGGTACCCGTGGCCCGCCGTGGCGAGCGTGACGAGGCGGATCATCTTGTGCAGCGCCACGCCCCGGTCGACGCGGAGGTTTTGCCGGAAGACGCTCATGTCCGTGTACATGTCGGCGTCGATCATCCGGAAGATGAGGGTCTTGTCCCCCACGAGGGCCTGGTCGTGCGACTCGCAGTAGCTGATCGTCTTCTCGTCCCGCCGGCGGTTGTTGAGCTCGTGCCACAGGTGCCCCAGGGGCCACGCCTCGTCGGGGCATTCCTTCAGCAGCCGGATCCAGGTGTCGGGCACGCCCATGGCGAAGCGGAAATCGAACCCCGTCCCCCCCTGCGCCGCGGGGACGGCCAGCCCCGGCATGCCGCTGACGTCCTCGGCGATCGTGACGGCGTCGGGCCGCACGTCGTGGATGACCCGGTTCGCCAGGGCCAGGTAGGCCAGGGCATCCTCGTCGACGCCCGCGTCGAAGTAGTCGCCGTAGGACAGAAAGGCCTTCCCCAGGCCGTGGTGCCGGTAGAGCATGCTCGTCACGCCGTCGAAGCGGAACCCGTCGAAGCGGAACTCGTCGAGCCAGTAGCGGCAGTTGGAGAGCAGGAAATGCAGGACCTGGGGCTTGCCGTAGTCGAAACAGCGTGAACCCCACGCCTCGTGCCGGCCCCGCGCGCCGCGGTGAAAGTACTGGTGCTCCGTGCCGTCGAACCGGCCGAGCCCTTCCACCTCGTTGGACGCCGCGTGCGAGTGGATGAGGTCCATGACGACGCAGAGCCCCGCCTCGTGGGCCGCGTCGATGAGCGCCTTGAGGTCCTCGGGCGTGCCGAACCGCGACGAGGCGGCGAAGAAGCTGCTCACCTGGTAGCCGAAGGACCCGTAGTAGGGGTGCTCCTGGATCGCCATGAGCTGCAGGACGTCGTACCCCGCCCGCACGACTCGGGGCAGGACCTTCTCCGTGAACTCCCGGTAGGTGCCGATCCGTTCCTCCTCCTGGGCCATACCCACGTGGGCCTCGTAGACGAAGGGCGTCTGCACGGCGCAGCAAAACCCCTCGCGGCGCCATCGGTACGAGGAGGGCGGGTCCCAGACCTGGGCGTTGAAGATCAGCGTCTGCGGGTCCTGCACGACGCGCCGGGCCCAGGCGGGGATGCGATCGCCCTGCCCGCCGATCCAGTGAACCCGCAGGCGGTACAGATCACTGTGGGCCATGGCCGAGGCGGGAAGGCGGATCTCCCAGACGCCTTCGGCCCCGTCGAGCCTCTCCAGGGCGAACCGGTGCGTCTCCCGCCAGTCGGTCATCCGCCCCACGAGGCTGATGCGCGTGGCGTTCGGGGCCCACTCGCGCAGGACCCACTCGCCGCCCCGGCGGTGCAGGCCGAAATACTCGTGCCCGCTGGCGAAATCGGCGAGGCGCATCCGGCCCTCCGTGAGCCGCGCCTCCAGCTCGGCCGCGCGGCGCAGGCGCCTCTCGAGCGCCTCGCGCCACGGCCCCAGCAGCGGGTCCGCGGCAACGAGCCTCTCCGCAAGCTTCTCGATGCGGCCGGGGGTCGAGTGTCCCGGTTCCGGTTTTCCCGCCATCGCCTCTGCACCTTCGTGTTGCCGATGCGGCCGGCTGAAGATCCGGCCTGTCTGCATCATACAGAAAACGCCCTTTTGTGCAAGGGTCCGCTGAGGGCGGCCCGCGCATCCCGGGTTGACAGATGCCCCGATTATTTGTATACGAATTTCACAAACCCGGCAGTCGGAAAGGAGAGAACATGCCAGCGGACAGCCAACTGACCCTGGAGGTCAACGACTCCCTTCGGAAGCTCATGCAACTTGTCCAGACCCGCTCGAAGAAGATCCGCAAGGAAACGGGCATCACGGGACCCCAACTGCTCGCGATGAAGACCCTGGCCGACTCGCCCGGCCTCAGCATCTCGGAACTCGCACGCCGCATCTACCTGCACCCGGCCACGGTGGTGGGCATCGTCGACCGGCTCGAGGGACAGGGCCTCGTCGAGCGCTCCCCGTCGACCAAGGACCGCAGGCAGGTGCAGGTCAAGCTGACCCGGGGCGGCAAGGCCGCCCTCCGAAAGACCCCCCCGGCCGCCCGGGACTCCGTGCTCGCGGGGCTCGAGACCCTGCCGGACAAGAAGCTCAAGCGCCTCGCCGTCAGCCTCGCGCTGATCGTCCGGGTCCTGGAAGCCCACGCGAAAGGCCCCGCTCCCAAGCGCCGCCGCGGCAGGCCGCGCAAGGAGGAATCGGTGCCGAAAAAGCGGCGCGGCAGGAAACCGGCGTAATTTCCACACCGCGCCTGGCAACGACCCGGTAAACGTCCCCGACGACGAGCTTCGTTTTCCCCTGCCGGGGGAAAACGGACCGCAGAGGCCGGCTGTGGATAGAAAACCGACGCTGGGTGCCGCACCCCGGGGAAAGGGGAAGACCTCTTTCCTGGTCTGGGCGCCGGCTGCAGAGAGAGTCGACCTGCGCATTCTGCCCCCCAAGGGCCGTCGCGTCACGATGCAGAGGCGCGACGGAGGGTATCACGGCATCGAGGTCGAAGGGATCCGGCCGGGTGACCTGTACGTGTACCGCCTTGACGGGCTCATCGAGCGGCCCGACCCCGCCTCGCGATCCCAGCCCCTCGGCCCCTGCGGGCCCTCCGCAGTCGTCGATGACGTCGCGGCCCGGGAAAAGAGCCCCTGGCGCGGTCTCGAGCTGCGGGACACCATCTTCGCCGAACCCGTCGGAAGCGACCTTTCCTTCGACGCGATCCGTTCCCGGATTGACCAGTTGAGCGCCCTCGGGTTCAACGCCCTCCGGGTCCCGTTGGCGGCCGGCAGGGGTTTCCCGTTCTCCGTGCCCCCATCACAGGGAGGGCCGGATGGTCTGAAACGGCTTGTCGAAGCCTGCCACCGGCGCGGTCTTGCCGTGTTGCTCGCCCTGGACCTGTTTGAAACCGGAATCGAAGGGGAGCCCCTCGTGTTCTTCGGGCCCTACTTCACCGGCCGCGATCGGTGCTTCAATCTCGGCGGCCCCCTCAGCGACGAGGTCCGGCGATATTTCACGGAATGCGTCCTTTCCCGGTTCCGGGAGACCGGCGTCGACGCTCTCGACATCGGCCCGGTGGACGGCCTCGCGGACCCTTCCCCCCTGACGCTCCTGGAAGAACTGTCCTGCGCTGTCCACGACGAGGCGAAACGCATCGGCCGGCCCCTGCACCTCGTTGCCCGAAGCGGGCAAAACGACCCGCGGTTGATCCGACGTCGGGAAGACGGCGGGATCGGGCTTGACGCGGTCTGGAACCCCGATTTCGAAGAGGCGCTGCACACCCTGCTGCGAGGTGCCGCCGCGGGACCCGGCAGCGACTTCGGCAGGCTCGAACACGTCCGGAAGGCGTTTTTGGAAGGGTTTGTCTGCTCCGGCGGCTACTCTCCGACCCGACTGCGCAGGCACGGCCGCTCGTCGAGGGCCCTGCCCGGGGAGCGCTTCCTGGTCCGCGCACGCCCGGTGGCCGCGGGGGAGCGGCGTCACGGCCCCGACGGGGCAGACGTCTTTCTTTGCGCCTGCCTGCTGCTGTCCCCCTTCCTGCCGCTTCTGGCCGCGGATGGGGGTGGCCCTGCCGGCGGCGCCTGCTGCGCCGAACTGATCCGGCTGCGGAAGGAGTTGCGCGCCATGGGGCTTCTGGACAAGCAGTGCATGGGGGCCCTCGGATACGAGAGGCAGGAGGTCCTGCTCGTGCGGCACTGGAAGGACGATGCGGACCTCATCATCCTCTTCCACTTCGGCCGCCGGCCGGTCAGGATTTCCGTTCCCATCCCGGCAGGCACATGGGCCCTGCGTTTCGATTCGGCGGACAGACGGTGGGACGGGCCTGGAAGCGCTCTCCCCGGACAACTGCAGGGCGACGGCGGCGATGTCTCGCTCCCCCTCGCCCCCCTGTCCTGCGCGGTGTACCTGAGGCAGCGCGGAGAACGGACAGCGGCGAAGAACCGATGAAGCCATGAAGTTCGGAAAAACCGGAAGCCTTCAGCCGGTCATCAGCCCATCCAAGCTTCTCAACGTCCCAACTTCTCGAGTTCTCTCGTGGCGCGGGATGCACCCCGGCCTCCGGCTTCCTAGACCCGGCCCCGGATGAGCTTGTAGAAGAGGATGACGGCGCCCACCGTCACGGCCGAGTCGGCCACGTTGAAGGCCGGCCAGTGGTAGGTGGAGATGTAGACGTCGAGGAAGTCGATCACCTCGCCGAGGCGGATGCGGTCGATCAGGTTGCCCACCGCGCCGCCCAGGATGAGCGACATGCCGTAGGTCAGCAGGATGTCCTCCGTCTTCATCTTCACGATGTAGTAGACGATGAGGCCCGAGGCGAGGATCGAAACCCCGATGAGGAAGAGCGCCCGAACCGTCGGCGAGGCGTCGGCCAGGAAGCCGAAGGCCGCCCCCGGGTTCCGAACGTAGGTGATGTTGAAAAACCCCTGGACGACGGGGATGGACTCGTGCAGGGTCATGTGCGTGTCGATGTAGATCTTCGTGACCTGGTCGAGCACGGCAATGACCAGCACCGTGATGACGAACAGCAGGTAATTTCGTTTCACAATCACCTCGAAAGGGAAGGCGAAAGGATGGATGCCCTTTCGCCCTTTCTTTCTGTTCCGCCTACCCCTCGTCCCGCAACCCTCGTCCCCCGAACCCGCTACTGCAGGTTCGCGAGGCACCTCGGACAGATCTTCGGGTGCGCGGTGTCGCGCCCCAGCTCCTTGCTGAAGACCCAGCAGCGCTGGCACTTCTCGCCGCCGGCCTTCGCCACGGCGATCCGGAGACCCGGCATCTCGGCGCTCTCGAAGGCCTCCGGCAGCTCCCCGCCCGGCTGCACGCTCAGGCCGGAGACGATGCAGAGCGCCCGCAGGTCTTCCTCGTGCTTCGCCAGCAGAGCGGCGAGCTTCTCCGGGCCGGCCACCGTGACGGCCGCATCGAGCGGGTGGCCGATGACCTTGCTTTTCCGGGCCGCCTCCATGGCCCGGGAGATCTCTCCCCGCACCGCGATCAGGGTCTTCCAGGTCTCGCCCAGCTTCTCGTCGGCCCAGGCCGCATCGGCCTCGGGGAACTGCGTCAGGTGCACGCTCTCGGCCTTGCCGGGCCACGCGGGCAGGCTGAGCCAGACCTCTTCGGCCGTGAAGCTCAGGATCGGGGCGAGCAGGCGGGTCATGGCCTCGAGGATGAGGAACATGGCGCTCTGGGCCGACCGCCGGCTCTTCGACGCCTTGCCGGCGGTGTAGAGACGGTCCTTGAGAACGTCGAGGTACAGGGCGCTGAGATCGACGGTGCAGAAGTTGTACAGCGTGGTGTAGACGATGTGGAACTGGAAGTTCTCGTAGGCCTTACGGGTCCGCTCGATGATCGCCTGCAGGCGGTACAGGGCCCACCGGTCGAACTCCTCCATGTCGGCGTAGGCGACCCTGTCCTTCGTCGGGTCGAAGTCGTAGAGGTTGCCCAGGATGTAGCGGCTCGTGTTGCGGATGCGTCGGTACGCCTCGACGAGCCGCTCCAGGATCTCGTCGGAGATCCGGATGTCGACGGTGTAGTCCTCGGCGGCCACCCACAGGCGCAGGATCTCGGCGCCGAACCGGTCGATGATGGGCTGCGGCTCGATGACGTTGCCCACGGATTTCGACATCTTCTTCCCTTCCCCGTCGACGACGAAGCCGTGGGTGAGCACCGTCCTGTAAGGGGCCCGGCCGCGGGTCCCCACGCACTCGAGCAGCGACGAGTGGAACCAGCCGCGGTGCTGGTCGCTGCCCTCGAGGTACATGTCGCAGGGGGAGCGGAGGTACTCCCTCGTCTCGAGGACGGCGGCGTGGCTCACCCCCGAGTCGAACCAGACGTCGAGGATGTTCGTCTCCTTGCGGAATGTCGTGCCCTTGCAGTTCGGGCAGGCCGAGCCCGCCGGCATCAGGTCCTTCGGCTCGCGCTCGAACCAGACGTCGGCGCCGTGCTCACGCATGAGCGAAACGACGTGATCGAGGATCTCCTTCGTGGCGACGACGGTGTCGCAGTCCTTGCAGTAGAACAGGATGATGGGCACGCCCCAGAGCCGCTGGCGCGAGATGCACCAGTCGGGCCGGTTCTCCACCATCCCGTAGATCCGGTCGCGGCCCCAGCCCGGGATCCACTGGACGCTGTTGATGCTCTCGAGGGCCTTCTTCCGCAGGCCGTTCTTCTCCATGGAAATGAACCACTGCTCGGTGGAGCGGAAGATGATGGGCTCCTTGCAGCGCCAGCAGTGGGGGTAGGAGTGCTCGATGTCGCCCATCCCCAGCAGCGCCCCCGCCTCGCGGAGCTTCTCGTTGACGGGGCCGTTGGCGTCGAAGACGAACTGGCCCGCGAAGAACGCGACGTCCTTCGTGAACCGGCCGTCCTCGTCGACGGGGGCGTAATTGTCGAGGCCGTACTCCATGCCGATCTCGTAGTCCTCGGCGCCGTGGCCCGGGGCGATGTGGACCAGGCCCGTTCCGGCGTCAAGCGTCACGAAGGGCGCCAGGATGAAGACGCTCTCCCGGTCGATGAGGGGGTGTTTCGCCTTGAGCCCCTCCATCCTCTCGCCGGGGAACTCGTCGAGGATCTCGTAGTCCTTGAACCCGAAGGCCTCCATGCAATAGTCCACGAGGTCTTTGGCCACGATGAGGACCTCGCCCGTCCGCCTGACCTTCACGGCGGCGTAGAGGAACTCCCGGTGGAAGGCGATGGCCAGGTTGGCCGGGATCGTCCAGGGGGTCGTCGTCCAGATGACGGCAAAGACCTTTTCGCCGGCAAGCTTCGGCCGCACAGCCGAGATGTCGGAGATCATCGGGAACTTGACGTAGATGGCCGGCGTCACGTGGTCGCCGTACTCCACCTCCGCCTCGGCCAGGGCCGTCTTGCAGGTGGCGCACCAGTAGACGGGCTTCTTGCCCTTGTAGACGTCTCCGGAGAGCATCAGCTTGGCGAACTCGGCCGCCGTGATCGCCTCGTACTCGTAGTGCATGGTGAGGTAGGGGTTGTCCCACTCGCCGAAGACCCCGAGCCGCTTGAACTCGCTGCGCTGGATGTCGACGAACCGCTCGGCGTACTTCCTGCAGTAGCGGCGTTTCTCGGCCTGCGTGAGGCTGCCCTTGCGGTCGCCCAGCTCCTTGTCGACCTGGTGCTCGATGGGCAGGCCGTGGCAGTCCCACCCCGGGACGTAGATGCTGTCGAAGCCCGCCATGTTCTTGGACTTGATGACGAGGTCCTTGATGATCTTGTTGAGGGCCGTGCCGAGGTGGATGTTGCCGTTGGCGTAGGGCGGACCGTCGTGCAGGATGTAGGTGGGCCGTCCCTTGGAGACCTCGCGGATCTTCTCGTAGATCCGGATCTGCTCCCACCACCGGAGCGTCTCGGGCTCTTTCCGGGAAAGGCTCGCCTTCATGGGGAAATCGGTCCTGGGCAGGTTGAGGGTACTCTTGTAATCCATGAGACCTCCAAGGCTAAGGGCTAAGGGCTTAGGTCCAACGGCAAAAGACAAGGAGACTATTTCTACCTCGTTCTTTGGCTTTACCCTTAGCCTTTAGCCTTATGCCCTAAGCCGTCGTTTCGCGTTTTAATTCTGTGCACTTATCACAATGTGCAGCGACTTTCAAGGATGAAGCAAAAAAGGCCTCCCGCCGAAACGGGAGGCCTTTTTCAGGCACGTGGAACCGGCGAACGGCCTTCGCTTACATATCCATTCCGCCGTACCCGCCGCCGGGCATGGGCGGCATGGGGGTCTCCTTCTTGGGCTTCTCGGCCACCATGCACTGCGTGGTCAGCATGAGCCCCGCCACGGAGGCGGCGTTCTGGAGGGCCGAGCGGGTGACCTTCGTCGGGTCGATGACGCCGGCCTTCACGAGGTCCTCGTACTCCTCGGTGGCGGCGTTGAACCCGAAGGGGCCCTTCTTCTCCTTGACCTTCTCCACCACGATGGAGCCCTCGCAGCCCGCATTGGCCGCGATCATCCGGAGGGGCTCCTCGAGGGCCTTCTTGACGATGTTGACACCCACCTGCTGGTCTCCTTCGAGAACGAGCTTCTCGAGGACCGGCAGGCAGCGGATGTAGGCCACCCCGCCGCCGGGAACGATGCCTTCCTCGACGGCCGCGCGGGTCGCGTTCAGGGCGTCCTCCACGCGCGCCTTCTTTTCCTTCATCTCCGTCTCGGTGGCCGCACCCACGCGGATCAGGGCGACGCCGCCGACGAGCTTCGCGAGCCGCTCCTGGAGCTTCTCGCGGTCGTAGTCGGAGGTGGTCTCCTCGATCTGGGCGCGGATCTGCTTCACGCGGCCCTCGAGGTCGGCCCGGGAGCCGGCGCCGTCGATGATCGTCGTGTTGTCCTTGTCGATGGAGATCTTGCGGGCACGCCCGAGGTCCTGCAGCTGGGCGTTCTCGAGCTTCATGCCCATCTCCTCGGAGATGACCTTGCCGCCCGTGAGGATCGCGATGTCCTCGAGCATGGCCTTGCGGCGGTCACCGAACCCGGGGGCCTTCACGGCCGCCACCTGCAGGGTGCCGCGGATCTTGTTGACGACCAGCGTGGCCAGGGCCTCGCCCTCGATCTCCTCGGCGATGATGAGCAGGGGCTTGCCGCTGCGGGCCGCCGACTCGAGCACGGGCAACAGGTCCTTCATGCCGCTGATCTTCTTGTCGTGGATCAGGATGTAGGCGTCGTCGAAATTGACTTCCATCTTGTCGGGGTTGGTCACGAAGTAGGGGGAGACGTAGCCGCGGTCGAACTGCATGCCCTCGACCACCTCGAGCTCCGTCTGGAGGCCCTTGGCCTCCTCCACGGTGATGACGCCTTCCTTGCCGACCTTGCCCATCGCCTCGGCGATGATGTTGCCGATCGACTCGTCGTTGTTGGCCGAGATGGTGCCGACCTGGGCGATCTCCTTCTGGTCCTTCGTGGGCTTGGAGAGCTTCTTGAGTTCCTCGATCACCGCTTCGACGGCCTTGTCGATGCCGCGCTTGATGTCCATGGGGTTGCTGCCCGCCGCCACGGTCTTGGCGCCTTCACGGTAGATGGCCTGGGCCAGGATGGTGGCCGTCGTGGTGCCGTCGCCGGCCACGTCGCTCGTGCGGCTCGCCACCTCGCGCACCATCTGGGCG
The DNA here is from genome assembly GCA_018053845.1 of Syntrophobacterales bacterium. Taxonomy (GTDB): domain Bacteria; phylum Desulfobacterota; class Syntrophia; order Syntrophales; family UBA2192; genus UBA2192. Next base: position 21,467 of record JAGPKU010000022.1, read on the forward strand.
CCCATGTTCTCGAACTTGTCCTCGAGCTCCACTTCCTTGGCCACCGTGACGCCGTCCTTGGTCACGACGGGGGCGCCGAAGCTCTTCTCGATGATGACGTTCCGGCCCTTGGGGCCCAGGGTTACCTTGACCGCATCGGCCAGCGCGTTGACGCCGTCGAGGATCGACTTTCTCGCGACCTCGTCATACTGCAGAATCTTTGCACCCATGTATAGGATCCTCCTTGTTTTTTTACTTTTTCTCGATGATTCCGAGCACGTCCTCTTCCCTCATGATGAGGTACTCGACGCCGTCGATCTTGACCTCGTTGCCCGCGTACTTGCTGAAGAGGATCCGGTCGCCCTGCTTGACGTCCATGGGGATGACCTTGCCGTCCTCGAGGAGCCTGCCCTTGCCCGCTGCCACGACTTCACCTTCGGTGGGCTTGTCCTTTGCGGTGTCGGGAATGATGATCCCCCCCTTGGTCTTCTCCTCTTCCGCAACGCGCCTCACGATAAGTCTGTCGTACAATGGCCTGATCTTCATCCTCAAACCTCCCTTTTTATTATTGAAATCTTTAAGGATTTTTTGCTGACCCTGTCGGTAGCGGATTTTTCGCGGGAAAATCACTGGTATGTTATGCATGGATAGCGGCGTGTCAAGGGCACCCGTGCAAAATTTCGAAAAAAAAAGAGCGGAAATCCCCGCCGATGCCCGCCTCAGCCCGTCACGGGTTTCGGTTCCGCGTGAACCCCTCAATATTCATTGATTTTTCGAATCCGCGCCGAACCGGACGGCCGAGTGGCCGAGCCAGAGAATCTTCTCCGGCATCCGGGTGTCTTCCTCGGCGGATCGGGATCTGTCGTCGCCCCGTCCCGGTTGAGAAGGGACCTGAGAGGCCGGCTACGACCGCGATCACTTCCAGTTCACGCAGACGAAATAGGAAAAGGCCGCGATGAGGGCCGACATGGGGATGGTCAGGACCCAGGCCCAGATGATGGTGCCGGCGACACCCCAGCGGACCGCCGTCAGGCGCTTCGTGGCCCCCACGCCGACGATCGCCCCGGCAATCGTGTGGGTCGTGCTGACGGGGATTCCGCCGATGGTGGCCCCGATGATGGACAGGGCCGCCGCCGTTTCTGCGCAGAACCCGCCCATGGGCGCGAGCTTCGTGATCTTCGTTCCCATCGTCTTCACGATCCTCCACCCGCCGGCCATGGTCCCCAGGGAAATGAACGCGTAGCTCGAGATAATCACCCAGAGAGGCACATGGAAGGAACCCGTGATGTACCCCGAGCTGAAGAGGACCATGGTGATGATTCCCATGGTCTTCTGGGCGTCGTTCATGCCGTGGCTGAGGCTGTAGATGGCCGCCGAGAAGAGCTGCAGCCTCCGGAAGATCTCGTCGGCCCTCCGGACACTCTTGTCGTGGCTGAGGTTCAGCACGACGATCATGATGAGAAACCCCAGGATCAAGCCGATCGTCGGGGAGATCACGATGAAAAGGGTCGTCTTGACGATCCCCCACCAGACGAGCACGTCGGTGCCGCCCTTCACCAGCCCCGCCCCGATCAGTCCCCCGATCAGGGCGTGCGAGGAACTGCTGGGGAGACCCAGCCACCAGGTGATCAGATTCCACGTGATCGCGCCGATGAGCGCCGAGAGAATGAGAAAATTGTCCACGATCTGGACGTTGATGATCCCGGTGCCCACGGTCTTGGCCACCTGGACGCCGACGAAAAAGACGGCCGCAAAATTGAAGAAGGCCGCCATGGCAACGGCCTGCTGCGGGGAGAGGACCCGGGTGGAGACCACCGTGGCGATCGAGTTGGCCGCATCGTGGAATCCGTTGATGAAGTCGAAGGCAAGCGCGGTGACGACGATGAAGATGACGAACAGAAGCGTGCTATCCATGCTTCAGGACAATGCCTTCGATGATGTTGGAGACATCCTCGCAGACGTCGATGGATTCCTCGATGCGCTCGAAGATCTCCTTCCACTTGATGAGCTCGAAGGGGTCCTTCTCGCGCTCGAAAAGGCGGGCCATGGCCGTGCGCAGAACGTAGTCCCCCTCGTTCTCCAGCGTGTTGATCTCGACGCAGCCCTCGAGGATCATCGTGAAGTTCTTCCTGTCCCGCAGGCCGTGAACGACGGCCTTGACCTTGGCGATGGCCTCCGTCAGGATCCGCATCAGGACGAAGAGCTCCTCGGCCGGCTTCTTGACCTTGTAGAGGTACATCCGCACCGCCGAGGCCTCGATCATGTCCAGAATGCTGTCCATCTTGTTGACGAGAGCATAGATGTCCTCGCGGTCCATGGGGGTCAGGAAGGTCTTGTGCATCCGCTCGTAGGCACGGTGCGTGATGTCGTCGGCCTCGTGCTCGATCTCCTTGAGTTTCGCGAGCTTGGACTCACTGGACTCATAGTGCTCGATGATGTCGACGAAGAGCTTCCCGCCCTCCTCGATCTTGCAGGCAAGCTCCTCGAAGAGGTCGTAGAACTTCTCGTCCTTCGGGACGAACTTCATGGCAGCCGCCTCCTTCGAGTTCGGAGCCCCTTGTAGCACAAAGAGACTGCCGCTTCAAGGCTCAATCGAAGGACGCCGGATCACGGGTATCGCCTCGATGTCGAAAGGGATTTTCGGCGGCGCGACGGGCGGTTCCACGCAGGGACGAAGCAACGCGGGAAGGGCGCCGCCCGGGAGGAAAGGTTCGGGGCGGGCGCGGCGGTGAAACGCCGCCGCTCGAAAACGGCGCGGGGCTGCGTATCCGTCAGCCCGCCGGATCCTTCGCAACGGGGAAATACAGGGAGACGGTCGTGCCGTGGCCGAGATGGCTCTCGATCTCGAGGCGTCCCCGATGGGCCGCCATGAGATGCTTGACGATGGAGAGACCCAGCCCTGTCCCGCCCAGCTCGCGGGAGCGCGTCTTGTCGACGCGGTAGAACCGCTCGCCCAGCCGCCCGATCTCATCCCGTGGAACGCCGATTCCCGTGTCCGAGATTCGAACGACCACTTCGCCCCCGGCAAAGGGCTCGGCTGCGAGGGTGACCTTCCCCCCCTCAGGGGTGAACTTGACGGCGTTGTCCAAGACGTTGAGCAGGATCTGGCTCAGGCGGTCGCGATCGGCCCGGATCGGGGACAATCCCTCGGGAATCTGCGTCGCGATGTCAATCCGCTTCCCGGCGGCCTTCAGCTGAATGACATTCAGGACGCTTTCGGCGATCCCCGAAAGGGAAACGCTCTCGAAGCAGAAGCGCATCTCCCCGAGTTCGATGTTCGAGATGGTGAGCAGGTCCTCCACGAGACGGTTGAGCCGCTCGGCGTGCCGCGCGATTGTGGTCAGGAATTTCTTCGCCGTATCCCGGTCCTCAATGGCCCCCTCCTGGAGGGTCTCGACGAACCCGAGGATGGCCGTCAGCGGCGTCTTGATCTCGTGGGTCACGTTGGCCACGAAATCGACCCGCATTCGCTCGAGTTTTTTCAGCCGCGTCACGTCGTGAAAGACGATCATGGTCTTGCCTTCGGCTGCGTCGATGCCCCGCACCGGCGTGATGCTCGCGTCGAGAACGAGGGGGTCTTCTTCCCCGAGCTCGATTTCCTGCGAAACGGGCATCCCGTGCGTGCGGTACTTGTCGAGGGCCTTCTGGAGGTCAAGGTTCCGGAAAGCCTCCAGGGGGGTTTTGCCGACGATGTCCCGGTATCGATTGCCGATCATGGTCCACAGCCCCTGGTTGACCGTCTCGATGCGTCCGCCGTGGTCCAATAGCAGGACGCCGTCGAGCGCGCTGGAGAAGGCCGCCTCGACCTTGGCCTTTTCCTCCTGGAGTGCCCCGATGCGCTTGCTGAGTTCCTCGACGATGAAGTTGATGTTTTCCGCCAGCACGCCGATCTCGTCCGAGGTACGAATCAGCAGTGTGCCCGGTGCTTCCCCCATGCGCAGCCTCTCCGTGAACTGCTCCATGTCGCGGATCGGGGTGGTCAGCCTCCTGGAAAAAACATAGGCCACGAGAATCGACGAGATGAGGACGATGACGAAGGACTGCAGCAGAATTCCCGTGAACTCGTCAACGCTCTTCTTCACATCCCCGAGCGAACGCGACAGCCGGATGTAACCCGCGATCTCCTGCCCCTTCTGGATCGGCAGGGCCACGTACATCATGTCTTCCTTCATCGAGCGGCTGTACCGAATCGCCGAGCCCTTGCCCCGGACGCGGGCCTCCTGGATTTCCGGGCGCTCCAGGTGGCTTCCGAGGGTCGCCGCGTCCCGGTCCGTCTCGGCGATGACCGTTCCTTCACGGTCGATGACGGTGACGCGGGCACGGGCGATCCGAGCAATCTCCTCCGCGCGGGGCTGGATCTCCTTCATCGGGTAGAGATCGACGATCCCGGCGTAGGCCATCAGCTCGTTCTCGACCTGCCTCTCCAGCTTGGCCTTGATCTGGTTTCCCGCAAGAAACCCCACGATGCCGATGGCCAGCACGGCGATGGCCAGGTACGTCGCGAAGATCTTGAAGAACAGCCGCCCCTTCATCCCTAATCCTTCCTCCTGAACGAACAAACATCCTCAGCCTCGTCTCCCGGCCACTGGTGGCGCACGTTGATTCCCGTCACCATGTAGACGACCATGTCGGCAATGCCCTTGGCGTGATCGGCGATCCGCTCCAGGTTCTTCGAGACCTGCATGATGAGCAGGGCCCGGTGGATGGTCCGGGCGTCCTCGAGCATGAACGTGAGCAGTTCCCGGAAGATCTGCTCGTTCAGGGTGTCGATCTCGGCGTCCATCCGCCGGATCCGGTTGGCCAGCTCGCACTCCTCCCGGATGAAGGCATCGAGGCTGCCTCGGATCATCTCACGGGCGATCTCGGCCATGCGCGGCAGGTCGATGTAAGGCTTGAGCTGGGGCACCTCGTTGAGGGCAAGCACCCGCTCTGCGATGTTCACGGCCATGTCGCCGATCCGCTCCAGGTGCCCGTTGATCTTGATGGCCGTCGTGATGAACCGCAGATCCCTGGCGATGGGCTGCCGCAGGGCCAGCAGGCGGATGCACTGCTCCTCGATCTCCGTGTCGAGCTTGTCGATCTCGGCATCCCCCTCGATGACCTGCCGGGCCAGGTCCGAGTTGCGGTTCAGAAGAGACGCCGTCACGTTCGCGATGGCCTTCTCCGTCAGCACCCCGCTGTACAGGAGGTTCTGCTTGATGTCCTGGAGCTCCCGCTCGTAGTGGGTGCTCGTCCTGCGCGTTTCATCCATACGGTACCCCCTGATCGTCGATTACCCGAATCGTCCCGTGATGTAGTCTTCGGTCTGCTTGATGTCCGGCCGCGTGAAGATTTTCTCCGTCGCGCTGTACTCGATGAGCCGGCCCAGGTAGAAAAACCCCGTCATGTCCGAGATGCGGGCAGCCTGCTGCATGTTGTGCGTGACGATGATGATCGTGTAGTCCTTCTTCAGATCCTGGATCAGCTCCTCGATCTTGGCCGTCGAAATGGGATCCAGGGCCGACGTGGGCTCGTCCATGAGGAGCACGTCGGGCTTCATGGCCAGCGCCCGGGCAATGCAGAGCCTCTGCTGCTGCCCGCCGGAGAGCATCATGGCCGACTGGCCCAGGATGTCCTTCACCTCGTCCCACAGGACGGCCTGCCGGAGGCTTTGCTCCACGAGCGCCTCGAGCTCCACCCGGTTGTCCAGGCCCGCCAGCCTCGGGCCATAGGTGATGTTGTTGTAGATCGATTTCGGGAACGGGTTCGGCTTCTGGAACACCATCCCGATGCGCCTGCGGATCTCGACGGGGTCCACGTCGGGGCCGTAGATGTTCTGCCCCTCGAAGAGAACCTCCCCCTCCACGCGGGTCCCGTCGATGAGGTCGTTCATTCGGTTGAGAAGCCTCAGCAGCGTCGACTTGCCGCACCCCGACGGCCCGATGAGCGCCGTCACGCGGCTCTTCTCGAAATCCATCGAGATGTCCGTGAGCGCCCTGAACTTCCCGTAGAAGAAATTGACGTCCTTCGCTTTTATTACACGATTGTCTTCCACGCTTACCACCTTTTTCTCTTCCGGATTGTGCTGCGGATGACGATGGCGATGAGATCGATCCCCAGGACAAGGCCCACGAGGACGAGGACCGTTCCGTACTGGATGGGCCGGGTGGCCTCGATGTGGGTCCCCGCCGTGGCGAGCACGTAGATGTGAAACGGCAGGGCCATCACCTCGTCGAAGATGGACGAGGGCAGCTTTGCCGTGTAGAAGGCCGCCGCCGTGAACATGACGGGCGCCGTCTCGCCGGCGGCCCGGCCGATGCCCAGGATCGAGCCCGTGAGAATGCCCGGCAGGGCATTGGGCAGGACGACCCGGCAGATCGTCTGCCACTTCGACACGCCTAGCGCGAGCGATGCCTCCCGGAACGTCTGGGGCACGGCCTTAAGGGCCTCCTCGGAGGCCCCGATGATCGTGGGCAGGATCAGGATCCCCAGGGTGAGGGACCCCGACAGGATGCAGGACCCGAACTGCAGGAAGACGACGAAGAGCCCCAGACCGAAGAGGCCGAAGACGATGGAGGGCACCCCGGCGAGGCAGTTCACCCCGATCCGGATGACCCGCACGACGGGGCCCTGCTTTGCGTATTCCGTGAGGTAGACGGCTGATGTGATCCCCAGGGGAAGGGCGATGAGGATCGCGCCCGCCGTCAGGTACAGCGTCCCCAGGATGGCGGGCATGATGCCGCCCTTCGTCATGGAGTCCGTCGGCGGAAGGGTCAGGAAATTCCAGCTGAGGATGCCCAGGCCGTTGAAGAGGATGTAGGCGAGCAGCCCCCCCAGGGCCGCCGTGATGACGAAGGCCGAGAGCCGCACGAGCCAGAAGAAGACCCCTTCCTTGAAATAGCGCCATCGCATGGAGGATTGAAGAGCCATAGATACCAGTTCAAATTAGTTCAATTGGTTCTGTCGGTTCGATTGGTTCAAAAACGGCTACCCGCGTTAAATGCCCTGCCCGTGCATTCCGTCTTCAATTCTGTCCCAAAACGAATAGAACTAATGGTACCAATGGAACGAATTGAACGTTGTCTAGAGGGTGCCCGATCCCGTTTCCCTGAACTTGTGAGACACGTAGTCGGCGACCAGGTTGAAGGCCAGCGTCAGCAGGAACAGCACGATGCCCGTAGCGAACAGGGCATGGTAGTGATCGCTGCGGAAGGGCGCCTCGCCCATCTCGGCGGCAATCGAGGCCGGCATGGGACGCACGGAGTCGAAGAGGCTTTCGGGGATCGCCGCCGCACCGCCCGCCACCATGAGGACCACCATGGTCTCCCCGATAGCCCGGGCCATCCCCAGGATGACGGCCGTGGAGATGCCGGAGAGGGCCGAGGGGACGATGACCCTGAGGATCGTCTCCGACTGGGTCGCACCCAGCGCGTAAGAGGCCTCCTTGAACTCCCGTGGCACCGCGTACAGGGCGTCCTCGGCGATGCTCGAAATCGTCGGGATCGCCATGAGCGCCAGCATCAGAGAGGCGTTCACGATGTTGAGGCCCGTGGGCAGATCGAACGTGTCCTGCAGCCAGGGGGCGAGCACGACCATGCCGAAGAAGCCCAGCACGACCGATGGGAGACCGGCCAGCAGTTCGATGACCGGCTTGGCGATCTCCTTGACCGGCGGGGGGGCGATCTCGGAGATGTAGATCGCCGAGAGCACCCCCAGCGGGACGGCGATCAGCGTGGAAAGAAAGGTCACGATGAAGGAGCCCACGATCAGCGGCCAGATGCCGAAAGCCGGGGGGTCGAAGGTGGGGTACCACTCGCTGCCCAGGAGGAAGTCCTTCACCGAAACGACGCGGAAGATGGGAACCCCCTCCCGGAACAGGAAGGTGACGATAAGGCCGAGGATCAGAATCGACACGCAGGCGAAAAGGAAGAACATGCGCTTGATGATGTGTTCCTTGAGCTTGCGAGTCATGAGCGTTCCCGGGAATGAAGGAAAACAGGGGCAATGATGCAGGAGTTCCTGCATCCCGCCCCTGTGAGAGTGTTGTGTTACAAGGCTGCCCTGTTTTCCACCACAGCGGATCGAGTGGCGGTCTTACTTGAGGGGGACGAAGCCTTCCTTCTTCACGATCTTCTGTCCCTCAGGCCCCTTCACAAAGCTGAGGTAACTGCCGGCGCTCCCCTTGGGCTCGCCGTCGGTGTACATGTAGAGAGGGCGGGAGATCGGGTAGATCCCCTTGAGGGCGTTTACGTCGTTGGCGACGATGCCGTTCACCGTGACGGCCTTGACGCTCTTATTCACGTACCCGATGCCGATATAACCGATGGCGTAGCGGTTCTTCGAGACCGCCTGGACGACGGCGCCGTTCGAGGCCTGGAGCTGCGCCCTGGGGCTCACCTTCTCCTTGTGGAGGACCTTCTCCTGCCAGGACTCGTAGGTGCCGGAGCTCGTATCGCGGGAGATGACGACGATCTGCATGTCCTTGCCACCCACATCCTTCCAGTTGCGGATCCTGCCCTGGTAGATGAGGGAGAGCTGCTCGATGGAGAGATCCTTCACGGGATTGCTGGGATGGACAATCGGGGTGAGGGCATCGATAGCCACCTTGTGTTCCACGGGGTTCACACCCTTGGATTTCGCCAGCTCGATTTCCTCCTTCTTCATTTCGCGCGACGACATGGCGATCTGGGTCGTCTTGTCAATGAGGGCCTTGATGCCGTTGCCGGAGCCGCCGCCGGAGATGGAGATGTTCACATTGGGGTTTTTCTTCATGTACGCCTCGGCCGTTGCCTGCCCAATGGGCAGAACTGTCGTCGATCCGTTCACGACGAGGCTCTCCGCCGCAAAGGCGGACGAACCGCCGATCAGGCTGAATGCCAGCATGCCAGCCAGTAAGATCTTCAGTATCCGGGTCATTCTTTTGTACCTCCTTGAATCTCGGTTTGACCGTTCGGCAACAATGTACGAGGGACTTGTTACAGTTTGATGACAATTCGATTACAGTTCGATGAAGATGACGAACGGCGCACCCGTCTCAGGGGCGGTCTTGATGACCCGAGGGCCCTGTTCAGTCTCTTCCGTTCAGGTGCTTCCGGATAACGGCCGCAATCTGTTTCCATGTGTCCCTGCCCGTGCTGACCTCGTCGATGAGCAGGTGGTGCGACAGTTCTTCCTTGCCGTCATGGCCTTTCTCGACCCGGTGAATCCGCCAGCGATCGAGGGCAAGTCGGTCAACGGCCTGCTGCAGCTTCGCCGCGGAGATGAACTCGTCCTTCTCATCGACGAAGACCGCTGTCGGAATGTTCAATCGTCGCCCGCCGTTACGTTCGAAATAGGCTACGGCCTCGAACACGGCCCGGTAAGCCGCCATCGGCGTGCCGTCGTTTGCCCGGTACGACACGGGCGCGAGGCTGTCGATGACGATGTTCGGAAAGGGCATCAGGGGCTTCAGCAGATAGCCCTTGGCCGTAATATTCAGCGCCGGTGAAAAGAGGATCATCCCGTCGAAGGCGACGACGGGATCCGCCAGCAGGAGATTGCAACCCAGAACGCCGCCCAGGGAATAGCCGATGAAGAAAAAGGGAACATTCCTGTCCGAGGCCCGCTGCTTCGCCCTGACGCACGCCCTGCGGACCTCATCCAACCACATGTCGTAGCTGACGTTCCGAAAGGACTCCAGCCTTGCCTCGTCCATGGGGAGATCCTGGTTCCAGGCGAAATTCCGGCCGTGCCCCTTCAGGGAAACATTCAGCACATCGAACCCCGCCCGGTTTAGCTCGTCGATGACGGATCCCATCCTCTCCGGCCGCAGGTTGAGGCCGTGGACCACGACGGCGACCCCCTTGAGCCTCGACATCCTGCCTTTGCGAAACCACTGGTAGATCCGTTCATCCTCGCCGGCAGCGGACCTCCATTCCGCCGGACTGTAGCGCGAGGGCCCGGTAAAGGAGACCGCCGTGACGTACAGGACCGGGCAGAGGAGCAGGAGGATGCAGGAGATGAGGATGCGCTTTGCCATGACGTAACGGATTCCATCGGCCCCGTGTCGCGGACTCAGGGTCGGTCCCCCATCTTTGACGTCACCGCCCGGGTGAAGAAAAACGCGAGCAGGATGGAAGGGATCGCGATGATGTAGAGGGTCAGGTAGAAGACCCGGTAGACGTGGTCGAGCGACTCGCCGACCCGGACGAGGGACCGGGCCAGGCGGATGTAGCCCGTGACCTTTCCGCCATCCTTCCGGGCCAGGGCCACGTAAAGCATACTCTCGCGGATCGTGTTGCTGAACCGGGAGGCCTTGCCGCTTCCCTCCTGAGAGGCCTGTCGGATTTCGGGGCGGTCGAGGTGGTTGTCCATCTTCGCGATGTCGGCGTCCGAGTCCGCCGTCACGCGGCCTGTTTCGTCCACGAGGGTCACGCGCACGCCGAGAGACGCCGCAATGTTTGTTATCTTTCCCGCCAGTCTTTCTTCCGGTAACAGGGCCATCGTTTTCGCCATGGAGAGCATTTCCTCCTCGATGCCCTTCGTCATGATCTCCGTGATCCGGGGAGTGAGAAAGAAATCAAGGACGGCCAGCGAGAGGATGATCAGGACCAGGTAGGACGCGAACACCTTCAGAAAGAGCAAGCGCTTCATAGGCACACTCCTGCCGTCTCGTTGACAGTACGTACCACATTAATCGGAAGCGCAGACTTTTTCAAATAGAAAAGACCGTTCCCTTCCTGCCGGTGTGCAAATCCACAGCCGAAAGCGGGCGGGTGCCCGGCGGCGACCTGTCACGAAACTTTAACGCCCCCGTCATCGTCCCGTAACATTGCGGGTCTATAGCTTACCCCGTCACGCATCTGCCGGGCCGCCCCGGACGATCGAATCCAAGCCGAACGAGGTTCCCCATGGTTCAAATCGAAGCGAGCGCCCTCGCACTGGGCTACGGCAAGCGTGTGGTTCTGCCGAACGTCAACCTCCGGATCCGCAAGGGCGAGTTCGTCAGCATCATCGGCCCCTCCGGTGCAGGCAAATCGACCCTGCTCATGTCGCTCAACGCCGGCGTCAGCATCTTCGGCGGAGAGCTTCACGTCCTGGGCGAGCCGGTTCACCGGATCTCCAACTCCGCCCTCAAGCAGCTCCGCTCCCGCATCGGGATCATCTTCCAGGGCTTCAACCTCGTCAAGCGCCTCACCGTCCTCGACAACATCGCCAGCGGCATGCTCTGCCGGATGTACCTCCTGCCGACGATGATCAAGTACTACTCGTCGCGGCAGTACGACCGGATCTGGGAATACATGCGCACCGTCGGCATCGAGGACGCGGCCCTGCAGCGCTGCGACCAGCTCTCGGGCGGCCAGATGCAGCGCGTGGCCATCGCCCGGGCCATGGCCCAGGAGCCCGAGATCATTCTGGCCGACGAGCCCATCTCGTCGCTCGACCCCGTGAGCGCCCGGCGGGTCATGGACACCCTCAAGGCGGTGAACGAGAAATACCGCATCACCGTCGTCTCCAACCTCCACCAGCTCGACTACGCCCGGGACTACTGCACGCGAATCCTCGGGATGCGCGCCGGCGAGATCGTCTTCGACGGCGCCCCGGCGGAGTTGACCGAAGAAGCCGTGCGCGAGATCTACAACGGCTCCGCCGAGGAGATGTGCGTGGAGGCAGCCGCGAGAGGCTTTGTGCGCCGGCCCTCCGTCCCCGAGATCGCCCTGAACGCCTGAACCGACGGCATAACAGGCGGCAGGGACAGAGCCTGAACAGTGAGGACCGGGTGCGACAGTCCCGGTGAAGAAGAGAATACGGAATCGTTACCGAAAGGAAAAGGAGGACCCCGTTGCCATGTTGAAGAGAATTGTCGCCATCGCGGCTGTTGCGGCCATTGCCCTGCTCTGCCTCGGCGGTTCAGCACTTGCCGCCCCGCCCGCCGACTGGCCGAAGAAGATCGTCTTCGGGATCATCCCGACGGACTCGTCGGCCAACATCACCGAGCGCTTCGACAACCTCGTCAAGTACCTCGAGAAGAGGCTCGGCGTGCCCGTCGAGGTCAAGGTCGCCACGGATTACGCCGGCGTCATCACGGGCATGCAGTTCAAGCACATCGACCTGGCCTATTTCGGGCCCAAGTCCTACGTCGAGGCCGCCAAGCGGGCGAATGCCGAGGCCTTTGTCATCGAGGTGTCCAAGGACGGCTCGAAAGGCTACTACGGCCTCATCATCACAAAGAAGGGCTCGGGCCTCAAGTCCGTGGCCGACCTGAAGGGCAAGGTATGGGCCTTCGTGGACCCGAACTCCACGAGCGGCACCCTCGTCCCCATGGTGCACTTCCTCAACGATCTGAAAATCGACCCCGAGACGTACTTCTCGAAGGTCATCTACTCGGGCAGCCACGAGGCCTCGATGATCTCGATCAAGACGGGAAAGATCGACGGCGCCTCGACCAACGACCTCGACATGGCCCGCGGCGAGGGCAAGCAGTGGAACTCCGAGAAGGATTTCGAGATCATCTGGAAGTCGCAGCTCATCCCCGGATCGCCCATGGCCTACCGCAAGGACCTGCCTGTTTCGCTGAAAAAGGCCCTGACCGACGCCTTCCTCGCCTACGACGACAAGGCGGGCCTCGAAATGCTGAAGATCAAGGGGTATGCCCCTGTGACGGACAAGACCTACGACGCCGTCCGCGACCTGATGGACGTCCAGAAGAGAATGAAGAAGGGTTCCTCGCTGTTTCAAGTGGGTAACCTGAAGTCCAGTTTGCCGCTGATGAGATAGATCATCGTGATGAAGTACTTCATGGAGCGGTAACCACGTGCTCTGGCCTTGGCGGCCTGGATCATGCTGT
>JAGPKU010000023.1 GCA_018053845.1 Syntrophobacterales bacterium
CCAGTCGAGGATCTCCGTGTGGTCCCCCTCGGGCAGGGACTCCTCCCGCACCAGCGAGCGGCCGATCTGGGTCTCGGCCGCAAAGACGGACCGGGCGAAGCGGTCGTCGCCGTGCATGTAGGCGTCGAAAAGCCGGGCGAGCTCCTTCAGGGGAAGCCGGTCGTCGGCGCGCATGAAGGTGTACTCGAAAAACCCGATGACCACGGGCGCAAGGGACACGCAGCGGCGCCCGCCCCGGTCGAGGTCGATCACGAGACCTCTGAGGGCCATGGCGGTGATCCGGTCGTCGAGGGCGGCAGGGTCCATGCCCAGCTTCTTCGCGAGCCTCTCCACGGAGATGAACCGTGTCGGGATCTGCCGGGCGATCGCGGCGTCCTCGGGGGAGAAGAGGATCTTGAGAATCGCCATGAAATGGGGCGAATCCGGGGCCCCCGTCACGTTGCGGTCGAGGCGCTGCTGCAGGAGGCGGTATTCGCGGTCGGGGTTGTGGATATGTCCCATGGTTCAACGACCTCGGAGATCGGCAGTGAGGAAGAGCGGAGAATCAGCAATCACGGCGGCACCGCATAGGCGTCCTTATGGAATTCCACGCAAAGAAACGCGTGATCGAGTTGCTACCACAGACGGTCCAGCCTTGAAAAGCGGAATCTCCTTTTCGATTTGCCGCGGGCTGCCGATCGTGGTATTTTCCTGGGCAATGACTCGGCGAGGTGACCGATGAAGAGGCGTGACTTTCTGAAGTGGACGGCCGTTTCCTCTGCGGGGCTTGCGCTTCCCGTCGGCCTCCCCTTGCTGGGACACGTCGCGCAGGCCGCCCGGGGGCCCGACCTCGTCGTGGCCCGCGGGGCCTCGACGCCGCAGGCCGTCAGGGCGGCCCTGGATGCCCTGGGGGGGATGCGGCGCTTCGTCGGCCGGGGCGACGTGGTGGTCCTGAAGCCCAACATCGGTTGGGACCGCGCCCCGCAGTACGCCGCCACCACCAACCCCGACGTCGTGGGAACCCTGGCCAAGCTCTGCTTCGAGGCGGGGGCGAAAAAGGTCCGCGTCTTCGACAACACCGTGAACGACGCGAGGCGCTGCTACAGGCAGAGCGGGATCGCCGATGCCGCCGCCGCGGCGGGGGCCGAGATGGTGACCATGGACAGCCGCAAGTACCGCGACGTCAGGCTCAACGGGACGGCCCTGAAGTCCTGGCCCCTCTACGGCGAGATCTTCGAAGCGGACAAGGTCATCAACGTCCCCATCGCCAAGACCCACAGCCTCTCGGGGCTCACCCTGGCCATGAAGAACTGGATGGGGGTCATGGGGGGCGTGCGGTTCCGCGTCCACCAGCGCCTTGACGAGAGTCTCGTCGATCTGTGCCGGGTCATCAGACCGACGCTCACTGTGCTCGACGCCGTCCGCATCCTGACGGCCAACGGCCCCACCGGGGGCGACCTCGCCGACGTCAAGCGCCTCGACACGGTCGTCGTGGGCACGGACCAGGTGGCCGTCGACGCCTTCGGGACCACCCTGTTCGGCATGAAGCCGGGCGATCTCGAACACGTGAGGCTCGCCGCGCAGGCGGGCCTGGGCGTGATGGACCTCTCGAAGCTGCAGATCAAGAGGATCGGTGTCTGAGTTGACCTTGACGCAGGCGCGGCGCATCGTCCAGGGGCTGTTCCTCGCCCTCTTCCTCTTTCTCTTCATCCAGACGGAGTCGAAGGGCGCCGACGAGCTGGGCTGGCCCGTGAAGCTCTTCCTGGATTTCGACCCCCTGATCTTTCTGACGACCTTCCTTTCCGCGCACCGTGTGGAGGGGCTCTTCTGGCTGTCGCTGATTCTCGTGGGTCTGACCGCCGTGCTGGGGCGGGTTTTCTGCGGCTGGGTCTGCCCCCTGGGAACGCTGAACAATCTGGCGGGAAGCCTCCGGAAAAAGAAGCCGAAACCGCCCAACCCCGGTTGGTTCAGAATCAAGTATTACGTCCTCGTCGGCCTGCTCGCCACCTCGCTCTTCGGCGTGCAGCTGGCCGGCATCCTGGACCCCGTCTCGCTGACGATCCGCTCCTTCTCGCTGGCCCTCTACCCCGCGATGAGCTACGCGGTCACGTCCCTCTTCGACGCGCTCTACCGGCTCGACCTTCCCCTCGTCACCCCCTCCTCGGAGGCCCTCTACGACCTGCTGAAAAAGACGCTGCTGCCCTTCCGGCAGCCCTGGTTCGCGCAGGGGACCTTCATCGGCCTGCTCTTCCTCGGCGTCCTGGCGCTGAACCTCGTGCAGCGGCGCTTCTGGTGCCGGTTTCTCTGCCCCCTGGGGGCCCTGCTGGGCCTGCTGTCCCGCTGGTCCGTCCTGCGCCGGGGCGTGAGCGAGCAGTGCGATGCCTGCGGGGCCTGCGCCGGGGTGTGCCAGGCCGACGCCTTGCCGGCCGGCAAGGAGAAGTGGCGGGTCTCGGAGTGCCTCGTCTGCAGCAACTGCGACGACGTCTGCCCGAAGAACGCCGTGCGCTTCGGCTTCCTGCGGGGAAGCCCCGGGGGGGGACTCGACCTGGGGCGAAGAAACGTGATGGCGTCGTTCTTCGCGGGGGCCCTGGCCGTGCCTCTGCTGCGCATCTCGCCGCTTGCCCGGCCGCGGATGTCCGACGCGAGGCTCATCCGGCCGCCCGGCTCACTCGGGGAGGCGGCCTTTCTCCAGAGCTGCGTGCGCTGCGGGGAGTGCATGAAGGTGTGCATCACCGGGGGGCTTCAGCCCACTCTCCTGGAGGCCGGACTCGAAGGGCTCTGGACGCCGGTGCTGGTGCCGCGGATCGGTTCCTGCGAGTTCGGCTGCACCCTCTGCGGCCAGGTCTGCCCCACGGGGGCCATCCGGAAGCTTCCCCTGGAGGACAAACAGCAGGTGCGGCTGGGTCACGCCGCCATCGACAGGGGCCGCTGCCTGCCCTTCGCTCACGCCACCCCCTGCATCGTCTGCGAGGAGACCTGCCCGACGCCGAAAAAGGCCATCTGGCTCGAGAGGGTGACGGTCCGGGACCGCGAGGGGAGGCCCGTGCGGCTGCAGCAGCCCCACGTGGACCTCACGGCCTGCATCGGTTGCGGGGCCTGCGAGAAGCACTGCCCCGTCGTCGGCCAGCCCGCCATCTACGTCACGAGCGCCGGCGAGTCGCGCTCGGAGGAGCATCAGCTTCTTCTTCAGGTGCCGACGGGGACTCCATTGCCTCATCGGTGATGCCGGTCCCGGAGTGTCGGAATCATGGAGCCATGGGAGTGAAAGATTCCTGACCCGTCATTCCCGCAGGTCCGTCTCGCCGATCCCGAGGCATGATCCAGCGTTCGAAATAAAAGCCCCGAAGGCAGAAGCCCGCGGGGCTTTTCACCGGCGTGCGGAGCGTTGCTACTTCTTCGCCTTTTCCAGTTCCCTGTATCGCCGGATGATGACGAAGATCCCCTGGTCGAAGACGCGGATCGTGCGGTTGAGGGTCTCCACGGCCCGGTGGGCGTCGAGGGCGGTGACGAAGAGGGCCTGGAAATCCGCGAAGAGCCAGATGTGGCGTCTCATCATGATGAGGGCGTAAATCGCCTCTTCCATCGGTACGCCTTTCCGGACGCTCTCCTCGGCGTAGTCGGCGAAGTATTTTTCCAGCTTCTTGTAGGGCTTCTCGTCGAAGTAGACGACCCGGAAGTTTTTGTAGAAGTCCAGTGCGAAGTTGCTGCAGTCCTCCGCTATCCGGGCATGGAACCACGGCGTGTGCGGGTTCGACTGGACGGCCTTGCACCACTGGGCGGCAATCTTGTCGGCGTGTCGTTCCGTCACCTCGAGCAGCTTGTCGGCGAATGCGTACATGAACAGGCTCCTTCCTGATAAGGGTTATCGTCTTGAGCGGGTCCCGGGGATCACTCCTGCGTGGGCTTACGCGATCAAGTCGACGAGGCCCCCTTTGCGCGGCCTGGCGCCGATCTCGAGGGCGCCGTCCCTCGAAAGTCGGTACGTGGGGGGGCCGTCGGTCCGCAGGGCGGCGCGAAAGAGGTCGATGACGACGGCGCCGCGCGCCGGGTCGTGAACGACGGCGAACCCTTCCGGCGGGACGTGCGGCGGGGCAGGGAAACGGCCTCGCCGGCCCTCGCCGGTTCCCGAGGGGATCAGCTCCCCCGCCGGGCTGCCGCCCGGCCGTGCGATCGCCCGATCGGGATGTCCTGTCACCGTCGTTCCATCGATTCTCATGAACGCCCTCTACGCCGCGCCCTCCGCCCGGCAGCGGCCCGTCGAGCCGCCCTCGAACCCGTTGCCGATCGGGACGATGCGCTCAGCCCTGCTTCTTCGAGAAAAAGTTCATGAGAAAATCCGTCTGCGCCGGAGACAGATCAAACTTGAGAGCCGCCTCTTCGATGAGTTTCGCCTTCGTCTTGCCGGAATCCAGGTTGTCGGAGATCCACTTGATGGCCCTCCTGATCTCCTCTCCCTCGGGCATGATCTGGGACATGGTCTTTCCCCTCCCCTCGAAAAATGGCCGGCCTCCGTGACCGGGGGCCGGTCGGTTGGCTCAATATAACGGAAAGACCCCGTTTTGTAAAGGAAATACCGTAAAGCGCATCTTGGCAAATGCCGTTTTTTCCGGTATGGTTTAACCACCACGGATCAGGGGGTCGCACGATGGCCGCTGCCGTCTATTTTTCCGAGAAATTCAGCGAAGATGCAATCGGCCGCCTCTTCGAGAGGGCCCTGGCCGATACGGCCGGGCGGATCGCGAGGGAGGACCGCGTCGCCGTCAAGGTGCACTTCGGGGAGGAGGGAAACTCCCGCTTTGTCTCCCCCGCGAACCTGCGGCCCCTTCTGGCGTGCCTGGCGCGACACCATGCCGATCACTTCCTCACCGATGCCAATGCCCTTTACCGGGGCAGCCGCCACAACGCAACGGACCACCTGGCGCTGGCGCGCAGACACGGGTTCGGCGCCCTGGGGGTGCCCATCCTCATCGCCGACGGCCAGCGGGGCGAGGAGGAAGCGGTGGTCCCGATCGCGGGGAGGATCTTCCGGAGCGTCCGGATCGCCCGCCTCATCGCCGAGGCCCGGGCCCTCGTCGTCGTCTCCCACTTCAAGGGTCACATCCTCTTCGGCTTCGGGGGGGCCATCAAGAACCTGGGCATGGGGTGCGGTTCCCGGGCAGGGAAGCTCGAGATGCACTCGACCCTCAAGCCCTCGGTCGGCGAGGGCTGCACCCTCTGCGGCCGGTGCGTCGAGGCCTGCCCGGCCGACGCGATCCTCCTGGGGGAAGACAGGGCCGCCATCGACCCCGAGAAGTGCGAGGGGTGCGCGAGCTGCATCGCCGCCTGCGAATTCGACGCCGTCGAGATCCCTTGGATGGCCCTGGCCTCGAGCGCCGTCATGGAGCGGACGGCCGAGTACGCCCTGGGGGCCCTGGACGGGAAGCCCTGCGTCTGCGTGACCTTCATCAACAACATCGCCAAGGACTGCGACTGCATGGCCGACAGCGAGCTGATCGGGCGCGACGTGGGCGTCGTCGCCTCCGTCGACCCCGTGGCCTGCGAGCAGGCCGCCTTCGATCTCGTCCGGGCAGGACACGGCGGCGTCGACATCTTCAAGAAGGCGACTCGGATCGACGGGACCCACATCCTCGCCTATGCCGAGTCCATCGGGCTTGGCCGCCGGGACTATGCGCTGGTCCGGCTCTGAGGCAAACGGGAGCGGCTCCTGCGCCGGGCAACCGCCTTGCGATGCCCCGGGTACGGTTCGTGCATCTCGGATCTGAGTCGCTCGGGGCCGACCCGGGGAATCTTCTCCCATCAGGCATCATGGAAGACAGCGGACAGAGCGAGACCAAGACCCGTATCCTGATCGTCGACGACCACGTGGAGCTCCGGGACATGCTCCGCGAGGCGATGGTCATTTACGGTTACGACTGCCTGACGGCGGGCAACGGCCGCGAGGCCCTGGATTGCCTGGCCGCCGATCCCGTCGACGTGGTCCTGACGGACATCAAGATGCCGGAGATGAACGGCCTCGAGCTCACGGAGCAGATCAAGCAGAATTATGACGTGGGCGTCATCGTGATGACGGGCTACACCGACGACTTTTCTTACGAGGACATCATCACCAAGGGGGCGAGCGACTTCATGGTCAAGCCCGTCGCCATCCCCGAACTGGATCTTCGGATCAAGCGCGTGGTGCGGGAAAAAGCCCTCCTGCGGGAGCGCAACCAAGCCATGGAGAAGCTCCGGGAGAGCGAGCAGCGATACCAGGAGCTGAGCATCACCGACGGCCTCACGAAGCTGTTCAACTCGCGCCAGTTCTACGCGGTCCTGCACGGCGAGATCGAGCGCTCCAACCGCTACGACCACCCGCTCACCGTGCTGATGCTCGACATCGACGACTTCAAGAAGTACAACGACACCTACGGGCATCTGGAGGGCGACCGCGTCCTGTCGCGGTTTGCCGAGATCCTCCGCGAGTGCCTCCGCCAGACCGACTCGGCCTACCGCTACGGGGGAGAGGAGTTTGCCGTCATCCTGCCGTCCACGAAGGGCGAGCAGGGGATCATCACGGCCGAGCGCGTTCGGATCGCCCTGAAGAACGAGATCTTCAAGCCGCGCCCGGACACCGAGATCCGGGTCACCGTGAGCATCGGGCTCGCCCAGCATGCCAGGAACGAAGAGATGATGGACTTCCTGCGACGGGCGGACCAGAACCTCTACAAGGCCAAGGCCGCCGGAAAGAACCGTGTCTGCTACACGCAGACGACCTGACCCTCCCGCCCCGTTTTCCCGCGAACACCCGAGGTCCCGCTCGATGGGGCAAACCCGCGGCCGCTCGGGGGTCATGAGAAGAAGGCGTCGATCTCCCGAAGGAAGGCATCCGGGTCCTCCGTCGCCGAGGCTTTTTGTTCCATGAGGCAGGGGGCCGTCCGTTCGCGGTTCAGCAGGATCGGCACGACCTCGCCGGCGGCCATCGGGACGGCATGGCGCTCCAGGAATCCGACGGCCCGGGCCGAGGCCCTCAGGGTGACGATCCGGGCGATCATCCCCGAGGCGACGACGAGCTTCGCCGCCGCCAGCCCGATGGCGCGGTCGTGGAGCTCGCAGCCGCGGAAGAGCCCCCGGCAGGCCCGGATGCACTCCACGAGAGGCCGCAGCCCCTCCTTCTCGGAGGAAAAAACCATGCGGTCCCCGTCGAAGAGGGCCAGGCTGTATCGGGTGAAATCGGGTGCGGGCATACCGGCACTCTCCCGAGGTCCTGCGAACCGGGCGGTCTCCCCGTGCCGCCGGGGAATCGGGACCCCCGTCGTGTTGATCCCCTGCCGAGCCCCCACCTTACCACAGCCGTCCCCGGTCGTGCACCGGCTTTGTTTCCCCACGCGCCTGCCGTCCGATGCGGCTGGCGGCACGCCCCGCGGGGCCGATGACCCGCGGCACCCCGCAGGCCGGGCGGCGCAGCGGCGGAGATCCCGCCCCTTCGTGCCGAACGCGGCGTCATCCGGTCGGTCGTGTGGGGGGGCGCAGCCTTGTGTCGGGCCCCTGCCTGTGTTAAGAGAGCCGACGGAGGAATCGATGGCCGTCCCCGGGAATTTCATAACGCTGACGCACATCGCCATGACGAGGGTCCTGCCCGCCGTGCACCGGTTTCTCGCGGGGTGGAAGCAGAAGGCGCAGAAGATCCCCGACCCCGAGTTGCGCCGCCAGGCCCTCATGAGCATCGGGAACAAGACCTTCCATTGCGAGGGCGGCGGGATCTACACCCTGCTTGCGGGGGGGCGGGCTGCGGAGACGATGCGCTTCATCATCGCCTACCAGACGATCAGCGACTACCTCGACAACCTCTGCGACCGCGGCACCTCGCGCGACCCGGAGGATTTCCGGTCCCTGCACACGGCCCTGGCCGATGCCCTGACCCCCGGGGCCGAGCCCGGCGACTACTACCGCTGCCGGCGGGAAAAGGACGACGGGGGCTACCTGCCCGCCCTCGTGCGGACCTGCCAGAACGTGCTGAAGAACCATCCGGCGCACGGACGGATCGCCCCGCACCTGCACGAACTCGCCGGCTATTACCGGGAGCTTCAGGTGCACAAGCACGTGGCGGCCGAGGAGGTCCGGCCGCGCCTCGAGGCATGGTTTGCCGGCTGCCGGGAATCTTTCCCGGCGGTGCAGTGGCAGGAATTCTGCGCCGCCTCGGGGTCCACGCTGGGGGTCTTTTCCCTCGTCTCGCAGAGTTGGGGAAACGATCTTTCGGAAGACGTTCTTCGACGGATAAAGGAAGCCTACTTCCCCTGGGTTCAGGGGCTCCACATCCTGCTGGACTACTGCGTGGACCGCGAGGAGGACCGCGCCGCCGGGGAACTGAATTTCTGCGATCACTACCGGGACGAGGACGAGATGGCCGAGCGGTTCATCCATTTCTACCGGATGTCGGACCGGGCGCTCGGCGGGCTGCCGGACCCGGAATTTCATCGCATGCTCCTCAAGGGGGTCCTTGCCGTCTACCTCTCGGACGTGAAGATGGGCCGCCAGGGACGCCGCGCAAACCGCCTCTCCAGGCGACTCCTGCGGGAGGGCGGACCGCTGGCCTGGTTCTTTTTCGCCAACTGCTGGGTCTATCGGCGGGCCAAGAACACATAACCGACGATGCGTCGGGTCATCCCGCTTCCTTCGTTGCCTCTGCTTGTGGATGTCGTGGTCACGAAGAGCCGAAGAGAGGAAGCGAGGAAGAGCGGACAAGTACAATCTTCCCTCTCCTCCGCTCTTCCGAACTTCCCGGCGTCCTCACTTCTCTCTTTTCAGGGTGCCCTGCGTCCGTCGATGCCGCGGCGGGCCGCACCGACGGACGGAAACCCGTTTCGCCTTCCCGAAAACCGTGATAGAATGCCGTTCATCGAGCGCGGCAAGGGCATATCTCCATATTTCGCGCGCCTGAACGATGTCGAAGAGGAGACGTTCCATGAAGCTCAAGGTCGGCCGGAAAGCCCCCGATTTCACCCTGCCGAGCCATCTCGACCGTAAGGTGACCCTCTCGAAGTGCCTCGGCAAGGGGCCCGTCGTCATCGCGTTCTTTCCCCTGGCCTGGACGCCGGTCTGAACGAATCAGCTTCCCTCGTACGAGGCCGAACTGGCCCGGTTCGGGAAGCTCAATGCCCAGGTCCTGGGCATCAGCGTCGACCATGTCCCCTGCCTGAAGGCCTGGGCGGAGAGCCTCGGCGGAATCTCCTTCCCGCTGCTGAGCGATTTCTGCCCCCAGGGCGCCGTCGCGAAGAAATACGGCGTGAAGAGAAGGGAGGGGTTCTCGGAGCGGGCGATCTTCGTTCTCGACAGGTTCGGGATCATCCGCTACATCGACATCCACGACATCGGCGACCGGCCCAAGAACAAGGTCCTGTTCGCCGAGCTCAAGAAGGTGATCCGGCTGGAAAGCGAGCTGGAGAAGGTCGCATCAGAACAAAAGACCCGGGCGGGAAAGGCCCGCAAGTGAACGCGACCCTTTTCACCCTTCGCGCCCCCGGCACAACCGGAGCGAAGGGTGAAGCATGTTGAGAGCAGACCGCTCGAGCAGGGTTCTCAAAGGCAGGGTGCGACGCGTTTTCGTGTACCGCTCTTTGCGAAGCGGAGCGTCCGCGGCGCGGGTTTTCGCGACTGCAGCGCAACAGGCGTCGGCGCGGTCTGAAACCGCATAGTGGCCGAAGGAATTCCGATCGAGCAAGAAGTGACATCCGTAGGAATAATACAGAGTTCGTGCAACCCATGAGGCCTTCCATCGAAAAAATCGCCATCATCGGCGCCGGCGCCCTCGGAGCGGTCTACGGCGGCATCCTCTACGAGATGGACCCGAAGTGCGTCTGCTTCATCGCAGGCGGTGCCCGGCACGAAAAGCTCAAACGCGGCGGCGTGGTCGTGAACGGCAAGCACTACCCGATTGCCGTGGTGGGCCCCGAGGAGGCCGCCCCGGCGGACCTGCTCATCGTGGCCGTCAAGCATTATCATCTCGAACAGGCCATCGCCGAGATGAAGAACGCCGTCGGCCCTCAAACGACGGTCCTCTCCGTCATGAACGGCATCGACAGCGAGGAGCGCATCGGCGCGGTCTACGGGATGGACAAGGTGGTCTACGGCCTCACCCTCGGGATCGACGCCGTGCGGGAGGGCAGCCGCGTCACCTACACCAACCGGGGTCGCATCTTCTTCGGCGAGGCGAAGAACCCCGCGATGACGGAACGGGTCCGGCGCATCCACGATCTGTTCGACCGTGCCGGGATCGCCCACGTGATCCCCCCGGACATGATCCGCAGTCTCTGGTTCAAGTTCATGGTCAACGTGGGTGCCAACCAGACCTCGGCCGTCCTGCGTGCGGATTACGGGACCCTCCGGACGTCCCCCGAAGCCCGGGAGCTCATGGAGTCGGCCATGCGGGAGGTCATCGCGCTGGCCGGGACCCAGAACGTGGATCTCTCCGAGAAGGACATCGGGGAGTGGTACCGGGTCCTCGAGGGCCTCGACGCGGAGGGGAAGACCTCCATGTTCCAGGATGTCGAGGCCGGCCGGAAGACGGAAGTGGAGATGTTCGCCGGAACGGTCATCGATCTGGGGAAGCGCCATGGCGTGGCGACCCCGGTGAACCAACGGCTCTTCGACGAGCTGAAGAGGATCGAGGCCGCGTCGGGGGCGAGGGCCTGAAGGGAGGGGCGCGCATGAAGCGGGCACTGCTGCTGGTGGACATCCAGAACGACTACTTCACGGGCGGGGCGATGCCGCTGGTGGGGATGGAGACGGCGGCCGGAAAAGCGAGCGGCCTCCTCGAGCTCTTCCGGGACCGGTCCGAGCCCGTCTTTCACGTCCGGCACATCTCGAAGCGCCCCGGGGCGACCTTTTTCCTGCCCGGGACGAAGGGGGTCGAGATCCACCCCGCCGTCGAGCCGCTGTCCGCGGAGCCCGTCATCACCAAGGGCTTCCCGAACAGCTTCCGGGGCACGAATCTCCAGGACCTGCTGAAGAAGGCGGACGTGGGGCGCCTCGTCATCTGCGGCGCCATGTCGCACATGTGCATTGACGCCACGGTGAGGGCGGCCTTCGACCTGGGGTTCCCATGCACCGTCGTCGAGGACGCCTGCGCGACGAGAAACCTTTCCTTCAAGGGGGAATCCGTCCCGGCCTGGGCGGTGCACGGCGCTTTCATGGCGGCCCTGCAGGGGATCTACGCGGAGGTCGTCTCCGCCGACGGGTTCATGGCATCCGCCCAGGGCTGAGGCGGCCGGGGACCTTCACTCCTCCCGGTAGAGCGGGAACGGGGCGGCCGGCCCTTTGCGTGCCGCATCGCCGGATTCGGCCAGGATCTCTTCGAGAATCTCCGCCGCGCCGCGCACGTACCCGGGGCAGACGGTCCGGAAGATGTTCTTCCGCCTCGCCACGGCAAGCCCTTCGGGCCTGCTTACGTCCACCCCCATCAGTTCCCGGCACTCCAGCGACCCATGGCGCAGGCTGAACTTCTCGGCGAATCGGCGCACGACCTCGTAGGAGAGCTCCTTCTGGCTCTGGTCGTCCGCCTTCGTCATGCCGTGCAGCAGGCCGATGACCATGTAGGCCCCCGTCACAGCCCCGCAGGTGCCGGCCATGCGGCCCATCCCGCTG
This sequence comes from Syntrophobacterales bacterium, assembly GCA_018053845.1. Classification (GTDB taxonomy): domain Bacteria; phylum Desulfobacterota; class Syntrophia; order Syntrophales; family UBA2192; genus UBA2192. Next base: position 11,599 of record JAGPKU010000023.1, read on the forward strand.
CCGAACCCGCCGGCCACCTTGAGCGCAGTTTCCCGGTCCATGCCCAGCCCCGGCCCGTAGGTGGCCAGGATCGCCTGGGCGCAGCTGAACCCGCTCTGATGCTTTTTTACCGCTTCCTCGATGCGACTCTCGTTCACTCTTTTCCTCTGTTTCGGCTTTGTTCCGGAATGCCCGTCACTCCGCCGCATTGTTCTTATCCTTCCATTCTTCCCTTTCGCCTTATGGCCTAAACCTTGAGCCTGTCCTTAAAACGTGCACGTCCCGGTCATGCAGCCGCCGGCGAACTCGGAGTCCGCCGCCACGAGGTCCTCCTCGAGGATCACGGGGCCTCCGTCGGCCCCGCGGAAGGTCAGCACCTGCTCGGCCCGGCTCCCGTAGCGGTAGACGGTGATCCCCTTGCACTTGAGCCGGTGGGCCGCAAGGTAGATGTTGCGCACGTCGTCGATCGTGGCCTCCGCGGGCAGGTTGATCGTCTTGGACACGGAGTTGTCGCAGTGCTCCTGGAAGGCGGCCTGGATCCGCAGGTGCTGCTCGGGCTCCACGTCGAAGGCCGTCACGAAGACCTTCTTGATGTCCCGCGGGATGCCCCGGACGCGGCGAAGGGTTCCCCAGCGGGCGATCTCGGCGAGGATCTCCCTCTTGTAGATCCCCCGGGCCCGGGCGACCTTCTCGAAAATCGGGTTGATCTCGAAGAGCCGGGTGCCCGACAGGACGTTGCGCACGTAGCTGATGGCGAAGAGCGGCTCGATGCCGCTCGAGCAGCCGGCGATGATGCTGATCGTCCCCGTGGGGGCCACGGTGTTGACCGTCGCGTTCCGGAGGGGCAGGTTCTTCCGCGCGTGGATCGACCGGGCATGGTTCGGGAAGACGCCCCGCTCCGCGGCCAGGCCCGCCGAGGCCTTCAGGGACTCGCGGCGGACGAAGGCCATGAGCCTGCGGGCGAACCCTTCGGCCTCCCGGGAGTCGTAGGGGATCCCGAGCCGGATCAGCATGTCGGCAAACCCCATGATGCCCAGCCCGATCTTGCGGTTCGCGCGGGTGATCTCCTCGATCTCGGGCAGCGGGAAGTTGTTGACCTCGATGACGTCGTCCAGGAAGCGCACCCCCCAGCGGATCGTCCGGGCCAGCCGCTCCCAGTCGGGACGGCCGTCCCTGACCATCCGCGCCAGGTTGACGGAGCCCAGGTTGCAGCTCTCGTAGGGCAGCAGAGGCAGCTCCCCGCAGGGGTTGGTGGCCTCGATGCGCCCCAGGGCGGGGGTGGGGTTGCGGCGGTTGACCGTGTCGGTGAAGATGAGTCCCGGGTCGCCCGTGCGCCAGGCGCCGTAGGCGATGAGGTCGAAGATCGTGCGGGCCCGGACCGTGCGGTCCCGCTTTCCCGTCCGGGGGTTGACGAGATCGAAGGCGCCGTTGCGGCGCACGGCGTCCATGAAGCGGTCCGTGACGGCGACGGAGAGGTTGAAGTTGGCGAAGCGCCCCCTGTCGATCTTGGCCTCGATGAATTCCATGATGTCGGGGTGGTCGCAGCGGAGGATCCCCATATTGGCCCCGCGGCGCCGACCCCCCTGGACGATGACGCCCGTCGCCGCGTCGAAGATGCTCATGAAGGAGACGGGCCCCGAGGCCTCGCCCTTGGTCGTCCGGACGAGATCCCCCTTGGGCCGCAGGCCAGAGAAGCTGAAGCCCGTGCCCCCGCCGGACTGGTGGATCTTGGCCATGTGGCGCAGGGCCCCGAAGATCCCGTCGATGGAATCGTCGACGGGCAGGACGAAGCAGGCCGAGAGCTGGCCCAGGGACGTCCCCGCGTTCATGAGGGTGGGCGAGTTGGGCAGGAAGGCCAGCTCGCGCATCAGGTCGTAGAAGTTCTCCTCGGCCTCGGTGGCCGAGACGGCAGACCGGAAGCGATTTTCCGCCCCGGCCACGTGGCGCGCCACGCGGCGGAAGAGCTCGCCGGGGGTCTCGACGACGTTGCGCCCGTCGTCCTTGATGAGGTATCGCTTCTTCAGGACTTCCATGGCGTTGATGGGGAATTTGAGGTCGTCCCGCAGCCCCAGGGCCGCCTTGGCCTGCCTCATCTCGGCGCGGCGCTCGCGGTAGAGGATGTAGGCCCGTGCGATGGGGCCGAAGCCCGCCTTCATGAGGCCCTGCTCGACGAGGTCCTGGACGGCCTCGACGCCGGGGGTCGCCTTGCGGTACAGGCGGCCCACATCGGCCAGCACGGTGTCGGTCACCGTCTCGGAGACGGCGATCGACCGCAGCCGGTCCTGGAGGACCTCGAAGGCCGCCCGCTCGACGGCGTAGCGGATCTTTTCCTTCTCGAAGGGGACGACGGTGCCGTCGCGCTTCTTGATCTTCCGGGGGAGGGTGAGCTTCGGCATGACGATCTCCATTTGCCCACGGCCGCTTCTGCGGCCGCCTGCCGCCGGCCTGTTGCCTTGCGCCTTCTTTCAGAGTCCTTTGCCCGCCATGTAGTTCGCCAGGTCCGCCACGCGGCACGAGTAGCCCCATTCGTTGTCGTACCACGCCACGACCTTGACCATGTTGCCGCGGAGCACCTGGGTGAACTCCAGGTCCACGATGGAGGAGTGTGGATCGCCTTTGTAGTCCATGGAGACGAGGGGCTCCTCCTCGCAGACCATGATGCCCTGGAGCGATCGTTTGGCCGCCTGCCGCAGGGCGTCGCGCAGCTCCTCCGTCGTGGCCGTCGTCCTGATCTCGGCGGTGAAATCGGCCACGGAGACCGTCGGCGTGGGGACGCGGAGCGAATAGCCGTCGAAGCGCCCTTCCAGCTCGGGGATGATGAGGGCCAGGGCCCGGGCCGCGCCGGTCGTCGTCGGGATGATGTTGCAGGCCGCCGCGCGGGCCCGTCTCAGGTCCTTGTGGGGCAAGTCGAGGATCCGCTGGTCGTTGGTGTAGGAGTGCACCGTGGTCATCATCCCCTTCTCGATCCCGAAGGCCGCGTGGACGACGCTCACCGGGGGCGCGAGGCAGTTGGTCGTGCAGGAGGCATTGGAGACGATATGGTGCTTCTTCGGGTTGTAGGACGCCTCGTTGACGCCCATCACGACCGTGAGGTCCTCGCCCTTGGCCGGGGCCGAGATGATGACCTTCTTCGCCCCGGCCTCGAGATGGGCCCGGGCCTTCGCGGCATCCGAGAAGAGCCCCGTGCTCTCGACGACGATGTCGACCCCCTCGTCGTCCCAGGGGATCTGGGCGGGGTCGCGGAAGGCGAAGCTCCTGATCGGCCGGCCGTTGACGATGAGCCGGTCTTTCCCCTCGACCACGGTCCCCTGGAAGCGCCCGTAGTTGGTGTCGTATTTGAAAAGGTGGGCGTTGGTCTCCACGTCGAACAGGTCGTTGACGGCCGCGACCTGCAGCGTCTCCGGGTAGCGCTCGAGGATCGCCTTGAGCACCTGGCGCCCGATCCGCCCGAATCCGTTTATCCCTACACGTGTCATGTTCTTTTCCCCTGTATGGCTGAAATCCTCGTCCCCCGGGCCTGTTGCCCGCTTTGTTCAATTGTCGTCGATCCGGTACTTGTGCTCGACGAGCAGGTCGAAATTCGTCTTGAGGGCGCTGTAGAGACGTGCGTTGTCGAGGGCGATGGCGCTGAGGTTGGCAACGGCCTCGAGAAACCGGATTTCCTGCCTGTCGAACTTCCGCTCTTCCCTCGTGTAGACGCGGAGCACGCCGATGAGCTTCTTTCCCACCGGCAGGGGGACGACGAGGACGGAGCGGATCTTTTCCTTCTTCGCCTCGGCGTTGTACTGAAAGCCCTTGTCCGTCTGGGCATCCCGGACCCAGATCGTCCTGCCGCCCAGCGCCTTGCGGTCCACGCCGCTTTCCCTGACCAGCACGGGTCCCTTGACGAGGTACCCCTTCGACAGGCCGCAGGCCGCCCCCATCAGCAGGCGCTTGCCCCGCGAGTCGAGGAGCCGGATGGCGCAGGCCTTGACGCCCATGGCCTCGGTCACGCAGCAGGCGATCTTCTCGAGGACCACTGCGGGCTCCAGGGAGGCGTTGATCACCCTCGCCACCTCGTAGAGGGCCGTGAAATAGTCTTTTTCCTTGCTCGTCATGGCATCACCTTTTCCCGGCGTTCGTCGGTTTGCTGCCTGTATTTCCGCCGTTCATGAAGTTCAGAAGATGTGAAGTTTCGAAGTTCAGACAAGCCGGGCCTCGCCCTCTTTTCACAACTTCTCGACTTCCGAGCTTCCTCGCTTCCTTCCTCTCACGGCGCCTTGGCATTCTTCGGCTCCACGACGGCCCTGTGCACATCCGCAACGAGGGCCGCGGAGAATTTCTGCATGGCCCCGCTCATGGCTTCGGCCAGCGCCCGTGCCGACTTCTCCTGCATGGCTTCCTCGAAGGCGTAGGTCTTCTGGAAGACGACGCGCTGCGTGATCTCCCGCCGCGTCTTGTCCAGCAGCGTCACGTCGGCGGCCAGGCGAGCCGCGGGGCCCCGGCCGCCGTCCGTCTCCAGGAACTCGGTGACGGTGCCCGTCAGGACGAACCGTCCCTCGCCGGGGTCCTCGTAGCCGAGCACGGCCCTGAAGGCGCCGGAGGCGCGCAGGTCCCTCAGCATGAAATCCGTGACCATGTCGCCCGGCATCACGCGCCAGCGCTCCCGGCTGTAGACCCCCCGTTGGTAAGGGGAAGGCCGGTAGACCATGGCCGTCCCCGCGAAGGCCTGGGCCGTGGAGAACGGCTCGACGCGGATCACGTCGTCGATCTTCGGCTGGGCGGGCGCCGCAGGCGGGGGATATTCGGGAAGGTACTGCTTCACCACGTAGGCCGTCTTCCCTCCCCCGCAACCCTCTACAACGAGCATCGCCAACAGCAGAACCAATAGCCGTCTCAACTTCTTACCCTCCCACCTTCTTACCTTCTGTCCCTGTCAGTCCCGCCTGCCCGCGGGGGGGCTGCTGCCGAAAAGGAGGTCCGAGGGGTTCGATTCCAGCCTCTCGAGGAGCCTCTCCAGCGTCTCCGAGGCGCGCCGCAGGTTGTCGCTCATGACCTGGACGTCGCGGGCCGTCGTCCTCGACGTCCTCGCGAGATGATCCACCGCCCGGTTCGCCTTCTCCGCCGTCTCGGCCAGCCGCAGGGCCTTGATCTCGTCGCGGGTCTCCGCGATCAGCGACCGGGCCTCGGCCAGGGCCGCCCGTGCCTCCTCGGCGATCCCCTCGAGCCGGCCCTCCGCCGTGATCTTCTCCACCCTCGCTGCGGTCAGGTCGAGGTTTGCCGAGATCGACTCCAGGTTTGCCACGACCTTCTGCGTGCGGGGACCCGAGAGGAGATCCTCGGCCGCCTTGGCCGATCGGGTGACGCTCTTCGAGATCCCCTCGAGGTCGACCTGCCTGATCTTTTCGAGGATCTCGTCGATGCCTGAGAAGATCTGGCGGATCTGGGACGGCTTCGACGGGATGATCGGGTATTCGGAGGCGAAGGCGAGCCGGGGCGAGAGATCGGGCTCGTCGGGGTCGCGCCGGTCGAGCTCGACGAAGACGATGCCCGTGATCCCCGCGACCTTCAGCGAGGCCACGGTGTCCGTCTCCGCGTCGTCGCGCAGCCGGATCTTCATGACGACCTCGATGAGGCGGTTGTCGGGGGCCACCCGGATCTCCTCGACGCGGCCCACGTCCACTCCCCGGTATTTCACGGCGGAATCCCGCTGGAGCCCCTGCACGGATTCGTCGAAGTACGTGGCGAAGCGGGCCCCCTTCTCGAAATACTTCGAGGCGCCGACCCAGATGACGGCGGCGACCCCGAGGAGGGCCCCCGCGGTCACGAAGATGCCGAGAGCCCTGCTGGAAACCTTTCTGGCCATGTTCGTCCTTCTCCCCGGCTGATCGGCAATCGATCGGCTTGAGCCCGATCCGTGACGTTATGCCTTCTGCCTGCAGTGATCGGCGGCTCGGAGCTTCCCCATTCACTCCGCCTGGCGGTTGAAGAAATGGTTGACGCGGGGGTCCGTGGACGTCTCCCGGAGCTCCTGCGGCGTGCCCCGGGCGATGATGCCCCTGGCGTCCTTGTGCAGCATGATGACCCGCTGGCCGAGGCTGAAGATGGAGGCCAGCTCCTGCGTCACGAAGACCATGGTCGTCCCGATCCCCTCGTTGAGGCTGCGGATCAGGATGTCGAGCTCGGCGGCCGTGACGGGGTCCAGACCCGCCCAGGGCTCGTCGTAGAAGAGGAACGAGGGGTCCAGCGCCATGGCCCGCGCGAGCCCCGCCCGCTTCCGCATGCCCCCGGAGAGCTCGGAGGGCATGTGGTTGTCGTAGCCCGCCAGGCCGACGAGACCGAGCTTCATCCGGACGATCTCCCGGATCAGCTCCGGCGGCAGGTCCGTGTACTCCGCAAGCGGCAGGGCCACGTTCTCGGCCAGCGACATGGAGCCGAAGAGGGCGTCGGCCTGGAAGAGCACGCCGATCCGGCTCCGGACCCGGTGCAGGGTTTCCTCGTCGGCCCGGGTGATGTCGACGCCTTGGATGACGACCCGGCCCGCGCAGGGCCGGAGAAGACCGATCATGTGCTTCAGGAGCGTCGACTTCCCGCAACCGCTTCCGCCGAGGATCATGAACCGCTCGCCCCGGAAGACCTCGAAGCTCACGTCCTCGAGGATCGTCACGTCGCCGTAGCGTGCGGTGAGCCCCTCGACGATGATGACCGGCTCTTGATCGGGCGATCCCACGGTTGTCCTCCTGTGCCGCTCCCCTGCTCCTTGGCACGTCGGATGCTGACGTCGTTTTCCGTCGACCTTCGGCCTGCCTGTCTGCAACCGGGCCGGCGAAAGCCCTTTGCCCCCGCCTCAATGCCGGACGTAGTGCAGCATGACGGCGAAGGCCGAGTCGGCCACGATGATCAGGAAGATCGCCGAGACCACGGCCGAGGTCGTCGACTGCCCCACCCCCTCGGCGCCACCGCGCACCTGGAATCCCCGCTGGCAGCCGATCCCGGCGATCAGCGCGGCGAAGACCCCCGCCTTGACCAGGCTCGTGGCGAAGTCGAAGACCCGGATGCTGTCCTTCGTCTGCTGGATGTAGGTGAAGGCGGTGAGATCGAGCCCCGTGATCCCCACGATGAGGCCGCCGAGGATGGCGAAGAAGTCTGCGTAGATCGTCAGGATGGGGACCACGATCATCGCCGCGAGCACCTTCGGGACGGCCAGGAACCGGATCGGATCGAACCCCATGGTCACCAGCGCGTTCACCTCGTCGTTGACGACCATGGTGCCGATCTCGGCGGCGAAGGCCGAGCCCGACCGTCCCGCCACGAGGATGGCCGTCATGATCGGGCCCAGTTCTCGGACCATGGCGATGGTCACGAGGTTGGCCACGTAGAGGTTGGCCCCGAACTGCTTGAGCTGCAGCGACGACATGAACGCCATGATGAGGCCCAGCAGCAGGCTGATGAGCGCCACGATGGGCAGCCCGTCCGCGCCGGCCCGTTTCATGTAGAATTTGACCTCCTCCCAGCGCACGCTGCGCGGGTGCGCCAGGCAGAAGGCGAGGGCCGTGACGAGCTCCCCGACGAAGGACATGATCTCCAGGAAGTCCCGGTACTGGAGACGGGCCAGCTCGCCCAGCTTCACCACGATGGCCCGCCTTTCGGACTCGGGCCTCAGGGGCGGCCGCTGGAGCGCCTCCCGGTCGATGAGGCCCAGCAGGCCGTGGTGCTTCCGGGATACACCGAGCAGCTCGAAGGGGATCCCTCTGGAGCGGCAAAGGTTCTCCATCTCGATGAGGGCCAGCGCCCCGGCACTGTCGAGGTACTCCACGCCGGAAACATCGACGGCGATCCCCCGGGGCTCGAGCCGCCCCGGGATGGCCTGCAGCTCCGCCATGAGGGTCTTGAGGTCCGCGAGGGCGAGGCGGCCGGCGAGGCGCACCGTTGCCCGAGCACCCCGGGCGCCCTCGACGCTGATCCTGTATCCGGTGCTGCTGATCTCAGCCATGGCTCCCGTTCCGGGCGGCGCTCAGCGGCCAAGGTCGACCCGCTGGAATTCCGCCTCGGTCAGACCGTGACGGTTCATGAGGTCCGCCGGGTCGAACGCCAGCACGAGGAGCCCTACCGCCTCGCCGCGGCGCTCCAGGGGGATCGCCACCACGTAGAGCGCCTTGCGGTCCTGCAGGTGGAGCTTCTTCTTGACGACCCTGCGTTCCTTCAGGGCCGTTGCGACGACGTCGTATCGCGAATAGTCGAGACGGCGGATCCGCGCCCCGGGCGTTGCGGAGGCAAGGGTGATGCCGTGACGGTCCAGGACGGTGATGCCGCAGGGGAAGGGGCGGTCGCTCTCCCGGGCCAGGGTGCAGGCCTGCTCCAGGATGCGCCCCGCTGCCGGAGGCTCCCCCTTGGCCGCTGCATCCGCGAGGGAAGCCGAGAGGGATTCTCTGACCGCCAGGACCTCCTTCCGGAAGGCCTCTTCGGCCTCCGAGGGGCCGGGCGCCGGTGGGGCGCACGCCGCTGCGAGCACCGCCGCGAACGCCAGAGCTGCACCCCGGAACCGTCTCCCGGTCCTTTGCATCGCCGGGCAATCCGTCACTTCAGGCCCCCTCGGGCAGAGTCACGCAAACGGAATCGACCGCGTCCCGGCTCGAAGTATAGCAAAAAGAGGACGCGAATTCACGGATTCTTGAGGGGGCGGCCTGTGCGGCCGACTGGAAACAGGCCGGGGCCTCCGATTCCGCGAGCGACCCCCCTTCCGTCGGGCATCCGGCCCGTTGCGGCTCAGCGCAGCCTGATCTGGAGCGAGCCCCTGTCCCGGGTGCGCCCGTCCACGATCGAAACCAGGACCTGCTCGCCCGGCTTCACCAGGGCCAGGGCCGCCGAGAGATCCTGCGCGCTCGCAAGCGGCAACTCGTTGACCTCCAGGATCACATCCCCGGGTTCCAGCCCTGCCCGGGCGCCGGGGCTCCCCGTCTCGACGCGGGTGATGATCACGCCCTGGCCCGGTCGGAGCTTCAGGCGGGAGGCCTCCCTGGCCGTCACGGGCCTCACCGTGATGCCCAGGCGCTCCTGGATCGGGACGGCGGAGACCTGGGCGCGACTCTCCATGGACTCGATCCGCAGGGGCACCTCGCGCTTCTTTCCCTCGCGGAGGATCGTCACCCGCACCTCCTTGCCGATGGGCGAGGCGGCCGCCTCGTTGCGGAGCTGCGAGGCGTCGCGGATCTCCTTGCCGTTGAAGGCGACGACGACGTCGCCCTGCCTGAGACCCGCTTTTTCCGCCGGGCCGGCCTTGTGCACCTCGGAGATCAGGGCGCCCCGGGTCACCTCGATGCCCAGGGTCCTGGAGAGCTCATGGGTGAGGTCCTGCACGGAGACGCCGAGCCAGCCGCGCTCGACCTTCCCCCTGGCGATCAGTTCGCGGGAGATATAGACGGCCATGTTGCTCGGGATGGCGAAGCCGATCCCCTCGAATCCGCCCGATGTGGAGGAGATGGCGGCATTGACGCCCACAACTTCGCCGCGCAGGTTCAGCAGGGGCCCGCCGCTGTTGCCGGGGTTGATGGCGGCGTCGGTCTGGAGGAAGTCCTGGTACCCCGACGGGTCCGTGATCCCCCGGCGGTGCTTTGCGCTGATGATGCCGGTGGTCACGGTCTGATCGAGACCGCGGGGGTGCCCGATGGCGACGACCCACTCGCCCACCTCCACGGCGTCCGAGTCACCGAACCGCACGTGTGGAAGGGGCTTCCCGGCGTCGATCTTGACGACGGCGAGGTCCGTTTTCGGGTCCGTCCCGACGACACGGGCCTCGTACCGGGAGCCGTCGGCGAGCAGCACCTGGACCTTCGAGGCGCCGCCCACGACGTGGTTGTTGGTCAGGATGTGACCCTGGGCATCGGTGATCATCCCCGTGCCGAGACCCCTGATCTCCCGCTTGTATCGCCGGGGTGCCTGCTGCGGGTCCTGGAAAAAGCGAAAGAACGGGTCGCCCTCGAAGGGCATGACCGGGCGCCTGACCTCCTGGCTCCGGGTCACCTCGATGTGGACCACGGCCGGGATGTTTTCCTTGGCCACGCGGATGACGGCCGTGCTCAGATCCGGGGTGCCTGCCTTCTGGGCGGCGGCAATGCCCGGGAACGCAAGGGCGGGCAGGATCAGCCCCAGAAGGGTCAGAACCCCCCGGCGCGCAGACTTTGCATATCGCAGCTTACTCATCGTGCATCTCCCTGATGGGCGTGTTTTCCCGTCCCGGGGACCTCGGCCGGGTCCCCGTTGCGGCGACACCACGTTAACCGAAAAAGCAAGGACTGGCAAGGGCGCAAAAGGCGTCGCCCCGGCAGGGCGGGCCCGGCCGACGGACTCGATGCTGCCCTGTAACCGGAGTCCGGCCTTCGGGAATAGGAAAAAATCAAGCTTTTTCTGCACCGCGGGGCCTAAAATGCCCTGATTTTCTTTTATCTCGTTGATATTATTCGTCAATTAAAGAAAATCGCCACTTTTTTCTTGCAATCCTCGTCATCGGCTTGTAACATTCGTAAAAACAAAGTTGCAGCGGGTGCAAGAATCAACAGCCGTCTTTGAACCAGCCTGACCTTCCGGTCCCCTCGTCCCGCTGAAATTCCCCAACGACAACGCCTGAGAAAAAGCCTCTCGACAGGACCAGCCGGGTGGGGACAGGACAGGAGAAAGAAGGGGAAGAGACATGAACGCGATGAAATACCTGGCCCTGCTGGGGTTGATCGTCGGCGTCGTTTCGCTGACGAGCCTGAATTTTTCCGACGAGGCCGCCCAATACAGCGGCCTTGGTTTCGAATTGAACTGGCAGGAGGAGCGCGCCGTGGAGATGATCACGGCGCACCTGGCGGAAAAAAACGCCCACATCCCGGACGAGGAGCTCCGGGAGGTGGCCAGGACCATGTACGACGCCGCGCGGCGCTATGACGTCGATTACCGCCTGGTCCTGGCCGTCATCGACGCCGAGAGCAACTTCCGCCACAATGTCGTTTCCGACGCGGGTGCCGTCGGGATCATGCAGGTCAAGCCGGTCGTGGCCCGGGAGTTCTCCGATGAGGTGGGGATCCCCTACAGGCGGGATGTCCTGCAGTGCCCCCACGCGAATGTCCGCTTCGGGGTCTATTACCTGTCGTGGCTGAGCCGTCATTACGACAACGAGTATGCCGTCCTCTATGCCTACAACGTCGGTTTCACCCGGGCGCGGCAGAACATGCAGCGAAACAGCGAGCCGAAGACCGGCTACACGAGGAAAGTCATGGAGGAGTACGAGCGCAACCGCTCCCGGCTCCCGGGCGTGTGAGAGGGGCCGCAAGGGTCTGGCATCAATCGGCAGGGAAAAGCCCCCGTTTTTCGGAACCGGGGGCTTTTTGTTTGCCCTGCAGCACCCCGGTGTCTTGCGGCCCCGGTTGTCACGGCCGCAGGGACTTCAGCCAGCCCGCAAAATCGAAGCCGTCCCAGCGCTCCCGCATCCCGTCGCGCAGCGGCAGCATGATGTTGATGTAGTCGTCCGTCCAGGGGGCCACGTCCTTGAGACCGTCGCCGGGCCCGAGGGGGATCCAGCCCCTTCTGAGAAGTGCCGTCAGCCGTTCGGGGTCCCGGGCAAGAACCACGCACCACGTGGCGCTCTGATTGGCCTTGAGCTGCGTCTTCGGCGTCGGCACGTTGATGGCGCCGGCAAGGCCGAGCCGGGCGGCGATCGCCTTGATGACCGGGCGAAGCTCGTAGTAGCGGTTCGACACGTGGAAGAGGATCACCCCGTCGTCCTTGAGCCGTTCCAGGTAGATCTGGACCGCCTCCCGTGTCAGCAGGTGGGTCGGGATGCCGTCGCCCGTGAAGGCATCCATGTGGATGATGTCGTAGGGCGGCTCCCGCCGGTCGCTGTTCTGCATGGCGAGCCTCCCGTCGCCCACGATGACCCGCACGTCCCCCTTGCTCTCGCCCAGGAAGGAGAACCAGCGGCGGGCGATCCCCTCGTTGTCGGGGTCGATCTCGTAGAAGACCATGGTTTCGCCCGACTTGACATAGGACGCCGCCGCCCCCGCCCCCAGCCCCAGCACGGCCATTCTCCGGACAGGGGGGGTCGTCTCGTAGACGTCCGCGATCCCGCCGCCGATGAAGTAATACATGATGGGGGTCAGGCGCTCCTCGGGGTCCAGCAGCTGCGCGCCGTGAATGGTGCGACCGTGGAGGAGCTGCCGCACGTCGTGAGGGTGGGCTGCCACGTCCCAGATCGTGTAGGTGCCGTAGAAGTTGCGGTGTCGGAAGCGCACGGGCTCCTGCAGGGTCTGCCAGCCTTCCTTGACGATGAGGAACACGAGGAAGGCCACCAGGACGGCGCGGCCGACGGCGGCCGCGTAGGAGACGCCGCTCCTGAGACGGGTCAGCGGCTTCTCCCGGCACCACCAGAAGGTGGGGGCCAGCAGCAGCACGATGATCGGGTATTCATAGAGGGCCGAAAACAGGAAGGGCGCCCCGAGGCTGATCAGGGCCCCGCCGATCCAGCCGCCCAGGGCAGCCGCCAGGTAGAAGTTCGTCAGGCGCGACGCCGGGGGCCTCAGCTCGTAGAGCGTTCCGTGAGCGACCAGGCAGACGAGGAAGAAAACCGTCAGGTGCCCGATGATGGCCAGCCAGTGCACCGGCCCGAGGAGGAACATGAGCAGGCCGGCCAGCAGGATCTCGGGCCAGGCATTGCGGAGGGATCGGGGCACGCCCCCGCCGGTCCGGAACGTCACGATGAAGCTTCCCAGGTACAGGGCGAGCGGCAGGATCCAGGTCAGCGGGAAAGACCCGACCTCGAGGGCGATGTAGTTCGTCACCGCCAGCAGGAACGCCGAGGGCAGGCTGGACAGCAGGAGCCACCTGCCGTAGGTCGCGGCGCCAACGTCCGCCTCGGCGGGTGACCCTTCCCCCCGGGCGACCGCCGTCGCGGGTCCCAGGTTGGGACGCAGCAGAACCCAGGAGGCAACGACCAGGGCGGCATACAGGACATAGGTCAGGCTCCAGGCGACACTCTGCAGCCTCACCCCCATGAGGGGCTCGGCAACGAAGGTGTAGCCCAGCAGCGCGATCAGGGAGCCCGCGTTGGATGCGGCATAGAGGGGGTAGGGCTCCTGTTGTCTGCCCAGACGGGACTCGCTCAGCCACGCCTGGGCCACCACGGCCGTCGTGGCGAGCACCGCAAAGGGGATCGCCACGTACACCGACAGCACGTAGAGAAGATGGGGCAACGGGGCGTGCGGGTCGGGCTGGGCGTGCACCTGGAGCGGCAGGTTCACGAGGGGAAGGGCGAGGATGGCCAGATGCCACACGCCGAGTTTCCTGGCGAAGAGGTGGGCGTAGAGATACCCGAGGAACAGGGCGGCCTGGAAGAACATCAGGCAGGTGAGCCACACGTGGGCCGCGCCGCCGAAATAGGGGGTCAGCAGGCGCCCCGTGAGCGGCTCGAGCCCGAAGAGCAGGATCGCCCCGCAAAAGACCATGGCCGTCAGGACGGCCATGGCCAGCCGGTCGCTGCCCGTATTCGCCGTGTGCATTCTCCCTGACCTCCGAAAGCGGTATTCCATACCGCTTATCGGACCGTTGGGCAAGCTGTTTTTTGAGCGGGATCCGCCGGCCAATACACTTGGATTGACGGGCCCTCGGCGGGATGGGTGCGCTGGAGGCAGGGCCTTTTCCCCGATGTTCCGGAGCCCCTTCTCTAGGGGTGCCTGTGCGTGAAGGGCAGGATCAGCAACTGCAGCAGGCCGAGCCGCGAAGGGTCTCGGAAATTGGCCAAGCCGATCGTCATCCCCTCATGACCCCGCTCGGGCTGGGGGCGGTAGGTGCCGAAGAGCCGGTCCCAGACGGAGAGATTGAAGCCGAAGTTGCTGTTGCGCTCCCGGATGACGACGGAGTGATGGACCCGGTGCATGTCGGGCGTCACGACGAGGAGCCGAAGGAAGCCGTCGATCCCGGGGGGGAGCCTCAGGTTGCTGTGGCTGAACATGGCCGTGGCGTTCAGGATGATCTCGAAGAGGATGACCGAGACGGCAGGTGGCCCGAAGAGGTAGACGAGCCCCAGCTTGATCCCCATGGAGAGGACGATCTCGAGGGGGTGGAAGCGGATCCCCGTGGTGAGGTCGAAGTCCAGATCGGCGTGGTGGATCATGTGCAGGCGCCACAGCGCCGGCAGGTGATGGAACAGGACGTGCTGGACATAGATGAAGAGGTCGAAGAGGACCACCCCGATGAAGACCGCGGCCCCGTGGGGTACGGGGTAAGCATTCAGGAGCCCCCAGCCTTCCCGGCTGCACAGCAGGGCGAAGCCCACGGGGAGGACGGGGAAGAGGAAACGGACGACGAGGGTGTCCAGGGTCACGATTCCCAGGTTGGTTGCCCACCGCGCCGCTTTCGGGACCGTCAGAACCCGTCTCGGCGCAGCCCCCTCCAGGAGGGCCAGGACGAAAAGGGCCCCCAGGAAAGCCCCAAGCCTTATCGTGGCTTCGTTCTCCAAAAAGCCATCCCCTATTTCTCGGCTTCCCGGCTTCGAATCCGGCAACCCTCGGCCGAGCATCGGAGACAGACCGGGAAGGCTTCCACTACAGGTTCACGCGAAGCCCCCTGTCCCGCAGGTACTCCTTGACCTGGCGGATGCTGAAGGTCCGGAAGTGGAAGACCGAGGCGGCCAGGACGACGCTCGCGCCGCCCTGTACGACGGCCTCGTAGAAGTGCTCGAGCTTCCCGGCCCCGCCTGATGCGACGACGGGCACGGTGACCGCGTCGGCGATGGCCCTCGTGAATTCCAGGTCGTAGCCCGCCAGGGTCCCGTCGCCGTCCATGCTGGTCGGCAGGATGACCCCCGCCCCGAGAGCCTGGCATTGCCGGGCCCAGGCAACGGCGTCCTTGCCGACGGGGGTGGTGCCCCCCGCGACGACGAGTTCGAAGCCCGAGGGCATGGCCGGGTTCCGCCGCGCGTCGATGGCGACGGTGATCCTGTCGGAGCCGTATTTCTTCGCCGCCTCCCCGACGAGTTCCGGCCTCTTCACGGCGGCGCTGTTCATGGAGACCTTGCTCGCCCCGGCGCCGAGCACCAGTTCGATGTCCTCGAGGCTGTTGATCCCGCCCCCGACGGTCAGCGGGATCGTAATGACGGCCGAGACCTGCCGGACCCACTCGAGGCGGGTCTTGCGGTTTTCCACCGTGGCCGCGATGTCCAGCATCGCGAGCTCGTCGGCCCCCTCCTTCTCGTAGAAGGCGGCGTTTTCCACGGGGTCGCCCGCGTCGCGGATGTCCACGAAGTGGACCCCTTTGACGACGCGGCCGTTTTTCATATCCAGGCAGGGCATGACCTTGATCGGGTCCATCGCGAATTCCTCCTCGTCACGAGATGGCAGTGCCCGATGGATAACCGATTTGTGCCCTCCCCTTCAATCTTATTTTTTCTCGAAGAGCTTCAGGTACTCCCCGTAGCCCTCCTTTTCCAGGTCCTCCTTCGGGATGAAGCGAAGCGCCGCCGAGTTCATGCAGTAGCGCAGGCCCGTCGGCGGCGGCCCGTCGGGGAAGACGTGCCCGAGGTGGGAATCGGCGTGCCGGCTTCGAACCTCCGTGCGGACCATGAAGAGGCTCCGGTCCGTCCGCTCGACGAGGTTGCCGGGCTCCAGCGGTTTCGTGAAGCTCGGCCAGCCCGTTCCGGAATCGTACTTGTCCAGGGAGCTGAACAGGGGCTCCCCCGACACGATATCCACGTAGATCCCCTCGCGCTTGTTGTCGTGGTACTCGTTCCGGAAGGGAGGTTCCGTCCCGTCTTCCTGCGTCACCCGGTACTGCAGCGGCGTGAGTCTCTGCCGCAGGGTCGCCTCGTCGGGCTTCGACCACCCGGCGGCAGGGGCGGCGGATTTCGGCTTTTCGTCGCCCCAGGTCTTCTTCAGGAACTGGTCCCGCCCCGAGTTGGACCGGTAGAACTGGTATCGCAGGGGGCTCTTCCTGTAATAGTCCTGGTGGTAGTCCTCGGCCTCGTAGAATCGGCCCAGCGGCAGGATCTCCGTCGCAATCGGCCGCGTGAACTTCCCGGAGCGGGCCAGCGCCTCCCGCGACGCCTCGGCGAGCCGTTTCTGCTCCTCGTCGTGGTAGAAGACGGCGCTGCGGTACTGGGAACCGCGGTCGACGAACTGGCCTCCCGCGTCCGTGGGGTCGATGTGCCGCCAGAAGACCTCCAGGAGCAGCTCGTAGGTGACCTTTTCCGGGTCGTAGTGCACCTGGACGGCCTCCAGGTGACCCGTCCGGCCCGAGGAGACCTCCTCGTAGGTGGGGTTTTCCTTCCTGCCGCCCGTGTACCCCGAGATCACCTTGAGGACACCCGGCACCTTCTCGAAGTCCGATTCGGTGCACCAGAAACAGCCGCCCGCAAAGGTGGCGACCTTCGTGTTTGCGCTTGCTTTCGTCATGGAATTGTTCCCCTCGATGGCGTTGGTTTCCGTTCCCTGGCAGCCCAGGGCGAGGACGGATACGAAAAGGGCGATCATAAACCGCTTCACGGCTTGTTCCTCCTCGGCTCGCCCTTTAATATGGCATGCCCCTGGGGATTGTAAAGGTTCGGGCAAAAAGAAAGGCGCCCCGGCGGGGGCGCCTGCTGGGGGGCGGGTTGCCCTATTTTCTCTTGCCTTTCTTCTCTTTCCTCAGGTCGGCGGCCATCCTGCGGATTTCCGTGATGTCCGAGACCATCTTGCTCCAGCCGTACCACAGGGCATAGTCGGGGTTGGCGTGGAAGGTGCCCTGGAAGGTCCGCATCCGGTGCTCCAGGAACATGAGGTAGAGCTTCTGCTCGATCGACGTCGGGGCGTCGTGGAACGCCAGCAGGTCCGGGTACGCGTAGGCGTAGTGCCCGGGCTTGGCGAGGATTCGGTCCCGGTAAAGACCCGCCACGATCTCGACGGCCTCGGCGAGCAGCCGGTCCGCCTCGCGGATCATCATGTCGCCCTTCTCGAGCTCGCCCCTTGCGAAGTGGGGTGAATGGCACTGGCGGCAGTTGGCAAGCATCCGGTCCCGCTCCCTCTGCCAGTCCTCTTGGGTCGTGCGGAAGACGTCCAGATCTTTGAGAACGCCGAGACGGGCCGTCGGCTTCCCGGACGGGTCCAGGACCCCCAGGCCCTTGAGAATCGTCGTCCGGTCGGCGGCCCACTTGGGGTCGTCCGGCATGGGGAGCCTCACGGCTACGAACCCCCAGGCCGTGCGGACGCCGTGGTGACCGCCCGTCATGTGGCAGCTCTGGCAGGTGGGGGCCGATGCGCTCTCGGGCAGAACGCCCATCTGCTTGAGGGAGTTGCGCACCCCGTGCTTGGAGGAGGAGTACATCTCCCACTGGGGGTGGTCGATGCCCATGTGGCAGGTCTGACAGGCCTGGGGCTGCAGGGCCTCCTTCTTCGAGAAGAGGTGCCGGGTGTGGCAGGAATCGCAGGAGGCGACCCCGAACTGGCCGCCCCGCTTGCGCAGTTCCTTGATCTCGACATCCGTCTTGATCCCGATCTTGTGGCAGCCGCCGCAGCCCTTCATGCCGTCGATCATCGCCATGGGCTGCATGTGGAAGGTGGGCATGGCCTTCATGGCGTCCCAGGCCTTGGCGTGCTTGCCGTCCTTGAACTGCTTGACCTGGGTGCCGTGGCAGAAGGCGCAGCGCTCGGGCGTCGGGATTTCGGCCAGGGCGACCGTCTCGGGGGAGAAGTGCTTGTCTCCGTGGCAGACGGCGCAGTCGACACCCTTCTGGCTGTGTTTGCTGAGTTTCCAGTCGCCGACCACGCCCGGGGTCATCGCCGTGTGGCAGTCGACGCAATGCTTGGCCGAAGTGATGACCTTTTTCTCGGTGGGAAAACCGCTCTTGGCCCAGTCGTTCCAGCCGCCCTCCAGGGCGTAGACCTTCGTGTACCCCCGCTTGTAAAGTTCGACCGCCGCCCGGGCAGCCGTGTACTCCTTCGGTCAGGCTCAGTAGAGGATGTAGGTGGCATCCTTCTTCGGGTATTTCTTGAAGAACTCTTCGAGGTTTTCGGCATCGACGAACACCGCCCCCGGGATCTTCTTGTCGCTCTGCTCGTACTGCTTGATGTAGCGGCCATCGATGATGACCACGTCGGGCTTCCCGAGCATCGCCTTTACGGCTTCCTTCGAAAGGCGCGGCACCTGCTCGACGGTCGTGGGCATCGCCGAGTAGGCGGCCAGGGCGATGAGCATCAGGATCACCGCAAGGGTTGCAATGAGAAGGGGCTTCGCTTTCATTTCCTCGACCGCTCCGGCTCTGGGGTGAAAGGTGGGCATGCAAAAATTCCTTTTCGCACTCTACACGTTTTCACGGGGTGCCGCCAGCGATTTTCTTTACGGCGTCGTCCCTTGGAAGCGGGGTGAAAGATCGTTATTCTAAAAGCGGTTTTCAGGAAACGGGAAAGGAGAAAGACCATGCCTTACAGGTTTGCCGCTGCGCTGTGGCATGTCGCCGCCCTGTCCCTGTCGATGGCGGGGTGCGCCCCGACGATGACCCACAAGGAAGGTCCGATGGCGACGGATTACCGGGCGCTTTCGAAGGAGGACCTGGATCGCTACGCCGCCCGGGGCGACGAGGAGATCGCGCGTATAAAAAAGGGGCCGCCGCCCGCCGGGAAGTGGACAAGGCCCGCCGCTACGATGTCAGGACGGCGATCGCCGGCCGGGAGATCATGCGGCACGACGAGCGCCGTCAGCGGATGGAGCTCCAGCGTCCCCTGCCCTGAACCCGTCCCGGAGCCGCCGGGCCCGTGAAGAGGTTGTGCTGGATGCCGGAAGGACGGAAAACGATCTGCGTGTCGATGCGAAGGGCCCTCCTGGCCCCGGCCGTGCTCGTCCCGGTCCTGCCGGGCGGGTGCGCGCCGCCGCAGCGCGTCTACACGGAGGGGGTCCTGGCTGCGGACTACAGGCTCATGTCCAAGCCCGAGCTCATCCGCCACCTGGATAGTTTGGAGAATGAAATCGCCCGCGTCCATGCCGGCGGGACCAATCCGGGAGGCGTTCCGCGGGATGTGTACCCAGGCGACCTGAGGCGGCGGATGAAGGATGTCCTGCACGAGATCGGGCTGCGGAACATCCGGGAGAGAAAATCCTACCGGGAACGGATGGAGATGTGGGGACCCACGCGGTAGCCGGCCGCACGGCGGTCCTGTCTCATGGGTTTCCTGCTCGCGTTGCAGCTTGCGCCCGTTGTCTGTGCGCTGACGACGTCAGGCAGCCAAGATGTCAAAAAATCACGATTTCTTCCTCACTTCCTATCATCCGCTCTTCCTCGCTCCCGGGTCTTTTGTCACCTTCCACACCCTGCGCCCGCAGGGGTAGGCGCCGATCTGCTCGACCTTCCCATCCAACCCTCCCAGCAGGAAATCCGGATCGTGTCGATAGGGGTACCCGTTCTTCGAGACCGTGTCGATGACGAGGCAGCCGCCGGGGGGCAGGTTGTCCCTGAAAAGACGGAGGAGGCCTGCTTTCAGCGAATCGGGCGGGACAGCGTGAGGCCAGTTTGCAAGGACTATGGCATCGAACAGTCCGTCCAGCCGGTCTTCCGGGAACGAGCAGACGGCAAATCTCGCAGCGCCTTTGAAATGGCTCCGGCGGACGATCTCCGCCGCCTTCAGGACGGCCGGATCATTGTCCAGGCCCAGGCGCTCCCTGAAGTCCAGGTTGCACAGAATGTCCCCGAGGCCGCACCCGATGTCCGCCACTCGGCCCCTCCTCTCCGGGGGAAGCGCGTTGAGGTGCTCGATGATCCCGCAGGCGTAGTCCTTCGCGGCCGGAGGCATCCGGTGCCACGGGTCGAAGGGGATGAACAGGCGCAGGGCGGAACGAAAGGCGATCTCTGCCCGGTTTCCGGCAGCCCTGATGATCCGTCGCGGGTTGATGGACATGCCCGAGGGCCATGCACGAAGGGTGCCGCGCCTTCCCGCCCGCCTACCGGCCGATTCGCTTCAGGAACCCGTCGATTCCCTCCCGGTAGGCCCCCGCAGACAGGATGAGGGCGTCGTTGTGCCCGCCGCGGAGCTTGATGAACGCTTTGGGCTCCGGTGCCGCCTCGTAGAGGGCGAGCCCCTGGGAGAACGGGACGATCTCGTCGTCGGTGCTGTGGATGACCAGCACGGGGCACCGGACGTTGCGGACGTGCTCGAGGGCGTTGTACTCGAAGCGCGCGAGCCACCGGACGGGCAGGAACGGGTAGTGATGGCCCGCGATGTCGACGAAGTTCGTGAAGGTGGAGTCGAGGATGAGGGCCGCGGGAGGCGTCCCCCGGGCGAGCTTCGCGGCGACAGGTCCTCCGAGGGACTGGCCGTAGAGCAGGATCTGTCCCGCGGGGACCTTGCGGCTCTCCGTCAGGTACCGCCATGCCCCTCCCGCATCGCTGTAGGTTCCCTCCTCGGAGGGCTTTCCCCGGCTGCGGCCGTATCCCCGGTAATCGTAGATGAAGATGGAGAGGCCGACCCGGTGAAGAATCTCGACGAAGGGGAGATTGTAGGAGATGTTGCCGCCGTTTCCGTGGCTGAAGAGGACGACGCCCCGGCCGGCCCCCGACGGCACGAACCAGGCGGAGAGCCGCACGCCGTCGTCCGCCTCGAAGGTCACCTCCTCATAGGGCAGTCCCCGGTCCGCCGGCGTCGCGATGATCTGCCCGTCGGGGAAGTAGACGAGTTTCGACTGCAGGAAGAACATCAAGGCCAGGACCCCGGTAATCGAAAGGGCGACGGCGCGGAGGGCCGAGGGGAGCAT
>JAGPKU010000091.1 GCA_018053845.1 Syntrophobacterales bacterium
CCGGCGCCGAACGCGGATGTGGAAAGGAAAAGAACGAAAAGGACGCTTAGAAACGGATAGGCAAACCTCCTCCTGGACATAGTACCCCCTCCTGATAAAGAACTGATGATGCATGTTGCGCCCGATGGGCGCTCTCCTCTTGGCGCTTTTGTTGGCATATCTTCGGCGCCATGTCAATGGAATTTATAAAAAAAAGCCCCTGCCCGCGGAGGCAGGCAGGGACTTGATTCCAGCCAGTTTACTGACCGGCGGTCAATCGTCCCCGGTCCCGATCGGGCGGTTCTCAGGCCTCCGCCTTCGGCGCCTCCTGCGCCTCCATGGCCTCCCAGACGATCTCGGCGATGTCCTTGGCCACGACCTTCTCCTCGGCGTTGCGGGCCTTGAGGCCGTCCATGATCATGGTGTTGCAGAAGGGGCATGCCGTGGCCACGCCCGTGGCGTTGACCCTGAGCGCCATGTCGGTGCGATAGTTGTTGATCCGCTCTCCGTGGTGCTCCTCCATCCACATCCGGCCGCCGCCGGCGCCGCAGCAGAAACCGTGGTCGTGGTGCTTCTCCATCTCCACGAGCTTGAGGCCGGGCACGGCCTGGAGGATCTTCCGGGGCTGATCGTAGACCTTGTTGTAGCGGCCCAGGAAGCACGAGTCGTGGTAGGTGAAGAGGCCCTCCGCGGCCTTCGAGAGCTTGATCTTCCCCTGGGCGATCAGGTCGGCGATGATCTCCGTGTGGTGGTAGACCTCGTAGGTGCCGCCCAGCTGGGGGTAGTCCTTCTTGATCACGTTGTAGCCGTGGGGGCAGGTGGTGATGATCTTCTTGACCCCGTAGCCGTTCATGACCTCGATGTTGGCCTGGGCGAGCGCCTGGTAGAGGTACTCGTTGCCGCCGCGCATGGCCGAGTCGCCGCAGCAGCTCTCCTCGGTGCCGAGGATGGCGAAGTTGACGCCCGCGGCCTGGAGGATCTTCGCGAAGGCCGCGGAGATCTTCTTGCCCCGGTCGTCGAAGGAGCCGGCGCAGCCCACGTACCAGAGGTACTCGGCCTCGGGGTTCTCGGCCATGGTCTTCACGCCCAGCTCCTTGGCCCAGTCGCCGCGCATGTGGGCGCCGATGCCCCAGGGGTTGGAGTTGTTCTCCATGTTGCGGTAGGTCAGCTGGAGCTCGGGGGCGAAGTCGGCCTCCATGAGGACCTTGTAGCGCCGCATGTCGACGATCTTGGGCACGTGCTCGATCATCACGGGGCAGTGCTCCATGCAGTGCATGCAGTTCGTGCAGTCCCACACGGGGTTGACGCCCACGGCGTCGTTGATGAGGCTCTTCTCGCTCTCGGGCACCTCGGGCGCCGCGGCGTCGGGGCCCGCCGCCTTGGCGGCCTTGGCGGCGGCGGCGTAGAGCGGCGCGCGCGTGAGCCAGTGGTCCTTGATGTCCTGGACGAGCTTCTTGGGCGAGAGCTCCTTGCCCGTCTGGTAGGCCGGGCAGCCGTTCTGGCAGCGGCCGCAGCGGGTGCAGGCGTCGGAGTCGAAGATCTGCTTCCAGGTGAACTCCTCGAGCTTGCCCACGCCGAAGCTCTCGGCGTTCTCGAAGTCGCGGATGGGCTCGAGCTGCCCCACGGGCTTCAGGGTGGCCATGAACTGGTTGGCCGGCGAGGTCACGATGTGCAGCAGCCTCGAGAAGGGGATGTAGGCGATGAAGCCGAAGGCCAAAAAGGCGTGGACCCACCACAGGACCTTGTGGGAGACCTTGAGGGTCTCGACGTTGATCCCGACGAAGAACTGGCCCACCAGGTAGCCCACGAAGGACCACTTCTCGAAGTCGGGGTTGCCCGTGGCGACGATGCGGATCCCCTCGACGACGAACCCCGTCACCATGATGCCCAGGATGAGCAGCAGCACGATGGCGTCCTCGGGCCGGTTGTCCGGGGTCCCCTTGTAGCCGAGCCTGTCGGGCTTCTTGATGTAGCGCCGGTCGATCGCCAGGATCACGCCCACGACGGCAAAGAGGCCGAAGAGATCCATGATGAAGGAAAAGGCCAGGTACCCTTTGCCGGGCAGGTGGACGCCCGTGTAGAACGAGGTGGCGTCGATGGCGGCCCCCCAGATCAGGACGAAGAAGGCGAAGAAGATGAGGCCGTGGATCAGGCCGGGGTAGAAGTCCCGCCAGACCGACAGCTGCAGGATGCCGTTTCGGAAAAGGTTCTTGATGCGCTCGCCCCGGTTGTCGTCCCGGACTTCGGCCTTCCCCATGGCCTTCCAGAGCTCGGAGCGCTTATAGAGGCCCCAGCCCATGATGGCCAGGGCGATGATCGCGAAGATGTCGAGGGGGATCTGGTAATTCGTGGTATTCCAGAATACCTCCCTCCCCTCGTTGCCGGGTCCAAACACCAAGTTCTGCATACGTCACGTCCTCCATTCCACGGTTGCGGTTCGAAGGCCCCGCCGGGGCCCTCCGGTCAGGAAGGAGTCTCTCCCTGTCTCTCTCCCTCAGGTCGCTTGCGGATCGCCCCTGACGGCAAACCCGTCCCCCCCGGGGCGATGAAAGTTCGGCAGGCCCGCGATCGGCCGCCCGCCCCGCCCTGCCGGCCGCAAGGGATCGGGCGGCCGTGTGGCGCTTCCGTCGACGTGCACCCGGTGGAGTCGGCATTCAGACGAGATTCGGCGAAGACGGAGGCGCCCGGATCGAGCCGGGCAGGGCTGATGCTGTGTTCCAAAGAGGAAAATCGGGGCCGGCCCCGGGCCGGCCCCGATCGGTGTCACTACGCCAGGAGCTTCTTCGCCGCCGCCGTCACCTCGGGGACGACCTTGAAGAGGTCGTCCACGATCCCGTAGTCCGCCCGCTGGAAGATGGGGGCCTCGGGGTCCTTGTTGATGGCGACGATGTACTTCGACGAGCTCATGCCCGCGAGGTGCTGAATGGCGCCGGAGATGCCGCAGGCGATGTAGAGGTTCGGCGAAACGGTCTTGCCCGTCTGGCCGACCTGGTCCGTGGCGGGACGCCAGCCGGCGTCGACGGCCGCGCGCGATGCACCGACGGCGGCGCCGAGGACGCCCGCCAGCTCCTCGAGGATGTTGTAGTTCTCGGGGCCCTTCATGCCGCGGCCGCCGGAGACGATGATGTTGGCCTCGGTGAGCTCGATCTTGCCGCTGGTGTCCTTGGCGATCTCGGCCACCTTGGTCTTCAGCAGGGCCGCATCGAGGGCCGGGTCGAACTTCTCGACGGCGCCGGCCTTGGCGTTCTCCACGATGGGGAACACGTTGGGCCGCAGCGTCGCCATGGCGGGAGAGGCCTCGAAGGCCACCTCGCCGAAGCACTTGCCGGCGTACATGGGCCGCACGGCGACGAGCTTGCCGCCCTCGATCTTCAGGCCCGTGCAGTCCGTGGCCAGCCCGCAGGCCAGCTTGCCCACGAGCCTCGCCGAGAGGTCCTTGCCCTGCACGGATGCCGCCAGCAGCAGGATGGCGGGATCCTTCTCCTTGACGATCTTGGCGACCGCCGCCGCGTGGGCGTCCGTCGTGTAGGGCTCCAGGGCGGGGTTGTCGGCCACGTAGACCTTGTCCACGCCGTACTTGCCCAGCTCGGCGGCCTTGCCTTCGATGCCGGAGCCGCACAGGACGGCACACACCTCGTCACCCAGCTCGTCGGCCAGCTTGCGGGCCGCGCTGGCGATCTCGAAGCTCACCTTCCGGTAAGCCCCGTCTCTGACTTCCGCAACGATCCATACGCCTTTTGCCATGGTTCGGTACCTCCTCCTTTCTTAGATGACTTTCGCCTCTTCCCGCAGCAGCTTCACGAGCTCCTGAGCCTTCAGGGCCGGATCATCGCCCTGGAGGATCTTTCCGGGAGGTCTTGCCGGAGGCGGTACGGTCTTGGCGACCTTCGCCTTGACGGCGGCGGTCACGCCGATGGCCGCCGCGTTCTTCACGTCGACGGGCTTCTTCTTGGCCTTCATGATGCCGGGCAGGGACGCGTAGCGCGGTTCGTTGAGCCCCTTCTGCGCCGTGATGACGCAGGGCAGGGTCGTCTCGATCGTCACGGTGGCGCCCTCGATGGCCTTCTGGGCCTTCACGGCCGTCCCGTTGATCTCTAGCTTCGTCACGAGCGTGACCACGGGCAGCCCCAGCAGCTCGGCGAGGATCGAGCCGACCTGGCCGACGTCGCCGTCGATGGCCCTCTGCCCGCAGAAGATGATGTCGTGGGGAAGCCCCTTGATGACGGCGGCAAGCGCCTGGGCCGTCGTGTAGGCATCGGCGCCGTTGAGGGACGGGTCATCGATGTGGATGCCCTTCTCGGCCCCCATGGCCAGCGCCGTGCGGATCGTCTCCATGGCCCGCGCGGGGCCGACGGACACGATGGTCACGTCGCCGCCGAGCTTTTCCTTCAGCTTCAGCGCCTCCTCGACGCCGAACTCGTCGTAGGGGTTCATGACCCACTTGATCCCGTCCTCTACGATGCCTGATCCGTCGGGCTTGACCTTGATCAGGGTTTCCGTGTCGGGAACCTGCTTCACGCATGCGATGATGTTCACAGCTGCCTCCTTTCTTCGGACGCAAACCGCCGGGCCGCCCTTCCGCGGCCCGACGATTCACGGGCCCACAATGGTTGATATACTTTCAATTAGGCATTGGGCGTTAGGCATGAGGCGTTAGGCAAATGCAACGTCACATTCCCTCTCTCCCGTCCTCCTGACGCCTGGTGCCTGTTGCCTAAAGCCTGTTCTTGACGATATCGTCGACCACGGAGGGGTCGGCCAGCGTCGTCGTGTCGCCCAGGTCGCTGATGTCGCCTGCGGCCACCTTCTTGAGGATGCGGCGCATGATCTTCCCGCTGCGGGTCTTGGGCAGACCGTCGGCGAACTGGATCTTCTCGGGCGTCGCGATGGGCCCGATGAGCGTGCGGACGTGCGCCACGAGCTCCTTCTTGAGCTCCTCGGACTTCTGCACGCCCGTCTTCACCGTGACGTAGGCGTAGATCGACTGGCCCTTGAGCTCGTGGGGGTAGCCCACGACGGCGGCCTCGGCCACCTTCGGGTGGGCGACCAGCGCGCTCTCCACCTCGGCCGTCCCCATGCGGTGACCGGAGACGTTGATGACGTCGTCGATGCGGCCCGTGATCTGGTAGTAGCCGTCCTTGTCCCTTCGCGCGCCGTCGCCCGTCACGTAGTAGCCGGGGAACTGCTCGAAGTAGGTCTCCTGGAAGCGCTTGGGGTCGCCGTAGACGCCCCGCATGATGCCGGGCCAGGGCATCTTGATGCACAGCGCGCCGCTGGCTTCCGTCTGGGTGATCTCCTTGCCCTCGTCGTCGAGCAGGACGGGCCAGACGCCGAAGAAGGGCAGGGTCGCCATGCCGGGCTTGATGTCGATGGCGCCGGGCAGCGGGGTGATGAGGATGCCGCCCGTCTCGGTCTGCCACCAGGTGTCCACGATGGGGCACTCGCCGCGGCCGATCACGTTGTAGTACCAGTTCCAGGCCTCGGGGTTGATGGGCTCGCCGACGGTGCCCAGGATCCGCAGCGAGGAGATGTCGGCCTTCTTCACCCACTCGTCGCCTTCCTTCGCGATGGCGCGGATGGCCGTGGGGGCGGTGTAGAAGATGTTGACCTTGTACTTCTCGACGACCTTCCAGAAGCGGCTCACGTCGGGGTAGTTGGGCACACCCTCGAACATGACCGACGTGGCGCCGTTGCAAAGCGGCCCGTAGACGATGTAGCTGTGGCCCGTGACCCAGCCGATGTCGGCGGTGCACCAGTAGATGTCCTCTTCATGGTAGTCGAAGATGATCTTGTGGGTGTAGGCGACGTAGACGAGGTAGCCGCCGGTGGTGTGCATGACGCCCTTGGGCTTGCCGGTGGAGCCGGAGGTGTAGAGGATGAACAGGGGGTCCTCGGCGTCCATCCACTCGGGCGGGCAGTCGGCCGAGGCCTTCGCCATGGCCTCCTCGTACCAGATGTCCTTGGGTCCCATGGAGGTCTTGATCTTGTCGCCCACGCGCTTGACGACCACGACCTTCTCGACCGAGGGGCAGTCCTTCACGGCGTCGTCGGCGTTGGTCTTCTGGGGGACGGCCTTGGCGCCGCGGAAGGTGCCGTCACAGGTCACGAGGACCTTCGAGGCGCTGTCCTGGATGCGGTCGCGCAGGGAGTCGGCGCTGAAGCCGCCGAAGACGACGCTGTGGATCGCGCCGATGCGGGTGCAGGCCAGCAGGCCGATGGCCAGTTCGGGGATCATGGGCAGGTAGAAGCAGACCCGGTCGCCCTTCTTCACGCCGAGGGACTTCAGGACGTTGGCGAACTTGCAGACCTCCGCATGGAGCTGCTTGTAGGTCAGGGCGCGGTCGTCGCCCGGCTCGTTGCCCTCGAACTGGATGGCGATCTTGTCGCCGCGGGTGCTCAGGTGCCTGTCGAGGCAGTTGTAGGACACGTTGAGCTTGCCGCCCTCGAAGAACTTCACGTAGATGGGGCCCTTGCGGATGTCGAAGTTGTAGTCCATGACCTTGTCCCACTTCTTGAACCACTCGACATACTCGCCGGCGACTTCCGCCCAGAACCCGCTGGGGTCTTCGATGGAGCGCTTCCAAAGCTTGTCGTAGGCCGCCCTGCCGGCGACCCAGGCCGACTTCTTCAGCTTCTCCGGAACCGGGTACACATCTTTCAATTGCACATCTGCCATCTCCACTCCACCTCCATTGAACGTTATTTTCGTTGATATTCCAGGGAGAACCTTCCCGGTATCGAAACACCCTGCCCGCGGGCCGGGCCGACCGGCCGGTCAAGCGCCAGGAAGAAGCCCCGTGCCCGCGCGAAGCGGGCCGGAGATCCGGCAGCGCCGCCGCCGGGCTGGCGAGCGCGCCCTCCCGACTGGAAAAGGCGCATGAAGTCACTCCCTCGTACCCCTCTGTGAAAAGCCGACGCACTATAAGTTGAAGGTCCCTTTTTGTCAAGAAAAAAGTGGCTGATTTCACCGGATTTTGCAGGCAAAAATGTTGCAAAAATACATCTGCGCGGTGACAGTGTGCCTTTTTTTACACACCGAAAGGGCCTCCCGGGGGCCACCAGGCAAGGCAGCGAAGGCGCAGCAATATGGATATGATCAGTTATTTCATGTTGTTATGCTGCTTGAGCCACAGAGGAACAGGGGTGGTACGGGAATTGCTCAACGATTCAGACATCCGTTCCATGACGGATCGGCAATGGTGCGTGCCGGGAAGTCTGCAGGGGCTCCGCGGGACGGGGTCCCGGGGCACGGGCAGCCAAAAAACACTTGACACCCGTTGCCGCCGATGCTAATTGTTGACGCTAATAAAACAGGGGGGGCATTGCGCCCCGTGAAGGGGGGTGATCGGGAAAGGCAGTCTGGCTCCGGGGAGGGTGAGCGAAACCGTCCCGGGTGCGGCGGCCGAAGGGCCGCAAGACTTGTTGGATGCCCGCCGGGAGA
>JAGPKU010000092.1 GCA_018053845.1 Syntrophobacterales bacterium
GCCATCGAGGGCGTGCAGGTCGAGGGCATCCTCGTGAGCAGCACCAGCATCCGGCACGCCCTGCAGGAAGGGGATGTGCGCCGGGCCATGCAGCTCCTGGGCAGGCCCTACAACCTGCGCGGCCCCGTCGTGAAGGGCTACAGGCGGGGCTCCGAGATCGGGGTGCCCACGGCGAACATCGCCTCGGAGAAGGAACTCATCCCGGCCCGCGGGGTGTATGCCGTCACGGCCGAGATGGAAGGCCGGCGGCATCCCGGCGTCCTGAACATCGGCTACAGCCCGACCTTCGGCGACAACCGGCTGACCGTGGAGGTCCACCTGCTGGATTTCCCTCGGGAGGAATTGTACGGGAAGCCGATCGAGGTCTTCTTCATCGACCGGATCCGCGACGAGGTGAAATTCGAAAATCCTCAAGAACTGGTCAGGCAGATCGAAAGGGATATCGAGAGGGCCCGCGAGCTCCTGAAGCCTCATCTCGGAGCGGCCTGACGCGTCTTTTGCCCCATGGAGGGTCGTGCATGTTCATCAAGATCTGGGGTGCACGGGGGTCCATCCCCGTCTGCGGCCAGGAGTACATCCGCTACGGCGGCGACACCACCTGCATCGAAATCCGCACGAAGAACGGCCGCGTCATCATCATCGACTCCGGCACCGGGATCCGGCGGCTGGGCAAGTCGCTCCTGGCCGAGGGCATCTACGAGTACGACCTCATCTTCACCCATGCCCACTGGGACCACGTCATGGGCTTTCCCTTTTTCAGGCCCCTCTACAGCGAAAAAACCAGCCTGCGCGTCCACGGCTGCCCCTTCGCGGAAGAGTTCGTCCGGACCATGCTGGCCCGGATGATGTCCCCGCCCAACTTCCCGGTCAATTACGGCGACTTGAAGGCACGCATCCGTTATTCCGACGGATGCCCGGAAGAGTTCGGGATCGACTCGGTCACGATCCACCCCATCGACATCAGCCACCCCGGCGGGGGCAAGGGCTACGCCTTCGTCGAGGACGGCAAGCGGTTCGTCTTCCTGACGGACCACGAACTGGGCTACACGCACCCCGGCGGCCTGCCCTACGAGAAGTACCTGCAGTTCTGCGCCGGCGCCGACCTGCTCGTGCACGATGCCGAGTTCACCGGCGAGGAATACGGGCGGCACCGCGGCTGGGGCCACTCGTCCTACCTCGACGCCCTGAGCCTGGCGATGGATGCCGGCGTCAGGCAATTTGCCCTCTTCCACATCAACCAGGACCGCACGGACCGGGCCATGGACAAGGTGGTGGAGCACTGCCGCCGCATCGTCCGGGACGCAAACGGCCAGGTGGGGATACTGGGGGCCTGCTGCGACATGACGTTCGCGCTCTGAAGGGCGCGAGGCGTAAGGCAGAGGGCTCAAGGCATCGGGGAAGAGAGCTGTCATTCCCGGCTTGACCGGGAATCCATTCCTGTAATCGATTTTTGTCTGCGCGGGGATGACCGTTCCGCTGTTCCACCTCTCCAATGCATCGTTCCGAACTCTGGTTTCGAAGGTGAAATTCAAAAATCTTCATGACTGGGATGTGGATTACAGGACGGCGGTGGCCGTGCAGGAGAAGCTGCGGGGAGAACTGATCCTGGAGGACGGGCCGTCGCGGGACCTTCGTCTCGTCGCCGGTGCCGACATCTCCTGCGCGAGGGGCGACGACCGGGTCTACGCGGCCGTCGTGGTGCTGGACGCCGAAAGCCTGGAGGTCGCGGAGGCGGCCACCTTCCGCGGCCGCACGTCGTTTCCCTACATCCCGGGCCTGCTTTCCTTCCGCGAAGGGCCCGCCCTGCTGCGGGCCTTCGGCAAGCTGCGGCGCCGGCCCGATGCGGTGCTCTTCGACGGGCAGGGGGTCGCTCATCCCCGGGGATTCGGGCTGGCGGCCCACCTGGGACTCATCCTGGACATCCCGGCCGTCGGCTGCGCCAAGACGAGGCTCATCGGCTCGCACGAGGAGCCTGGTGCCGGGCGGGGTCAGCTCTCGCCCCTGCGTCACGACGGCGCGGTGATCGGCGCCGTCCTGCGGACGAAGGACCGCGTCAAGCCGGTCTTCGTCTCCCAGGGTCACCGGGTGAGCCTCGAGAGGGCCGTGGAGATCGTCCTGCGGTGCGCGCGGCGCTACCGCATCCCGGAGCCCGTCCGCCAGGCGCACATCCTCGTGAATCAAATCAGGCGACAGGCATTCTAAAGGATTGGAAGGGCCGGTTCGTCTTTGCCTTTCGCCGGGGACCTGATGCCTAGTTCTTCGAGAAGTAGGCGTCGCAGAAGCGGCTTTCGGCCCGGCTTTTGGTGTTGTGGGCGTTGATGAAGAACGTCACGCCGACCACCTCGGGCGGCTCGCCCCCGTTGATGTCCTTGAAGAGCCTGCGGTAGTCCTCGTAGATGTTGCGCTTCTCGGTGATCCACTGGCCCAGCCTGTCGGTCTTGTTGCGCAGCACGATGTAGCGGACGCGTCCCGCCAGCGGGTGCGCGCTGGTGCCGGCTGTCCCCTTCGGGCATTCCGTGTCCCAGATGTAGCCCAGCAGAGGCGCCGTGAGGGCGTGGGGGAATCCCGTGGGGGTGAAGACCACGTAGATCTGCGCGGCCTGGTCGTCGGTGGCGCGCCTGCGGATGTCGGCGCCGTCGGGCAGGCGGCTGGCCGCCCACTTCCAGTTCAGGTAGGGGTACTCCCGCGGGTTCACCTTCACGTTGCGGCTGATCCCGAAGGAGGATTCCGCGTCGCTTGCCAAGTGCAGGCAGTACTGCCCCTGCCGGGCGGCTGCCTCGGCCTCGCCCGGCCCGAAGGAACTGCGCTTCCGGGGAGAAGGGAGCCCCGTCAGGTCCAGCCTCTCGATGCGGATGTCCGGTCGCCCGCGCCGCAGTTCGAGGTTCCAGCCCGGGGGAACGCCGTTTTCCAGGGCCTCCGAGGTAAAGGCCGTGATGGGGATGCGCTCGAGGGCCGCTGCCTCGCCGCACGGCAGCCAGAGCGCGGCGGCGAGCGCCAGCGGCAGGAACGGTCGGAGGGGTTTCACGAGGTCACCCCGCCTTGCCGCTGTAGCTGGCCATGACTTCCGTCCGCGTCAGCACGGCCCTGACATCGCCGACCTCTTTTTCGATGTTTTCCCTGCCGCCCTCCTCGCGGTCGATGAGGGCGATGACCCGCTTGACGTGCAGACCCGCCTCGCGGGCCGCCTCGATGGCCGTGAGCGTGGAGGCGCCGGTGGTGATGACGTCGTCGAGGATGACGACATTTTCGCCCGCCCGGACGTTCCCCTCGATCCGGCTCTTCGTGCCGTGGTCCTTGGCTTCCTTGCGCACGATGAAGGACTTCACGGGCCTGCCGCGCTGGAAGGAGATGACCGACAGCGCGTTGGCCATCGGGTCGGCCCCCAGCGTGAGCCCGCCCGCCGCCGTCACCTCGAGATCCTCGATCATGTCGAAGAGCAGATGGCCGATGAGGTTCATCCCCTCGGGGTCTAGCGTCGTGGGCTTGCAGTTGAAGTAATAGTTGCTCTTCCTCCCCGAGGCCAGGGTGAAGGGCGGGTTGTCGCTGTACTTGAAAGACTTCTCCAGGATGACCCTGGCGAGTCTCTCCTTCATGGCTGTGTGGTCCATCAAAGGCTCCTTCGGTTCCGACTTCCGCGCCGAGTCCCGGCTGAGGCACCTGCGCGGCTCCGCTGAGTATACACCCGTCACGGGCTTATGGCAAAGGGCTTAAGGCTTCAGCCTTTCGCCGGTCATGTTCTGAATCACCTGCACCGCCTCGACCCCGTCGCGGGCGTAGGCGGCGCCGATGGCCTCCGCGTA
The DNA here is from genome assembly GCA_018053845.1 of Syntrophobacterales bacterium. GTDB lineage: Bacteria > Desulfobacterota > Syntrophia > Syntrophales > UBA2192 > UBA2192. The sequence continues at coordinate 3,801 of JAGPKU010000092.1, forward strand.
GGCCCGGGTCACCACGGCCCCGCCGACGATGAAGGGACACGACTGCCCCTGCCCGCGGGCCAGCTCGATGACCTCCTTCATCCGGGTCATGGTGGTCGTCATAAGGGCCGAGAGCCCGACCGCATCGGGCTTGTGCGTCCTGATCTCCCGGACGATCCGCTCGGAGGCCACATCCTTCCCCAGGTCGACGACCCGGTAGCCGTGGTTGCGGAGCATGAGGGCGACGATGTTCTTCCCGATGTCGTGGACGTCGCCCTTCACCGTGGCCAGCAGGATCGTCCCCCGGCCGGCCGCTTCCCTCGACGAGGCCTGCAGGAAGGGCTCGAGGGCCTCCATGCCGAGCTTCATCGTCTCGCCGCTCGCGATGAGCTGCGGCAGGAAATACTCCTTGCGGCCGAAGCGCTCGCCCACCTCGACGATGGACGGGATCATGACCTCCCGGGCCAGCGCCTCCGCATCGAGGCCCGCCGCGAGGGCCTCCGCGACACAGCCCCCCACGGCCTCGCGGTTTCCGTCCAGGATCGCCTCGCGGAGCTTCTGCTCCGGCGTCAGGGCCCCGGCGGGCCGGGGTTTCCCGCTTTCGCCCGCCCTTGCGCACTGGGCGATCCAGGCCGACGCGTCGCGGTCCCTGCCGCCGAGGACGTCGGCGGCCCTCTTGACGAACATCAGCTCTTCGCTCGCCGGGTTGGCGATGGCCGCCGTGAGACCCGATGCGGAGGCCATGGCCAGGAAGGCGGCGTTGACCCACCGGCGCTCCGGAAGGCCGAAGGAGACGTTGGAGAGGCCCACCACCGTCCGGGCCCCGAAGGTCTCGGCCGCCCAGCGGACGGTGCGCAGCGTTTCCCCGGGGGCGCTCGGGTTCGAGGCGGCGGTCATGACGATGCCGTCGACGAGGACGTCGTCCCGCGTGAAGCCGTGCCTGCGCGCCTCGCGCAAGACGGCGCGCACGACGTCGGCGCGCTTCTCGGCCGTCCCCGGGATGCCCCGGTCGGTGAGCGGCAGCAGGATGAACATGGCCCCGTACTTCGCCGCGACGGGCAGGAGCCTGCCGAGCTTCTCCTTCTCGCCCGAGATCGAGTTGATGAGCGCCCGTCCCGGGTAGACGCGCAGCGCCCGTTCGATGGGCTCCGTCTTGGCCGAGTCGATGACAAGGGGCAGCTCCGTGGCGGCCGCCAGCGTCAGCACGACCTCCTGCATGGCCTTTTCCTGGTCGATGCCGGGGACCCCGACGTTGACGTCGAGCAGGTCGGCGCCGGCCGCCTCCTGGTCGCGGGCCATCCGGCGCACGAGCGCCGTCTTCCCCTCCCGGAGCTCCTCCTGGAGGGCCTTCTTGCCCGTGGGGTTGATGCCCTCCCCGATGACGACCAGCGGCCTGCCCGGCTCGAAGACCAGGGACCTGCGGGCCGAGCTCAGCGCGGCCAGCGACCGGCGCAGCGGGGCGGGGGCCTTCTTCCGCGAAACCGCCTTCCTGAGCGCGGCAAGGTGCTCCGGCGTCGTGCCGCAGCAGCCCCCCAGGATGGCCGCGCCTGCGCCGACGAGGGCGCCCGCGCGCCGGGCGAACTCGGCGGCGTCCATGTCGTAGACGGTTGCGCCTCCCGATGACCGGGGCATCCCCGCGTTGGGCTTGGCGACCAGGGGGACCGTCGCGAAGGGCCGCATCGCCCCGACGAAGCGCGCCATGTCGTCGGGCCCCGTGGAGCAGTTGCAGCCCACGGCCCCGGCCCCCAGCGCCTGGAGGGTGACGAGGGCCGTCAGGGGGTCCGTGCCGTTGAGCGTCCGGCCGTCGCGCTCGAAGGTCATGGTGACCATCGTGAAGAGGTCGCAGGTCTCCCGCACGGCGATCAGGGCGGCCCGGGCCTCCTGGATGTCCATCATGGTCTCGATGACGAACCCGTCGACGCCGCCGTCGAGAAGGCCTCGGACCTGCTCCTTGAAGGCCCCAACGGCCTCCTCGAAGTCGAGCTCGCCGAAAGGCCGGATGAATCGGCCCGTGGGGCCGATGTCCCCCACGACGAGGACGTCTGCCCCCACGGCCTGCCGCGCGATGAGGGCGAGCCTGCGGTTCAGGGACCGTACCTGCGCCGCCCCGTTGGGCTCGAGCTTGAAGCGGTTGGCCCCGAAGGTGCAGGTGTAGACCGCGTCGGCCCCCGCACGGGCGTAATCGCGGTGGACGCCCGCGATCACCCCGGGGTTCTCCGCGCACCAGAGCTCCGGCGAGACCCCCGGGGGCATCCCCCGCTTCTGCAGCTCCGTGCCCGTGGCCCCGTCGAGCAGCAGGGGCCGCCTGTCGAGGATGTCGAGGAATTTCCGCTTTCCCTTTGCCATGGATGACCCCTCAGCCGGTCGTTTCGATCCCCGCCACGGCCGTGACGGATTTCTCGGGTACGAGAATGCAGCGTTCCGTCAGCTCGACGCCGAACCGGCCGAGCTCGAGCAGGTCGTAGAAGATCCGCTGGTTCTCCAGCGCCAGGTCGCCGTAGCCGCAGGAGAAGCGGCTCTTCGTGAGCCGCCGGCCCTCCCGCCGGAGTTCGCGCCCGAACAGGGTGACCATCCAGTCCAGGGCGGCGTCGACCATCTCGCTGGCCGCGGCGTCGAAGACGACGGCCCGCGTCAGGTTGTCTTCCGCCGTGTCGCGGCGGATCGCCTCGATCACCTCCGGGCCGGCCGTGGCCCCCAGGAGGAGGACTTCCCGCGAGTGGGCCAGCAGCTCGGCGAGCCGGGCACTCTGCAGGGTGTGGTTGCCGGGGAGCCGGATGAGCCGGGGGGTCTTCGAGAGGATGGGAAGCCGCCTCGCGGCGCCTTTCAGGCAGATGAGCGTCCGGGCCTGCTCGATCCGGTCGCCGAGGGCCCTCGCCTCGTCGGGCCGGATGTGCGTGATCCCCTTCCGGTACCCCAGCCTGCGGTAGATCGCCTTGAGCGGCGGCTCGATGGGGATCCGTTCGAAGGTGAACAGCCGGTCCATAAAAACGGGGTCCTGGGTACCGGCCGCAGGCGCCGGGATCCTGTCAGTTCGAGGCCGCGCTCCGCTCGACCCCGGCGAGCTCGATGATGAATTCATCGACCTCCTTGGGGGGGTTCGTGAAGACGATCATGAAGGGGATGCTGGCCCGCGTGCGGATGTTCGCGTTCGGCATGTCGCTCCCTTCCTGCCTCTGCAGCTCCGCGAGGATCTCCTTGTCGGTGAGCCGGTTGAGCTCCTCGTCGGTCAGGAGGTTGCCCGCGTAGCTCTCGATCTCCCCGAGCACCTTGCCGGTGTTGTCCAGGATCTTCCCCCGGAGCTTGACCCGGGCCACGGGGTATTCGTACTCGTTCACGGCGAGGCCCGAGACGACGAGCAGGTCGCCCGATGCCGTGCTCTTCGTGAAGCGCTCCTTGACCTCGGCGAAGTTGATCCCCCCGGGTGCGGCGACGGCCGCCGGCTTCGCGGCGGGCCCGAACACCCGGTCCCCCGATCCGGGATAGGCGTAGTTCAGGACGTCGCGCCCGATGTGGGGGAAGAGCCACAGGTAGACGCCGATGACGACGAGAACAACCAGGATGCTGTAGACGACGATCCGGGAGGGCGTCCAGAAGCCGCCGCGCGGCGC
>JAGPKU010000093.1 GCA_018053845.1 Syntrophobacterales bacterium
TCGAGCGCCTGCGCGGCCGTGTAGATGCGCCCGTCGGCGAGCTTGACGACGGCCTCGCGGGAAAGGGGCTTTCTGCCTTCGACGATGACGTCGACGAACCGGGCGTGGAGCTGATCGATGACGGCCTGGACGATCCTCCTCTCTTCCTCCGTGGCCGGGCGGAACGGCGACAGGAGGTCTTTCTTGTCGCCGGACTTGACGGCTTCGGCCTCCACGCCGATTTTTCCGAACAGCCCCTGGACGTTGAACTTCATGGCGATCACGCCGATGCTGCCGGTGATCGTCGTGGGATGGGCCACGATCTCGTCGGCCGCCGTGGCCACGTAGTAGCCCCCCGAGGCCGCCACATCAAACATGCAGGCGACGACGCGAACCCCCGTCTTTTTCTTGTACTCGAGGATCTCGTGGCGGAGGATGTCGCTGGCCGTGACGGTGCCCCCGGGGGAGTTGATCCGCACGACGAGCCCCGCGACGCGCTTGTCCCGGCTCGCCTTCTGCAGGGCCTCCCGGAACTCGTCGATCATGGAGCTCTCCTGGCGCAGCCCCAGGGCGCGCCTCTTCTCCTCGGAGATGATCCCCGTGACGTCCAACACGAGGATCTTGGCGTCGCCCTCGCCGTCCACCACCTTCTCGCGGAAGGGGCCGGGCTCGGACAGCAGCGACAGGTTCACGTAAGCGCAGCCGCCGAGCGGCAGGGTCAGTGCCGCCAGGACGCCGATCACCACCAAGCGTTTCATGTTCAGCCCTCCTTTTGCGGTCTCGTTCTGCGCGGCCGCCGGGGCGCCGCCCGGCCCGCCTGTCTGCGCTCCCGCAGCAGGCGCGAGATGTCCTTCTGCCGCCTCGTGATTCTCTGCTTCGCCATCGGCACAGCCCTCCCGTCCGGCCTGCCCCGCAGACCCGACGGGCCCCGGCGGGTCGCGGGGAACGCATCCGGCCCGTTTTCTGCGTTGACTCGGCTCTTCCTTGCTTCTATAATCAAACCGGGCTGATTCATAGTGCCAGCAAAAACGACTTCTGTAAAGGAGGTGCCAACATGTCCGACAACAGGTGCGGCGACTGGATGAAGGGCCTGCTCATCGGCGGTCTCCTCGGCGTCATCGTCGGGATGCTCTACGCGCCCAAGAGCGGCAGGGAGACGCGGGACGAGCTGTCGGAAAAGGCGAAGGACGTCGCGGGCAAGCTCAAGGAAGAATACGACGTCGCGCTCGAGAAGAGCAAGAGCGCCTATGAGAACCTGCTCAAGAAGCTCAAGGAAGTCGAGGCCAAGGCGGAAAAGAAGGCCCGGGAGATCGAGGGCAGGCCGGAGGCCTGATCCGGCGGAAGGAGTGGAAACCCGATGAGCTGGGAAACGAGCCTGTTCATCCTGTGCCTGGCCGTGGTGGTCCTCGTGGCGTTCACGATTCCCCTGCTGCTGCAGCTCCGCGGCACGGTCCGGAATCTCGACACGACGATCACGACGCTCAACCAGAATCTCCCCCAGATCCTGAAAAACGTGGACTTCATCACGGAAAACGTCCGGCAGAGCGTGCACGCGGTGCGGGCGACCCTCGAGGAGACGATCAACCGGTCGCTGCCGTCGATTCTCGAGAATGTCGACCGCCTCACCGCCACCGTCGGCAGGTCGGTCGACCTGGTCCGGAGCCGCGTGGACGAGCTCTCCGGCAGTGTCGAGCGGGTGCGCGGCGGCCTCGCGCATCTCGATGAGGGGATCAAGGAACGGGCGCGGGGCCGGGCGTCGCAGGGGCTGAAGGTGTTTGCGGGCCTTGTCAAGCGGGTCCGCTCCGCCCTGGAGTCCGTCCGGGCGTAACGTCACCGGGCCGGGCGGGCAGGGGCGCCGGACGGGCGTCGTCGGGGCGGCAGAACGGATCGACAACATCCACCGAGGGAGGGTTCCATGAGCGAGAAAGACGATTTTGCCAAGGGGATGCTGACCGGCGTACTGATCGGAGGGCTGATCGGCGTCGCCGTCGGGATCCTGGTCGCGCCCAAGAGCGGCGAGGAGACGCGGCAGGAGCTCGCGGAAAAGGCGAAGGACTTCGCCGAGAAGGTGCAGGACGAGTACGACGTGCTCTACGACAAGGCGCGGCGCACGACGGACACCCTGATCAACCGGCTGCACGACATCGAACAGACGGCGCGCAAAAAGGCCGAAGAGCTGGCCGAGAAGGTGAAATCCTGAACCCCGCAGGGCCCGGCGGCACCGGGCCCGCGGATCGCGAGGCGGATCCATGCCCTGGGAGATCAGCGTCTTGGCGGCCGGTGCGTCGCTGCTGGTGCTGGCCGTACTGGCCGTCGCCGCGGCGGCGGAAATCCGGAGAGCCTGCAGAAGCGCCGCTCAGCTCGGTGCGACGCTCGACCGGCACGTCCCCGCGATCCGCCAGAACCTCGACGAGATCACCCGCCATGCGGACGCCTTGAGCGCCTCGCTCCGGGCTCTGCGCGCAAAGGCATCCGAGACGGCCGGCGGGTTCGACAGGATCGTCCTGGAGATCCGGCATCTCGAGCGGGACCTGCGGGAAGGCCTCGTCGAGCCGGTGCAGAGGCTCGCGGCGGGCGTCTCAGCCCTCCTTGCCGTCGTCGCGGCCCTCCGCAGCCTGCGTCACCCCTTCCGGCGGCGCCGGAGGGGGCAGGGCGGGACGTGAGCGCCGCCGCTGCCGGATCATGCCGCGCAGCCACCACCACACGTGAAAATACCCCCCCAGAATGATCAGCGCCGTGACCCCCAGCAGGACGAAGAAGAGCACGTCCTGGTGCTCGCGCAGGGAACTGCCCTGGAGAGTCAGGATCACCGTGCCCAGCAGGCGGCCCGTCGTGGAGACGACGAGAAAGTTCCGGGTCTTCATGTGCGACAGGCCCAGGATGTAGCAGAGCGTGTCCTTGGGGAACCCGGGGATCAGGAAGAACAGGAAGCAGATGGCCAGCCCCTTGTGCTCGAGAAAATAGTCGTACTTGCGGATCGTGGCGGGACGGATGATCCGCTCGACGAAAGGCAAACCGAGCGTGCGGGCAAGAACGAAGGCCAGCCAGGAGCCGAAGGTGAGGCCGATCGTGGAGTAGATGACCCCCAGGGCGGGCCCGTAGAGATACCCCCCGATGAGGCCCGTCGCGTCGCCGGGCAGGGGCGAGATGACGACCTGCAGGATCTGCAGGGCGATGAAGACCAGCACGGAGGTGGCGCCCCAGGAGGCGAGGAACTCCGAGAGTGCCTCCCGGTCCACGAAGAAGGCGTGGAGGTTGTAGTGGACGATGAGAAAAATCCCGATGGCAACGGCCAGCGGGACGAGAAGAACCCGTGCAAACGATCGCTCCACGCAGCATGTACCCCGTTCAGGATCTCGCAGCCGGAGGGCGGTTTTGTCCCTTCGGCCGTGCCGTGGGGTGAAACCCTACCACATCTGCGGGCCCCTGGCAAAGTGAAAACCTTGCAGCGATGCATCGACGGGACGCCGATCCTATGAACGCCGCAGGCAAGCAGGCCCTCTGCCCCTCTCGGCCCCTTCCCCAGGGGACGCCTGCTTGGCCAGCCAGTCCTTGATGTGCTTGGTGGCCCGGCAGTCGTCCTCGTTGTAATCGACGATCCCCTGCAGCTTCTCCTCCCAGGACTCCGGGTCGGACTGGTATCGCAGGTACCAGGCGATCGAGTCCAGGGCGTTCACCTCCCCGCGGCGCCAGCGGAACCCGAGGTGCTTCGCGATGTCCTTGAGGCCGTTTGTGGGGGTGGGGAAGGCGAAGGCGCGCGTCGCGACCCGGTGGAGATCGACCAGGTTCGGGAAGACCCGTTTCTCCACGACATCGGCGAGACCGTGACGGGCGGCGAGCTGCGCGAGATGCCAGCGCTCGTAGTTGTGCCAGTGGTAGACCGGGACGTCGCCGAGCCCCAGGAGAAAGTCGACGAAGGCGCGGAACATCGCGCCCTCCTCGCGGATGCGCCAGGCCGTGAAGGGCCGATACCGGCAGTCGCCGCCCTCGCAGACCAGGACGCCGATCAGGTAGTCCACCTGCTCCAGGCCGTCCTGCTCGCCTGTCGGGTCCGTTCCCTCGAGGTCGAGGAACACCTCCCGGGGGCGGTCCGGGAACTGCAGGGCCGAGCGGTCCAGCGCGATGCAGGTCCCGTGATGGATGGCGCGGGCGTTGACGACGAGCCGCTCGGCCGTCGCGCGCCCCACGCCGGGGATGCCCGCGAGGGACTCCGGCGATGCCGAGGAGAGGTCCCAGACCTTCCGCAGCCCCCTCGAGAGGAGCTTCTCCTTCAGGCGGGGCCCGACCAGCGGGACGAGCGAGATGTCGCGCTGCTTGAGCGCCATGTGGTTGGTCCAGGCCATCCAGGGCCACTCCCCGCCGTTGTAGGTCGGGCTCGGACGCTCGAGGCCGTCGAGGATGCGGCGCGCCCCGGCGATCGCGTCGCGGAGCGCCTCCTCGTGTTCGGCGTACCGGAACGTGCGCTCGACGTGATCCCGGTTGATCAGGGTGAACCGTTCCGGCCGCTGTCCCTGGATCCTGGAGAGCAGGTGCGTGTAGAAGGCGGCCTGGAGAATGTGGCTCTCCTCGATGCGGGCCGCCAGCTTGATCTCGACGACCTCGTAGGCGTGATCGCCGAAAACGGACCGCACGCCCTCCCGCTTGACCAGGACGTCGGGACGGCCCTGCAGATCCTCGGGCAGAAAGAACATCGGAAGGCCGCAGATCGCCGGTTCACCCCGGGCCATCGCGTCCAGCAGGCGTGCGAAGCCCTCCAGGGGATCCGGGCTGGGGACGGGTGCGCAGCCGGGCCATCGCGACGCAAGGACACGCCGCTCGTGCTCGATGCCGCGCTCGAGCAGAAGTTCCCGGTAGGGGCCGAGGGGATCGCGATGCTCGGGGGGGCCGAACTTGTCGCACCATACGGTGTAGGGCGAACGGCGATACAGGGCGACGGGACGGGCCGTGAGCTCCCCGGGCAGACCCCCTGCCGTGCAGGCCTGAAACACGTCGGCGGCGATCGACATGATGCCGGATCATACCGGGCCTGCGCGATTCTGTCAAAGCCGCACCGCCGTCACGCGGGGCGTCATCGTGCTTGAATTCTTTCCCGGATTTCGCTACAAGGGGTGCAGCAGGCGCCCCCGGCCCGGCACCGGACCCGCCGGGGCGGCGCGGTCGGCCGAAGTCGGCCCTCATCCGGCCCACGGAGAACGCACCATGCCCGACAAGCTGCGCAAGATCGGTCTCGCCCTGGGAAGCGGATCCGCGAAAGGGTGGTCGCACATCGGGGTCATCCGCGGCCTGCAGGAGGCCAACATCGGGATCGACATCGTCTGCGGCTCCTCGATCGGGGCCCTGGTGGGAGGGGCCTTTGCGGCCGGCAAGCTCGACGAGACGGAAAAGCTCGTCCGGGAGCTCGCCTGGTCCGATGTGCTGGGGTTCATGGAAGTCCCCGTGCCGAAGTCGGGCATCATCAACGGCGACAAGATCGCCGGGTACCTGCGGCAGCGGATCGGGGATCCGAACATCGAGGACCTCCCCATCCCCTTCGCGGCCGTGGCGACGGACCTCACCTCCGGGCAGGAGGTCTGGCTCCGCCAGGGCTCGCTCATCGATGCCATCCGGGCCAGCATCTCCATGCCCGGCATGTTCACCCCCTGTTTCCGGGAGGGACGGCTCCTGGTGGACGGGGGCCTCGTCAACCCGGTCCCCGTCACGCTGTGCCGCTCCATGGGGGCCAGCACCGTCATCGCCGTCAACCCCAACACGGACGTCAAGATCCAGTACGAGATCACCCGGGAACCGAGCCTCGGCGAGCCGCCGAAGGCCGAGCCGGAAGAGGAGGAGCCGGCTCTGCGCGTCCGGGACATCCTGTTCGCGGGGCTGACCCTGTACGTCACGGAGCGGATCAAGCGGGGCAAGTCGGCGATCACGGGCCGCTTCGGCGCGAAGGAGTCCGAGGAGGACAGCAAGGGCCTGCGGGATCACCTCATGGGGTATCTCTCCGACTACATCAACGAAACCATGAAGCAGGGCAAGTCCCTGGCCCTGGGACAGATCTCCGAGGACGGGACGTTCCGGGAACCCTCGATCCTGGAAGTGATCCTGGCCTCGATCAACCTCATGGGGGACCGCATCGGGCGCCAGCGGCTCGCCGGCGACCCCCCCGATGTCATGATCCTTCCCCACGTCTCCCACGTGGGGCCGCTGGAGTTCAATCGCGCCGACGAGGTCATCGAGGCAGGCCGGCGCGCGCTGAATCTCATGCTTCCCATGCTGCGGGACCAGATCGGGTTCGTCGTGACGATCTGAACGCGGGCCGCCGAACGGTCGAATTCCCGCCGGCAGACAGAAATCCCTTGACAACGCACCGGGCTTTCCGCATGATCGAACGCCAATTCACTATATTGAACGGGCGTTCGTCATGACCGGGGACAAGACGGGCAGACATCGCAGGCGGGAACGCGAGTTCCGTTTCCGCCGTTCCGAGATCCTCGACGCGGCGGAGAAACTCTTTTCCGCCCGGGGATTCCACGGGACGACCATGGCCGAGATCGCCGCATCGTCCGGTTTTTCGATCGGGGGCCTCTACCAGTTCTTCAGCGGCAAGGAGCAGCTCTACTCCACCATGGTCGAGGAAAAGGTCCGGCTGATGTACGACGGCATCATGGGCGCCGTCGACCGGGAGGAGTGCGTCGAGGACAAGATCCGGGCCCTCGTGATCGCGCACTTCGCCTGCGTGGAGCATCACGTCGACTTCTACCGTCTGCTGATCGGGCACGAAAGCGGACTGCGGTCCGAGGGTCTCAGGACGCTCAGGGAGAGGATCCTCGAGGAGCACCGCGCTCATGTCGCCCGCATCGAGGGGCTCCTCCGGGAGGGAATCCGGCGGCGGGTCCTCCGGCGGCTGGACACGAAATCCCTGGCCAACGCCCTGATCGGCATCATCGCCTACTTCAAGTTTGCGTGGATCATGAACCCCGAGGGGACGTCCCTGACGGCAAGAGTGGACGACGTCCTCGAGCTGTTCCTCCGGGGTGCGTCCCCCGCGCCGGTCATCGGAACCGGGATGGGCCGGATCGCAAGGGGGAAAAGCGTTCATCGGGAGGCGGAATGAAAGGCATCGGCGCAAGGGCGATCCCTCTGGGCCTGCTGGTCCTGTTCTGGGGCACGGCGGCCCCCGCGGCGGAATACACCCTGGAGGATCTGTACCGCATCGGGATGCAGAAATCCGAAAAGGTCCGGATCTCCGGCGAGGGCGTAGAGATCGCCGACGCCGGGAAGTACAAGGCCCTCTCGGCGCTGCTGCCTCGGGCCACGGCGTTCGGCACCTACA
>JAGPKU010000094.1 GCA_018053845.1 Syntrophobacterales bacterium
TGCGTGCCGGGCATGTAGCCGGGCACGTCGGCGAAGGTCAGCAGCGGGATGTTGAAGGCGTCGCAGAAGCGGATGAAGCGCGAGGCCTTGTCGGAGGCATTGACGTCGAGCACGCCGCCGCCGAACTGCGGGTTGTTGGCGATGACGCCCACGGTCCGGCCCATGATGCGGATGAAGCAGACGAACATGTTCTTCGCCCAGTTGGCATGGGGCTCGAAGAAGACGCCGCCGTCGGCCACGGCCGCCACGACCTTCTTCATGTCGTAGCCGCGGGTGGGCCGGTCGGGGATGATCTTGTCGAGCTCGGGGCACTCGCGGTCGGGGCTGTCCGTGGAGGGGACCACGGGCGGCATCTCGTGGCAGTTGTCGGGCAGGTAGCCCAGCAGGGTCTGGATCTGCGCGATGCAGTCCCCGTCGTTCTCGGCGACGAAGTGGCACACGCCGCTCTTGGATGCGTGGGCCATGGGGCCGCCCAGATCGTCATGGGTCACCTCCTCGCCGATGACGGCCTTGATGACGTCCGGGCCCGTGATGTACATGTAGCTCGTGCCCTTCACCATGAAGACCCAGTCCGTGAGGGCCGGGGAGTAGACGGCGCCCCCCGCCGTGGGGCCCATGATGGCCGTGATCTGGGGGATGTAGCCCGAGCAGATCGAATTGCGGTAGAAGATCCCGCCGTAGCCTTCCAGGGCTGGAACGCCTTCCTGGATGCGGGCGCCGCCGGAGTCGTTCAGGGCGATGAAGGGCTTCTTGGCGTCCTTGGCCATGTCCATGACCTTCCAGATCTTGCGGGCATGCATCTCGCCGAGGCTGCCGCCGGCGCTGGTGAAGTCCTGGGCGGCGGCGAAGACGGTGCGCCCGTTGACGTTGCCGAAGCCGCAGACGACGGCGTCGGCGTTGATCTGCTTGTCGCCCAGCCCGAACAGGGTGGAGCGCTTCTCGACGAAGAGCTGTACTTCCTGGAACGTCCCCGCGTCGTAGAGCTTCAGGAGGCGCTCACGGGCCGTCATCTTGCCCGAGTCGTGCTGCTTCTTGATGGCGGCCTCGCCGCCCTGGGTCATCAGTTGTTCGCGTTTCGCTTCGAATGCCTTGATTCTGTCTTCCGTCAGTCCCATGTCTCTGTCTCTCCCTGTCTCTGTAGTGGTCGAAATTTCGACATACCCATCTCTTTCGAGCCCGCCGCCTGATATCATTTCCTGCCGTTTTTTTCAATACAAAAGAGAGGAAAAGGCCCTTGATTTCGAGGGGCGCCTGGGCTATACAATATCGGCCCCGAACCCCGAGCCAAAGGGGGCGAAAGCCGCCCCTGAACGATAGCGGGAGAGGTGAAAGCATGAAATATATCGATGAGATGGATCTCAAGGGGAAACGGGTGCTGTTCCGGTTCGATTTCAACGTCCCCCTCGATGCCGACCAGAACATCACCGACGACACGCGAATCCGGTCCGTCCTGCCCACCATCAACTACGCCCTCGACGAAAACGCCAAGGTCGTCATCGCCTCCCACCTCGGAAGGCCCAAGGGCAAGGTCGTCGAGAAGATGAGCCTTGCGCCCGTGGCCAAGCGCCTCTCGCGGCTGCTCGGCAAGAATGTCACCCTGACGAAGGAGGTCGTCGGGCCGGAGGTGAAGAAGACCGTCGACGCCATGAAGCCGGGCGACGTCGTCATGCTGGAAAACCTCCGCTTCGACCCCCGGGAGGAGAAGAACGACGACGAGTTCGCGAAGGAGCTGGCGAGCCTCGCCGACGTCTACATCGACGATGCCTTCGGCAACGCCCACCGGAGCCATGCCTCGAACGTGGGGATCACCAAGTACATCAAGACCTGCGGGGCGGGGTTCCTCATGAAGAAGGAGCTGACCTATTTCAGCAAGGCCCTCGAGAAGCCCGCCAGGCCGCTTGTCGCCATCGTCGGGGGCTCGAAGGTCTCGGGCAAGCTCGAGGCCCTGGCCAACCTCATCAAGCGGGTCAACAAGATGATCATCGGCGGCGGCATGGCCTTCACCTTCCTCAAGGCGCAGGGCGTCGAGGTCGGGAAGTCGCTCGTCGAGCCCGAGCTCATCGACAAGGCCCGCGAGGTCCTGGAAAACGCCGCGAAGCTGGGCGTCAAGGTCTACCTGCCCGTCGACTGCGTCATCGCCGAGAGCCGGGAGGCCGAGGCGGAAACCAAGATCGTCCCCGTGCAGGAGATCAACCCGCAGTGGATGGGGCTCGACATCGGGCCCGCCACGATCACCCTGTTCACGGAGGCCCTCAACAACGCGAAGACCATCGTCTGGAACGGACCCATGGGCGTCTTCGAGATCGATGCCTTCAGCCGGGGCACCTCGGCGCTGGCCCACAGCGTCGCCAATTCCTATGCCCTCTCCATCGTCGGGGGAGGCGACACGGACGTGGCCATCGACAAGGCGGGCGAGCGGGACAACATGTCCTACATCTCCACGGGCGGCGGTGCCTTCCTGGAGCTGCTGGAAGGCAAGGAGCTTCCCGCGGTCAAGGCCCTCAAGACCTGCGCGTGATCCTGCGAGAGATCCCCGGGGGAGCAGAAGCGGCCCTTCTGCTCCCTTTTTTTATTCGAGCCGGGTTGACCTCCAGGGAGCCCCGGCGGGGATCCCTGCGGCGAATCGGCGGTTTTCGACCGCTCCAAGGTGCATGGCGCGGCAGACGCAAGCACTGGCCCTGCGGGCTCGAACCGTTCGCGCCGCCGCCGCTCCACCCCGCCGAGAGCGGTTCGCGACGACGCGCCGGGCTCCGCCTTCCGGAATCCCGCCCGAGACGCCCCTCGGACAGGGCAGGAGCGGAACGGCTTCCCCGATGATCCGGGTTCTCATCGGCGGGATTTTCCTGTAAGATGCACGGCGGGCCATGCGAAACATCAAGCTCATCATCGAATACGACGGCACCGCCTACAACGGCTGGCAGCGGCAGGCGGACGTCCGAACCGTCCAGCAGGTCATCGAGGACACCCTCTCGCGGATCGTCAACGACCGGGTGGTGCTCATCGCCTCGAGCCGCACCGACGCGGGCGTCCATGCCCTGAACCAGGTGGCGAACTTCCGGACGGCATCGGCGCTCCCGCTGCGCAACCTGCACCTCGGGGTCAACAGCCTTCTGCCGCCCGACATCGTCGTCAAGGCGATCAGCGAGGTGCCTTGGGAGTTCCACTCCCGGTACCATGCCCGGGGCAAGGTGTACCGCTACCGGATCTTCAACCACCCCGTCCGGACGGCGCTCGAGCGCGACCGGTGCTGGCACGTCCGGCAGCCGCTCGATCTCGAGGCCATGCAGCGCGCGGCGCGGCACGTGCTGGGCACCCACGATTTCAACGCCTTCTGCGCGGCGCAGTGCGAGGTGGAGGACCGGGTCAGGACCGTGACGGACGCCCGCCTCGAGCGGGAAGGGGAGGGGATGATCGCCTTCCGCATCGAGGCCGACGGGTTTTTGCGGCACATGGTGCGCAACATCGTCGGGACCCTCGTCGACATCGGCAAGGGGGCGATGGCCGAGGAAGACATGGTCCGCATCATCGAGGGCGGGGACCGCCGCAGGGCGGGCCAGGCGGCGCCGGCCCGGGGTCTTTGCCTCATGGAGGTGAAATACGAATGAGAATCCTGGTCATGGGACACAGGGGCATGCTGGGGAGCGACCTCATGGAGGTCCTGGGCAGGGACCACGAGGTGGACGGGGTCGACGTGGGCGAATTCGACATCACCTCGGCGGCGGACTGTGCACGGGTCGTCGGGGAGTTCCGCCCCGACGCGGTCGTCAACGCGGCCGCCTACACGGACGTCGACGGCTGCGAGACGGACCGCGACGCCTGCTTCGCCGTCAATGCCGAGGGGGTCCGCAACATGGCCGCCGCCTGCAAGGCGGCCGGGGCCAAGGCGGTCCACTACAGCACGGACTACGTCTTCGACGGGACGAAGGGGGAGCCCTACGTGGAGGACGACCCCTGCCGGCCGATCAACGCCTACGGCGCCTCCAAGCGAAAGGGAGAGGAGGCGCTCATCGAAACCCTGGAGCGCCACGTGCTGATCCGGACGGCCTGGCTCTACGGCCGGCAGGGGAAGAACTTCGTCAAGGCCATCCTGGCGAAGGCGAAGGACGGGGAGACCCTGCGGGTCGTCGACGACCAGGTGGGCTCCCCCACCTTCACGCTCGACCTGGCGCAGGCCACGAGGCTTCTCCTCGAGCTCGACTGCCTCGGCACGTACCACGTCACGAACCGGGGCGTGTGCAGCTGGTACGAGTTCGCCTGCCGGATCCTCGAGGTCGCCCAGGTGGCGGGGGTCGCCGTGGTGCCCATCAAGAGCCGCGAGCTGGACCGCAAGGCGGCGCGGCCGGCCTACTCGGTGCTGAGCAACCGCAAGTTCATGGAGGCGACGAAGAAAACCATGAGGCCCTGGCAGGTCGCCCTGAAGGACTACCTGAACGGCCGGAGCCACATCCACCGCTGAGAACAGGGTCCAGGGGACGGAGTGTGAAACGTTGAAGTCGGACCGGGGAATCACCGTTCTTCCGGAAGAGGTCGCCTCGAAGATCGCCGCCGGCGAAGTCATCGAGCGGCCCTCGTCCGTCGTGAAGGAGCTGCTGGAGAACGCCGTCGACGCGGGCGCCACGGAGATCGCGATCGACCTGCGGGGCGGCGGCAAGGAGAGGATCCGGGTGGCGGACAACGGCTCGGGCATCCCGCCGCAGGAGGTCGCCGTGGCCTTCGAGAGGCATGCCACGAGCAAGATCCTGACCGTCGAGGATCTCTACGGCGTCCGTTCCTTCGGGTTCAGGGGCGAGGCCCTGCCGAGCATCGCGGCGGTCGCGCGCGTGGAGATGTCCACCCGGTGCCGGGGCGACGTGGAGGGCACGCGCATCGTCGTGGAGAACGGCCGCATCCTCGAGCACGAGTCCGTCGGCTGCCCCGAGGGCACGACGATCGTCGTGAGCCGCCTCTTCGACGCGCTGCCCGTGCGCAAGAAGTTCCTGCGGCAGGAGGCCACGGAGCAGGGGCACTGCCTCGACATCATCGTCCGCGTGCTGCTTCCCCACGGGCACGTGAGGGCGAAGGTCACGGCAGGGGACCGGACGCTCCTCGAGGTTCCCCGGACGGAGAACCCCCGGGACCGGATCGTCCTGCTGCTGGGGAGCGACCTGCGCAATCACCTGGTTGCCGTCGAGGCGGACGGCCCTGGCATGCGCCTGTCGGGCTTCGTCTCCAGGGCCGACTTCACACGGTCCTCGACGCGGAGCATGTTCTTCTGCGTCAACGGCCGCTATGTCCGGGACGCGCTGCTGTCGCAGGCCGTCATGAGCGCCTACCGCCATCTGCTCGAGGCGCGCAAGTATCCCGCCTGCGCCCTCTTCGTCGAGATGCCGCCGGAGGCGATCGATGTCAACGTCCACCCGGCCAAGCTGGAGGTCCGCTTCCGGCGCCCGCAGGACGTGCGGGATCTGATCCACAGGGGTCTCGCCGAGGCCCTCGCGGGCGTCAGGCCGCAGGCCGGCGCGCAGACGGGTTTCGCGGCGCCCGGCCGGCTTGCGGCCCCGGGGCGAACCGGCGTGGCCGAGGCCCTGCGGCGCTACAGCCTTTCGGCGGGGATCACCGCCCCCCGACCCTCGCCGACCCTCGAGGACGTTCCCGATCACGGCCCGGGCCCCGGCGGGCTGTTCGCGCAGGAGGAGGCCCCGCGGCGGCCGCTTGCATTTACGTCCCTGGACTATCTCGGCCAGCTCGACGGGACCTATCTCGTCTTCGCGGCGCCCGGAGTCCTGGTGCTTCTCGATCAGCACGCCGCCCACGAGCGGATTCTCTTCGAGAAGCTCAGGGCATCGAAGGCCGCCGGGCTGGACGTGCAGAGCCTGCTCATCCCCGAGATCCTGGAGATGAGCCCGGGGGATTTCCAGCGGCTCGCGGCGTCAAGGGACCTGCTGCTCGAGGCGGGAGTGGAGGTCGACCCCTTCGGGGAAAACACGGCCGTCGTCAAGTCGGTGCCGGCCCTCCTGGGCGACACGGACGTCCGGGCCCTGGTGAGGGAGATCCTGGACGGGATCTCCGATACGGGATTGCCGCAGGATGAAAAGCGCAACCGGATCTTCGTCCGGATGGCCTGCCGCGGGGCGATCAAGGCCAACCGCCCGCTCGGCGAGGAGGAAGTGCGGCGCCTGTGCCGGGACCTCGACAGCATCCCCTTCGCCTCCAACTGCCCGCACGGAAGACCCGTGTTCGTCGAGGTGCCCTCCGCGGCGATCGAGAGGATGTTCAAGCGGACGTAGAGCGCGCGGCGCTCCATGTCCGAGGCAGAAGGCACAGGGCGAAAGGCGAAAGGGGGGACAGGCGGGACGCCTGTCCTGATATTTGGAAATGCAGACAAAGCCGAGAATCGTCATCATCCTCGGGCCGACGGCCGTCGGCAAGACGCACCTCTCCCTCGATCTGGCCGAGACCTTCGGCGGCGAGATCGTCAGCGCCGACTCCATGCAGGTCTACCGGCATCTCGACATCGGGACCTCGAAGCCTTCGCGGCAGGAGCGCGGGCGGGTTCCCCACCACCTCATCGACGTCGTGAACCCCGACGAGGAATTCAGCGCGGCCCGTTTCAACGAGATGGCCGGCGGCGTTATCGGGGCGCTGGAGGGGCGAAAAGCCGTCTTCGTCGTCGGGGGCACGGGGCTCTATCTACGGACCCTCACGGGGGGGCTCATCGAGGGCCCGGACGAGGGCCTGAGGAAGCGCTGCCGTGAGGCCCTGGAGCGGCAGGACAGCGAAAGCCTCCACGGGCGGCTCCGGCAGGTGGACCCCGCGGCGGCCGGGCGCATCCACCCCCGCGACAAGGTCCGGATCGTCCGTGCGCTGGAAACGGTCGAACTGACGGGGGAGCCCATCTCGGAGAAGCAGAGGCGGCACGGCTTCCGCGACGCCCGCTACGCGGCCCTGAAGATCGGCCTCTACCGTGACCGGGAGGAACTCTACCGCCGCATCGACGGCCGGGCCGAGCAGATGGTCCAGGAGGGACTGGTCGGGGAGACCGAGAACATCCTGCGAATGGGCTATGACGAGAAACTCAAGCCGCTGCAAACACTTGGCTACCGATACGTCATCCGTTACTTGAAGGGCGGCATGACCCTCGAGGAAGCCCTGCGGTCCATGCAGCGCGACACCCG
>JAGPKU010000095.1:0-1540 GCA_018053845.1 Syntrophobacterales bacterium
CGGCCCCCGTGTTCGCCTGGCTCTCCAAGAGGATGACGGAAAAGGTCGGCCGGTACGCGGACGATCTGTTCCGGCAGGACATCGAGATCGAGAAGATCGAAGGCTGAACGACCGGCGCGTCGCTTTCGCCGACCGGAGTCGCCGGAGGCTCACGTGGACGACCACATCGCCCTGGACCAGCTCGAGGCTCTGGCCTACAGCCTCGGGGTCGAGGTCCGCTACGAGAAGATCCCGCAGGACGACGTCACGATCTCCGGGGGGCTCTACCGGCTCAGGGGAAAGAACGTCGTCGTCATCGACGCGCGGGCGACGGCGAAGGAGCGCATCCGGACCCTCGTGCAGGCCCTCAAGCCCTTCGATCTCTCCGACGTCTACATCCGCCCGGCCCTGCGGGAAATCCTGGAACGGGACTGAGCTGCCTCAGCGCCCGCCCGCCTTCGGCGCCTGGACCGGTTCCAGCTTGTAATCGAAGTCCCCGAGAGGCCGCGCGAAGGTGTACTCGAAAGGGTCGGCCACGAGGAGCTTCCCCGCCGTCTCGACGCTCCCGCTGGGAAGGGAAAACGGCAGGGCGACGATGAACATCGCCGTGCCCGCCACGATGGACACGAGGCCGACAGGCCGCGCGAACAGGACGTCGGCCACGATCGCCATCCCGTCCTTCGGCGGTTCGGCAAAGGCCTGCGCCGTGCTTGCGATCAGGGCGCAGACGACCAGCAACGCAATCGATGTCTTCTTCATGACCCAACCTCCCGGGAACCTCGGTTCCTCATGATCTGTTCTCCGGCTGCAGTGTCGCCCCTTTGCCGCGGCAAGTCAATACGACGGCAGCATGATTCGACGCTACGACTCTCTTCCGATGCCGACCCATCCTCGCGGCTCAGCCCGTCGGTCCGCCGCGCCCGCCCCTTCGAAGGATCGGCGGCCCCGATGCGGAAGGCGCCCGCGGGTCAGTCGACCCAGCGGACGATCTCCCTGAGGTCCGCCCGTTTCCTCTCGAAGCGGTTGAGGGGATACTCGGGGTCGGGGTAGCCAACGGCGACGGCCGCCACGATGCGCCGGTCGTCCGGGATGGAGGCGACCTTCCGCAGCGCATCGGGGTACCGGACCGCGGCGGCCATGATGCAGGTCCCGAGGCCCCTGGCGTGCGCAAGCAGGCAGATCGTCTGCACGACGAGCCCCACGTCGAGCATGGCATACTCGACGGCAACCCCGCGGGGGATGGCGGCGACGATCAGGCAGGGGGCACCGAAGAGGCCCGCCATGCGCGCATAGAGCCGGTTGCGGGCATCCTGGTCCGCCCGGTCGATCCCCAGGAGATCCAGCATGGTCCTGCCCAACTCGCCGTAGCGCGCCTTGAGCGCGGCGGGCCAGCTCTCCGGCATGGGGATGTCCGGCGCGGCGGCCAGCCCCTGCGAAAACATCCGCTCGTTGGCCTCCCTGAAGGCCTCGAGGGGCGCCCCGGTCAGCACGGTGAACTCCCAGGGCTGCGTGTTCCCCCAGGACGGCGCCCAGCGGGCGGCCTCGAGGATCTCCTCGACGA
>JAGPKU010000095.1:1640-6839 GCA_018053845.1 Syntrophobacterales bacterium
TGAGCCGGTCGGGGTTCGCCACCCAGTGCTCGTGGTTGCCCAGGGTGGCGAAGGTGCCGTACCGGGCCCGGACACGGGCCATCTCCTCCAGGCATCCCGGCAGAAAGGCGATCGAGTTCGAGACGTAGTCCCCGGTGAGGACGAAGAGCTCGGGCTCGAGCGCGATGACGGCATCGGCGTAGCGCCGCAGGTCCTCCCGGGTCATGTAGGGCCCGGCATGATGGTCGGTGAGCTGGACGACGCGGAGCGGAATCCCGAACGGCAGGGAGAGCTCCCGCACCTCGTGGGTCCTTGCGGCCCAGGCGGCGCCGTATCCCGACAGGACGAGGGGCGCCGCCGCGATCGCCCCGGCCCCGGCCTGCAGGAAGCGTCGCCGACCCGGGTCCGCGGGTTCCTCCCACGGCCGGTGCGCGGCTGCCCTGAAACGCCGTGCGACGGAGCGTCCGAGGCCCCACGCACCCTGCGAGAGGGCAAGCAGCAGGGCCGACAGGATCGAGCCGAAGCCCCAGGCGGCCGGCAGGTAGAAAAGAAGGGCCTGCAGCGGCGCCGGTGCCTCGACCCAGGGGATGGGCCGGACCAGGAGGAAGACGTTCATGGCGAACAGCAGGCCGATGCCCGACCCCGCCAGGACAACGGCCGGGCGCTTGACGCGTTCCGGGAGGCCCGAGGAGAGGACGGCCTGCCGGATGCGGACGAACAGGTAAAGCTGGGCGAACACAGCGAGGCTGACGACGATGAACCGAAGGGTGCCGAAGGTCAATGAAGGTTCCATAGGCCGATGTCCCTATCTGCCACAGAACCATGCCGCGCGCAACCGGGGAGATGTTCCCCGCCCGAGCGGCGCATCCTCCTCTTTCGCCCGGTAGCGGATGAGCGCAGAGGGGAAGAAGGCTGGAAGTCCGGATCCGCCTGCTGCCCATCGCATCTCTTCATTTTCCGGCCCCATCACCCCGCAAACCCTCTTGACGTCGGCCTCCCGAGGCCCCATCAGCGCCCGTCTGATGGGGACCTCGGACGGGGTCTGCGGGAAGGGGGGCCGCTGAGTCCTAGAAAACATTCAGACGGGCGCCGATTTCGTTTTCGCGGGAAAGGTCGATAATGCCATTGACGAAAGGGAACAAAGACCGCGAGGAGCAAAGCCATGATGACCCGAATCCGCAAAGACGGCGCACCCCGGGTGAGCACCGACCCCCGGATCAACCTGATGGGCGAGCGGGTCGACAGGGTGTGGGCGGACCCCATCCTGACCCCCCGCAGGGAAACCGCCCGCTGATCCCCGGGCACAGAATACAACCAAGGAGGTATCGTCATGAAGGAAAAGGCCAAGAACGTGAAGACCGACCGGAAATTCTGGAACGACCCGATGAGCTTCCCCGTCTTCACGCCGAAGCGCGGCAGGTAGAAGGAAACGGCAGACCAACCCACAACCGACAGCCGACGAGGAGGGCTGAGACCATGAAAAAGACGACGAAAGAGACGCGGAAGGACCGCAAGCTCTGGGCGGACCCCATGTGCTACCCCGTGTTCACGAAGTAGCAAATCCGGCCGGTGCCGGCTGACATACACTCCGCCCCATTTCCCGTGCCGAAGGCCCCCG
This sequence comes from Syntrophobacterales bacterium, assembly GCA_018053845.1. Taxonomy (GTDB): domain Bacteria; phylum Desulfobacterota; class Syntrophia; order Syntrophales; family UBA2192; genus UBA2192. The sequence continues at coordinate 3,238 of JAGPKU010000095.1, forward strand.
CCCGCAAACGGGCGGGGGCTTTTGTCTTGGCCCCGGGCCCGGCCGGCCCCCCCGCGGGGCAACCCGCCGTTGACTTCGATCCCGCCTGTGCTATGATCCGGGACAACGACCGCAAAGGAAGCCACGGTCCATGACACCCGGATCCCGCCGCCTGACCGCCACGGCCCTCCTGTTCGCTGCAGGCCTCCTGCTTGCGTCCTGTGCCGCCAACCCCGTCACCGGCCGGCAGGATTTCATGCTCATCAGCGAGGCCGAGGAGATCGAGATGGGCAGGAAGGTCGACGCCTCGGTCACCCGGGAGTACGGCCTGTACAACGATGCGCGCCTGACCGCCTACGTGGGCGACCTGGGCCGGAGGCTGGGGAAGCTCTCCCACCGCCCGCAGCTCGACTACAGCATCAAGCTCCTCGATTCCCCCGTCGTCAACGCCTTCGCCGCCCCCGGGGGCTACCTCTTCTTCACGCGCGGCATCCTCGCCGCGCTCAACAGCGAGGCGGAGCTCGCGGGGGTCATCGGGCACGAGATCGGCCACGTCACCGCGCGGCACTCGGCCCAGCAGCTCAGCCGCGCGCAGGCGGCGCAGATCGGGCTCATCATCCCCCAGGTGCTCGGCCTGCCCGTCCTGTCGGGCCTGGCGCAGGTCGGGATGGGGCTCTTCTTCATGAAGTACAGCCGCGACAACGAGCGCGAGGCCGACTCCCTCGCCGTGCAGTACGCGACGAAGGCGGGGTATGACGCCTCGCAGATGGCGGGGTTTTTCGAGACGCTCCAGCGGATGGACCCGCAGTCGGACCGCAGCGGCATGCCGGCCTGGTTCTCCACGCACCCCAGCCCCGAGGACCGCGAGCAGGCGATCAAGCTCCAGGCGCAGCAGGCGCAGCGGCAGACGGGGCTGACCCGCCCCCGGATCGAGCGCGAGGCCTACCTGAGGGCCATCGACGGGATCGTCTACGGCCAGGACCCCCGGGAGGGCTACGTGGAGGCGGGGACGTACTATCATCCCGCCCTGCGCATCCAGTTCCCCGTTCCGGCCGACTGGAAGGTCAACGACACGCCGACGGCGGTGCAGATGCAGAGCCCGGACAAGAGCGCCGTCATCCTCTTCACCGCCGCGCAGGGCAAGACCCCGGCGGAGGCGGCCCGCGGCTTCGTCTCGAAGACCAAGGCCCGCGTCATCGAGGGCCGGCCCGCCCGGGCGGGCGGGTTCGAGGCCTACCGGCTCGCGGCCGACGTCCAGTCCGGCGGCGGCACGGTCCGCACCCTGTCCTACTTCATCCGGAAGGAGGCCGCGGTCTTCACCTTCGCGGGGCTCAGCGCGCAGCGCAACTTCGCGCAGTACGAGGGTCTCTTCGAGAACACCCTCACCCGGTTTGCGGAGCTCACCGACGCGCGGCGGATCAACGTGCAGCCCGACCGCATCCGCGTGCGCCGCGCCGCGCGCTCCGACACCCTCGGCAACGCCCTGCGCTCGCTCGGCGTCCCGGAGAACCGGATCAAGGAGACGGCGCTGCTCAACGGCGGCCTGCCCGAGGAGCCCGTCCCCCCGAACACGCTGCTCAAGGTCGTCGAGCGCGGCCGCTGAGGGGCCCGGCCCCGACGGCCGCCCGATGCGAGGCGGCGGCCGGGGCGGACCGCTTGACCCCGGGTGCGCCGCTCTGCTATAAATAAGCACACGGTCGAAGGTCACCGGGTTCACCCATCGATTCCCCCCTCTTTCCCGAGAGGCCGCAGCCATGTACCCCCGCCTGGAGAGATTCCTGGCCGTCCTCGCCCTCGCGGCGATCGTCGTCACGGCTGCCTTCTGGGCATTTCCGCCGGAATTGCGATTCCCTGAACCGCAGCCCCACGGCATTTCCCGGGACCGCCCCGCAGAGGGCCCCCTTGCGCCCGTCCCCGCCGCCCCGGTCCCCGCGCAGCCTCCTGCCGATGTTGCCGCAACCCCGGTGCGGAACGAGCCCCCCGTCGCCGTTTCAGCCGGCCCGGAAGATACGGGGCCCGGACTCCCGGCGATCGTGTTCCTCTCCCTGCGCGAAAGGCTCCCCGAGGCCTCTCTTTCGGACGAGGACATCCGGGAGCTCACCGAGACCATTCAGACCTTCCGGGAATCGATGCGGGACCTCCGGGAAACGGAGCGGACAGCGGAAAATGCGGACCGGATCCGCGAGCTGACAACGCGCATCGAGGAGAACCGTCTCCGGATCGAGAAGACGACGGGCATGAGCTTCAACGACTTCCTGCGGCGCATGACGACGGAAGGGATCGACAATGACAGGCGTGAAGAGGACCGGTCGGCTGTCGGGGCTCCTGATCGTCCCGGCCGTTAGCCTCCTGATGGCCGCCGCGGGCATCGGGCCGGCGGTCGCTGCGGGCGACGAGGTGATCGCCGTGCTCGACGGCAGGCCCATCACCCTTGCGGAGATCGAGGAGAACGCGGCCTTCCAGATCTACCGGCTCCGCGGCAGCATCCACAGCCTCCTGGAGCGCGAGGCCCGGGAGATCGCCGACCGGCGACTGCTCGAGCGGGAGGCGGCCCGGCGGGGGCTGAGCGTCGAGGCCCTGCTCAAGGAGGAGGTGGACGGCAGGGCGGCCCCCCTGCGGCAGAGCGACATCGACGCCTACCTGGCCGAGCACCCGGAAGAGGCGGGCCGGGGCGCCGAGGGACGCGCACGGCTGAGGAGCTACCTCGAGGAGCGCAGCCGGATCCAGCGGCGCCTCGACTACGTGGCCGCGCTGCGGGAGAAGTCGGACTACCGGTTCCTCGCGGCGCCGCCGGAGCGGCCGCGCATCCGCGTGGCCGCCGAGGGGGCGCCGTGGCGGGGGTCGCCGGAGGCGCCCGTCACGATCGTCCACTTCGCCCACTTCTCCTCGCCGGTCTGCGCCGCGAGCGCGCAGAAGATCCGGCGTCTCCTGGAAGAGTTCCCGGGGAAGATCCGCTGGGTGCACCGGAGCTTCCTCGACACCCGGGCCGACGACGCCCTGCGGGCCGCCGAGACGGGCGAGGGCGCCTTCCGGCAGGGGCGGTTCTGGGAGTTTCACGACGCGATCCTCGCCCGCGGGGGGAGCACCCCGGCCGAGGCGATCCGGCAGGCGGCCCGGGAGGCGGGCCTCGACATGCAGCGCCTCGCCGACGAGCAGGGCAGGGGAACCCTGCTCACCCGGGTCCGGGAGGACATCGGCCGGGGGGTGCGGGCCGGCGTGCAGGCCGCGCCGGTCCTCTTCGTCAACGGGATCTACATGAGCGGGACCTTCCCCTACGAGGATTTGAGGGCCCTGGTCCTCAGGGAGATCGAGGGGAATCAGACAGGCAGCGAAACGGGAGTACAGGGGAAATCACCAGGCAACACCGGAAACGGGAAAGGAGGCAGACCATGAAAAGGCCGATTTGTTTCATCGTCCCGGTCCTTGTCGTCGTCTTGCTCGCCCTGGGCGTCCCGCAGGCGGCCGCGGACACCGCCGCGCCGCTCTGCCCCAAGCGCCTCTCGAGCACGGGCGACAGCATGACCGAGGCCATCGACGCGGAGCTTCCGGCGGCCAACCACTGGGCCAGCTGGGTCAACGGCTACCACGGCTTCTGGGAGTGGCTCCTGGGGCTCACCAACGTC
>JAGPKU010000096.1 GCA_018053845.1 Syntrophobacterales bacterium
ATTCGGCACACCGAGGATTTCATCCCCACCATGCATGGAAGCCGCACCCGCAGCCCCTACCCGAACCGGCGCCGGAGCCGAAAACCGCGCAAGGAACGCCCCGCGTGGCACACCTTCGAGGCCGAACCCGTCCTCAACGACGTGCTGGCCCGGATCGGAAAGCCCGACGAGGCCCCCTTCCGGCCGGACCCCTTTCAGCTCGAGGCCCTCGAGGCCATCCGCCGCGCGGACTGCCTCGTCATGGCCCCGACGGGATCCGGCAAGACCTGGATCGCCGAGCAGGCCATCCAGGAGATGCTCCGCGAGGGGAAACGGTGCTGGTACGCCTCGCCCCTGAAGGCCCTGTCGAACGCCAAGTGGGTGGAGTTCGGCGACCGGTTCGAGAGCATGAACGTGGGCATCCTCACGGGGGACACGAAGGAAAACACCGACGCCCCCGTGATCGTGGGCACCACGGAGATCCTGCGCAACCAGCTCTACGACGCCATGCACGAGGGCCGCGACCTGCCCTTCGATCTCGTGATCCTCGACGAGGCCCACTACCTCGGCGACGAGGAGCGCGGCGTGGTCTGGGAGGAGATCATGATCTACCTGCCCGTGCGGGTCAACCTCCTGCTGCTGTCCGCCACGATCGAGAACGGCCGCCAGATCGCCGCCTGGCTCGAGGGCCTGCGCCGAAAGCCCTGCGTCGTCATCGAGGAGAGGCGGCGGCCGGTGCCCCTCTACCCGCTGTTCCTCCACCCCTCGGGGCGTCTCATGCCCTTTCTCAACAAGCGCAGGTTCTTCGGCCGCGTCGAGCAGTTCGTCCGGGAACGGGGAAAGCACAGGCGCGGCGGCCGCGGGATCCCGCCCTACGGCGAGATCATCCGGGTGCTGAGGCACTTCAACCTCCTGCCGGCCATCTTCTTCCTGCAGTCCCGCGCGGAGTGCGACAGCGCCCTGAAGAGCTGCCGCGCCGCAGGCCGGCCGGCGGACGAGGGCTTCGACGAGGCGCTCCGGGAGCAGATCGACCGCACCCCGCGCCTTGCGCAGCACAAGCAGCTCGCGCAGCTGCGGCAGTGCCGCGTCGCCGCGCATCACGGCGGGCAGCTGCCGCCGTGGAAATTCCTCGTGGAGAACCTGATGAAGCGCGGGCACCTCGACGCCATCTTCGCCACCTCCACCGTGGCGGCGGGCGTGAATTTCCCGGCCCGGACCATCGTCCTGTTCAACTCGGACACCTTCAACGGGCACGAGTGCGTGCCGCTCGACGCAACGGGATTCCACCAGATGACGGGAAGGGCCGGACGCCGCGGCCAGGACAACATCGGCTTCCTGCTGATCGTCCCCGGGCGGTTCATGGACCTCGAGCACGTCCGCAGGCTCGTCTTCACGCGCGCCGAGGACATCGTGAGCCGGATCCGCAACGACTTCTCCATGGTGCTCAACCTGCTGCTGTCGCAGGACCTGGAGGACGTGCGGCACATCTTCGAGAACTCGCTGGCGGCCTTCCAGCAGTCCGGGCAAGGCCGGGAGGGCCGGAAGAGCGCCGCCTCGCGTCTCTGGCGGGCGTTTCAGCGGCACCTGGACTTTTTGAAGGCCGAGGGGTTCGTGGGCGACGACGACCGCCTCACGGCCGACGGCGTCTGGGCCTCGCAGCTGCGTCTCGACCACCCCGTGCTGATCGCCGAGTGCCTGCGGCGGGACGCCCTGCCCCGCGACGACGCGGCGCTGCTGGCCGCCGTGATCGCGCCCTTCGTGTACGACCGGGGGCAGGAGATCGCCGTCAAGCGCAAGGAACTCCCCAGGAGGCTCGTCGCCGCCTACGACCGGGTCATCGACACGGTCTTCCCCATGATGGAGAGGCTCGACGCCGCGGGCTTCGGGCTCAACCCCCTGCCCCTCTGGACGGCGGCCGTGATCTACGACTGGGCCCGGGGCCGCGACTGGGACCGCATCGTCGAGCGCTACGGCTTCGCCGACGGGGACATGGCCATGCTCGTCTCCCGGACGGCCGACAACCTGCGGCAGATCGCCGCCCTGCGGGACACCCACCCCGACATGGCGGAGCTGGCCTGGAAGGCACGGGAGTCGATGATGAGGGAACCTGTCGTGTTCTAGCGCTTCGCGCGGGCATCGGGCTTCGGGAATCACGAGTAAACCGGCCCTGGCGGCTTCCGAAAACCCCCTGCCTGTACCCTCGGCCCCGGACTCTGTATTTGCCGCTTGACATTCCTGCTCCGGCAGGGCTATATAGACGCCTTCCGAAGGAAAACCGGGCCGGATCGTTCCGGCCCTCTTTTTACCCTGAACAGACGCGTCCCCATCGTCTAGAGGCCTAGGACATCGGCCTTTCACGCCGACGACCGGGGTTCGACTCCCCGTGGGGACGCCAGAAAAAAGGGGATTGCCGCAGCGGCGATCCCCTTTTTGTGTTTTCCGACCCCGCGCGGGGTGATCATCCCGGGCGGCGCAAATGGCCGTCGAAGCCGAGCGCGGCGGATATCTTCCCCGCCGCCGTCATGAGGGGCTCCACATAGTTCTCGATCATCTCGTCGAATCCGACCATCTGGCTGATGAAGGACATGTTCAGGGAGGCCTCCACCTCGCCGCGGCCGTTGAAGACGGGCACCCCGATGGCCCGAAGCCCCGGGACCCACTCCCCGTCGTTGGACGCGTACCCCTTGAGCCGGACAACCTCGAGGATCGCGGCGAGCTTCTCGCCGTGCCGGCCGATGTGCGGGACCGCATCCCTGTCCTTGAGCAGTTCCTGCAGGAGCCGGTCGTACCGCTCAGGGGAAAGAAACGCGATCAGCGCCCTCCCCATGGCCGTCAGGTAGCAGTTCACGCGGCTCCCCACGTAGAGGTTGGTGCTGATGATCCGCCGGACGGTGATTCGCTCGATGTAGAGCATCTCCGTGCGGTCCAGGACGGCAAGGTTGACATTCTGGTCCGTCTGGCGGGAGAGGGCCTCCATGAAGGGATAGGCGGTCTGGCGCAGGTCCATCCCCGAAAGGACGGAGAAGCCGAGCGCCATGACCCTCGGGGCCAGGGAATAGACCCTGGCGCGGGGGTCGAGCGTCACGTAATTCATCGCCAGCAGGGTCTTGAGGAACCGGTGCACCGTCGTCTTGGGCAGGCCGGTCCTTGCGGCCAGCTCCTGGAGGCTGAGGCGGGGATCGCTCGGCGTGAACGTCTCGAGGATCTCGAGCCCGCGGATCAGGGAGTTCACTCGCTTGGGTTGGGCCATGGCCGGTTCCGTGTCGTGGAGGGTGATCTCGCATGGTGAAATAACTCATCGCACCCGGCCTGTCAAGCCCGGGATCGCGGCGCATGCGAAGGCTCGTCACCGCAGAGAGGGTATGATATAAAAAAACACCAGCCCGAGAGACGGAGGAACCCCATGGCCCTTCACGAACTGGCCGGAAAGCCGGCCCCGAAATCGCTCTTTGCCAATATCCCCCGCCTGGTGACGGCCTACTACACGGAGCACCCGGACCCGCGCCGCAGCGAAGAACGTGTCGCCTTCGGGACCTCGGGGCACCGCGGATCGTCGCTGAACCGAAGCTTCAACGAAGACCACATCCTGGCCACGACCCAGGCCATCTGCGACTACCGCGCCGCGCGGGGGGCCGGCCCCCTCTTCGTGGGCATGGACACCCACGCCCTCTCGGAGCCCAGCTTCGCGACGGCCCTCGAGGTTCTCGCCGCAAACGGGGTCCACGCGATGGTGCAGGCCGGCCGCGGGTACACGCCCACACCGGTCATCTCGCACGCGATCCTGACGTACAACCGGGGCCGGGCGTCGGGACTCGCCGACGGGATCGTCATCACGCCCTCCCACAACCCCCCCGAGGACGGCGGGTTCAAGTACAACCCCCCCGAGGGCGGGCCCGCCGACGTGGAGGCGACGCGCTGGATCGAGGACCGGGCCAACCGCTACCTTGCGGCCGCCCTGCAGGGCGTCAGGAGAACGGCGTTCGAAAAGGCGATCAGGGCCGCCACGACGCAAGAGCACGACTACATCGCCCTCTACGTGGAGGACCTCGCGAACGTCGTCGACATGAAGCGCATCGCGGAGTCGGGGATCCGGATCGCCGTGGACCCCATGGGGGGGGCCTCCCTGCCCTTCTGGGACCCCGTGGCCGACCGCTACGGCATCCGCCTCGACGTGGTCAACCGCGACGTGGACCCGACCTTCGGCTTCATGACCGTCGACAAGGACGGGAAGATCCGCATGGACTGCTCCTCCCCGTACGCGATGGCGCGACTCATCGGGCTCAAGGACCGCTTCGACATCGCCTTCGGCAACGACCCCGACGGCGACCGCCACGGCATCGTGACGCGCAGCGCCGGGCTCCTGAACCCCAACCACTACCTCGCCGTGGCCATCCGGTACCTGTTCCGGAACCGGCCCGGCTGGCGGCTCGATGCCGTCGTGGGCAAGACGCTCGTCTCGAGCAGCCTCATCGACCGGGTGGCCGCCGACCTCGGGAGGAAGCTCTGCGAGGTCCCCGTGGGGTTCAAGTGGTTCGTCGACGGTCTTCTCCACGGCACCTGCGGGTTCGGCGGCGAGGAGAGCGCCGGGGCCTCCTTTCTGAGGATGGACGGCACCGTCTGGACGACGGACAAGGACGGGCTCATCATGGGACTGCTGGCGGCCGAGATCACGGCGAAGACGGGCCGCGACCCGGGGGAGCACTACGCGGAAATCGCGGCGCGATTCGGAAGCCCCCTCTACGAGCGGATGGACGTGGCGGCGACGGCGGAGCAGAAGGCGCTGCTCGAGAAGCTCTCGCCCGCGCAGATCGACACATCGGAGCTGGCCGGGGAACCCATCGAGGCCCGATTCACCGAGGCGCCCGGAAACGGCATGCCCATCGGCGGCCTGAAGGTCGTAACCCGCAGCGGGTGGTTTGCGGCGAGGCCGTCGGGGACGGAGAACATCTACAAGGTCTACACGGAGAGCTTTCGGGACCGGGAGCACCTCGCCAGGATCCAGGAGGAGGCGCGAGCCATGATCGCAGAAGTGTTCCGTAAAGCCGGAGTATAGGCGACAGGCATGCCGTTTCGCGGCGAGAATCGGGGATCCAAAACCCGGATTCCGGAACAAGAAAATCCCTCTCTTTCCCCCTTTTGAGATTGTGTTGCAACAGGGAAATTGAACGAAATATCGTCATGCCCGCGAAGGCGGGCATCCGAAAACAGCTGATAATACTGGATTCCGCATCGCGTTCCGCTTGTGCGCAATGACAAATTAGGCTTTACGACACAGTCCCTATGCAAAGGGGGATGAAAGGGGATTGAGGAAAAAAAAGAGGCCCCTGCATCAGGGGCCCCTTTTTTCGAAAGCCTCGGCCTTCGGCTCCGTGCCTCCGGCCTTCGGGCTCGGTTTACGGCTGCATCACGAAGAACATGGCGTTGCGGTTCTTGGACCAGCAGGCCTCGTTGGACTCCTTGCAGACGGGCTTCTCTTCGCCCCAGCTCACCGTCTTGATCCGCTTTTCCTCGACGCCCGCCGCCTTCAGCGCCTTGGCGGCCGAGTCCGCCCTCCTCTGGCCGAGGGCCATGTTGTACTCGTTGGTGCCGCGCTCGTCGCAGTTGCCGGCGATGAGAACGTTGTTGGCCTTGTTGGTCTTGAAGTAATCGGCGTTCTTCTTCACCACATCCTTGAACTCGGGCTTCACGTTGTACTTGTCGAAGTCGAAGTAGATCGTGTCGAGCTGCGAAACCACGCCCGGGGGCAGAACGGCAGCGGGAGGCACTGCAGCGGCCGCCACGGGCGGACCGAGGAAGATCTTCTCCACGAAGTCGGCCATGCCGGCGGCGGACTCGACCTGTTGGCCCGTCACCATGAACCCGCACTGGCCAGCCTTCACGACCTTGTCGAGCAGGGCCTTGCCCTCACCCGTGGGGTCCTTGCCGATCAGGACGGCATAGATGCAGACCCGGTCCTGCAGGGCCGCCTTCATCGCCTGCGCCGAGGCAGGGGCCTTCGGCATCTCGAGTCCGTCGGAGAAGATCACGACGGCCGACTTGCCCGCCAGGGGCTTCAGGTCCGCCGTGGCCGCGTCGAGGGCCTTGTCCAGCGGGCTCTCCACGCCCGCCGTGTTGACCTCGAAGATGGCCTTGCCGAAGTCCTCCTTCACGTAGGGGGCCATCCCGAACCAGAGCTTGGTGTCAAAGGGACGGGTGAGCCAGCGCTGACCCGCGAAGTCCCGCAGGCCGGCGGTGAGCTTGAGGTTGGGAATCGTGTCGTTGAAGAGCCGCACGAGGTGCTGCTGGTACTCGAGCTTGTTGGTCTTCATGGGCGTGGTGTAGGCGAAATGCTTCCACTCGTAGGGCTCCTCCATGGATGCAGAGGTGTCCATGATGACTTGGAAGTTGTCGGTCTTCTGGACCAGCGCGCCGGATTTCAGTTTCGGGTTGAGGTCCTGTGCCGGGATGGGCTTGATGACCGTGGCGCAGCCGCCCAGCAGGGCCAGACTCAGTACGACAACGAGCAACTTGATCAAGTTTCTGACCATACGATACCCTCCTTGTGGATGAATTTCTCTTTCTGGTTCGGTGGTGTTGAGATGGACTTGCAGAGCCGGACGACGCAAGGTCGGATTCCATGAGGATGGTTCACGATGAGTTGTAGAATTGCATCGGCCCAGGACTCGACAAGCCGTGACGAAAATACAGGATCCTTGAAACATCCCGCGGAGAGTGGTTGGCTCGCTCTCCCCCCTAAGATTGCCCGTGACTATATAAAAAATCGGCGTGAAATTCAACGATTAAAATACGCCCGCAGAAAAAATACCGG
>JAGPKU010000097.1 GCA_018053845.1 Syntrophobacterales bacterium
ACCTCGGCGATGGCGCCTCGCAGGCGCTCCGCGTCCGAGCCGATGACCTTGTAGCCCCAGGGGCAGGGATAAGCGATATCGGGCCCGCGGCCCGAGCGGTTCAGGATCAACACGCATTCCCCCTGTTGTCGCTGGTCGCGAAGGCCCGCCGACGGCCTTCGAGAGGGCGGCTGCAGCCGCTGCATGCACCTCGATGCACGCGGCCCTCCGGGTTCCGATCCTGCTGCGGAACGGGAGCCGATGAGAAGTGCGGGGGCCTCCCGTATCCGGGAGACCCCGATTGCCTTCGGTTGTTGCGAGAGAAAAAGCCGGGGTCTAGTATCGGGGCCTTCCGCCGCCGCCGCCGGGGCGCCGCATGCCGCCGCCGCGACCGTCGTCCTGGCGGGGGCGCGCCTCGTTGACGTTGAGTTTCCGTCCCTTCAGATCCTTTCCGTTCATCCCGCTGATGGCGGCCTGGGCCTGTTCGGCCGAGCCCATTTCGACGAAGCCGAAACCCTTGGACTGTCCGCTCATCTTGTCCTTGATGATCGTCACGGACTCGACCTGGCCGAACGCTTCGAAGGCCTGCTTGAGATCCTCTTCCGTGACACTGTAGGGCATGTTCCCGACGTAAATCTTCATCGACCTCTCCTGGGAAAAGATGTTTCCTGTGATGATACCCCGATCCCGTCTCCCGCTCGAATGAAAAACTAAACGTGTGGTTATCACAACCGGGGCCCCACTGCAATGCGAATCGTGGTCCCCGGGGTGCACTCCCGGCTCAGCGGGCGCTGCGCAGGCGGCGCGATCTCGATCGGGGTGTCGAAAAGAGGGTCACCTTCCGCGCCTTCACCGGGAATCCCGCGGCGGCATGAAACGCGGCGAAGACCGACAGATCGCTCGACACCGGCTGCGGTCTCGGCGCCTCCGCTTCCCGGTCGCGCCCCGACGGCCGCTTCCGGCCGTCGCGGCCGGCCGGCCTCGGCGGAGCGGTGTAGTCGAAATCTTCGAGCGTCCTTCTTTCTATCGGTTCGCCCAGCACTCTTTCGATTTCCCAGACGAAGGCCCGGTCCTCGCGCGTCACGAAGGTGAAGGCATCCCCGGTCCGCTCGGCCCGGCCCGTCCGCCCGATGCGATGGGTATAGGCGTCGACCGTGTCGGGCATGTCGTAGTTGATCACATGGGAGATCCGGGAGATGTCGAGGCCGCGGGCGGCGATGTCGGTGGCCACGAGGATCCGGTACTTGCCGTTCCTGAAGCCGTTGAGCGCTTCCTGTCGCTGGCTTTGGGAGAGGTCCCCCTGGAGGAACGTGACCGGGAAGCCCGCCTTCTTGAGGTGCTTGGCCACGCGCGTCGCCCGGTCCTTGGTCCGGGTGAAGATGAGGACCGAATCGGTGTCCGTGCGTTCCAGGATCTTCACGAGCAGCGCCGTTTTGAGGTGCTGCTCGACGGGGTACAGGGCGTGGGAGACCGTGGACACCGGCGCCGCCTCGCCCACCTGCACGGCGACCGGGTCCTTCAGGATGTCTTTCGCGAGGTCCCGGATTTCATCGGGGATGGTGGCCGAGAAGAGCAGGGTCTGGCGCTCGGCGGGGATCCGGCTCAATATCCTCCTGACATCGGGCATGAACCCCATGTCGAACATGCGGTCCGCCTCGTCCAGGACCAGCACTTCCAGGTGGGAGAGATCGATGACCCCCTGGTCCATGAGGTCCAGAAGTCGGCCCGGGCAGGCCACGACGATCTCGGCGCCGTCCCGCAGCTTCTTGACCTGGGGGTTCTGCTTCACGCCGCCGTACACGGTGACGCTCTTCACTTTCGTCTTGCGGCCCAGCTGTCCGATGGCCTCGTGGATCTGCTCGGCCAGCTCACGCGTGGGGGCGACGATGAGGGCGCGGACGCGCCTGCGCGGCCCCGACATCAGCCTCTGCAGGATCGGCAGGCCGAAGGCGGCCGTCTTCCCCGTGCCGGTCTGGGCCATGCCCATGACGTCCCGGCCCTGCAGGATCAGCGGGATACACCGGGACTGGATCGGCGTGGGCTCCTCGTAACCGAGGGCCTCGATGCCCGCTTGAATTTGGGGGTGCAACTCGAACGACTTGAAACTCATGAACGAACAAACCTCTTTTCTGACATTGCCGACGGGACGGCTCCCGCCGTGCCCGCCCCCGGGGCGGGCGATCGTGAACAATTGTCTACGCTTCGGTCTCGGCCGCAACAGGTTGCGGGCCGACGGTTTCCACCGCGGGCTCGCCTCTCATGCCCTTTCCCTGGCGCCGGGCCATCTTCTCGGCTGCTTTTCGCTGACGTTCCAGCTCTTTTTGCCGCTTGATGAACTGGTTGTGATTTCTTTTTCCCATGATCCTCCTCGCTTGAACCGGCAGGTCCCGCATCAATCAGGCCAAAAAAAACCCCCATGGCCTCTTACGGCCTCTGGGGACAATATGTGTCACAACCGGTTCAAAGCATGCCTAACTTAAAGCCTTTTCAAGTACTTGTCAAGGGTTATTTCCCCGGCGGCCGGTTTTTCGGGGCAGGTCGGGCAGGCGCTTTCCTGCGCCCGTCGGCGAGGTGATAGGCGGCAAGCAAGGGGTGCTTCCACATCATTCGGGGACCCGAATATCGCATGACCTGACGGATTTGCTCGCGCATCCCTGGCTTGTAGCAGTGCACGGGACAATGGGCGCAGGCCGGTTTGTCCTTGCCGTAGGGGCACGCCTCCAGGCGCTTCCCGGCGTAAGCCAGGAGCTCTTCGCAGGACGGGCAAAGGTTCCTGCAGCCGTGGCGGTTTCTGCAGAAGAGGCGAATCATGGCCTCGACGGTTTTTCTCTCCCGTTCGATCCGGGGGTGGCTCTGCGTCATGGGTTCAATATAGTGCGGCCGGCGCCCGATGGAAAGGGGTCCCTGGACGGGCCGTTCCGGCTCAGTGCGTGCCGGCGGGTCTTCTGCCCTGCCGGATGACATGGATGGCCGTCGCCTTGACGGAGGCCGCCACCTGGAGGTCCTCGATCAGACCCATACCCTCGAGGGACTGACTTGTCACATAGGCCACGAGGGGGAACCCGCAATCGAGGTGGACGCGCTGGTACAGCCCCATGGGCACGATGCGCTCGATCCTGCCGGTGAAGGTGTTTCGTGCGCTTGTCGCCGCGTCCCCCCCGGCCATGGCCAGGGTCACGTTCTCCGGGCGGATGCAGAGGATCACCTCTTCCCCCGGCAGGGCATCGCCGACCGCTTCGATTTCCGTTCCGTTGACCACGGCCGCAAGCGTTCCCCGGCTCTTCTCCCGGATCCGGCCGTACAGGATCGTCTCGGTCCCGACGAAGGAGGCGACGAACTCGTCGATGGGCCGGTTGAGGATGACGGCCGGCCTGTCGATCTGCGCGATCCGGCCCTTCTCCATGACGGCGATGCGGTCCGAGAGGCGAAGCGCCTCGTTTCGGTCGTGGGTGGCCATGAGCGTGGTGGTCTTCGTCTCGGCCAGCACCTTTTCCAGGTCCGTGACGATCGACTCGCGCGTGGGCGGGTCGAGGGCTGCGAAGGGCTCGTCGAGAAAGAGGATCTCCGGCGAGATCGCAAAGGCCCGGGCGAGGCTTGTCCTCTGGGCCTCCCCCCCGGAGAGCGTCTTGGCGGAGCGGTCGCGCAGGTGCGCGATGCCGAAACGCTCCAGCTGCGACTCCACGACGCGCCTGAATTCTGCACCTCCCTGGCCTCGGATTCTGAGCCCCGAAGCGACATTGTTGAAGACCGTCGTGTCGAAGAGAAGGGGCTCCTGGAAGACCATGGCAAGCCTGCGCCTGTATTCCAGGACGTGCTGAGCGGCACCCACCGCCTGCCCCCGGAAGAGGATCTGTCCCGTCGATGGTTTCATGAGGAAACAGAGCGCCTGCAGCAGCGTTGTCTTTCCCGCTCCGTTGGGTCCGATGAGCGACAGGGTCTCCCCCTCGAATATCTCGAGACCGGGGACGTCCACCAGCAGGCTTCCTCCGCGGATCACGTTCAGGTTTTTTGCCTCCAGGATCGTTTTCATCTCGGCCTTTCCCTCTGCTGGATGTAGGTGAGGACGAGATTGATCAGGTAGGCGAAGAGCAGCAGGATGATGCTCAGCGCGATGGCGATGTCGAAGTTGCCCCGGCTCGTCTCCATGACCGTGGCCGTCGTGAGGACGCGGGTGTAGCCCTTGATGTTGCCGCCCACCATGATGGAGGCGCCGACCTCGGAGATGACGCCGCCGAATCCGGCCATGACGGCCGCCAGCAGCGGCAGCCTTGCCTCGCGGATGAGGATCCATACCATCTGGATGCGCGTGGCCCCCAGGGCGAGGATCTGGAGGCGCAGTTTCCGGGGCAGCTGCTGCATGGCCGCCAGCGAAATCCCCATGACGATGGGAGTCGCGATGATGGCCTGGGCGATGATCATGGCCGCCGGCGTGTAGAGGATCTCCAGAAAGCCCAGGGGCCCGTTTCGCCACAGGAAGATGGTGACGAAGAGCCCCACCACCACGGGGGGCAGTGCCATCCCCGTGTTGATGAGGCTCACGACCAGGTGCCTCCCGGGAAACTGCGTCAATGCGACGACGGTCCCGATGGACATTCCAATAAAGAGGCTGATGAACGTCGCCGTGCCCGAGACCTTCAGAGAAAACCAGGTGATCCCGATGACCTCCGGGTCGAGGCTGAACAGCAGGATGAAGGCCTGTCGGATGCCTTCAAGGATGATGTCCATTTAGATGCCCAGGGCCTCCTCCTTCTTGCCGGCATCGGGGAAGAACAGCGGCGAGCCGAACTTGTCGACGCCGAAGGTCTTTATCACGTCCTGGGCTTCCCTGGAAACCATGAAGTCGGCGAATGCCTTGGCGCCTGCGAAGTTGGCCTTGGGCCACTTCTTGGGGTTCACCTCGATGACGTGGTAGATGTTGAGCAGGATCCCGTCGCCCTCGACGAGGATGTCGAGGCCCAGGCCCTTCTTCAGGGCCAGGTAGGTCCCCCGGTCGGCCAACGTGTAGGTCTTCTTCTCGGCCGCCACGGCCAGGGTCTGGCCCATGCCGAGCCCCGTCTGCTGGTACCACCTCTCGCCCTCGTACTTCACGCCCGCGGCCTTCCAGATTTCCTTCTCCTTGGCGTGGGTCCCCGAGTTGTCGCCGCGGGACGTGAAGATGCTCCCCGAGGCCGCGATCTTCTTGAAGGCCTCCGAGGCTTTTTTCATGCCCTTGATCTTTGCCGGGTCGGCAGGGGGTCCCACGATGATGAAGTCGTTGTGCATGACGAGCCGTCGCTCCACGCCGTTTCCGTCGGCCATGAACTTCTTCTCCGCCGCAGGCGAGTGGACCAGCAGGACGTCGGCCTCGCCCTTTGCGCCCATGGCCATGGCCTGGCCGGAACCCACGGCGATCGTTTTCACGAAGTAGCCCGTCTTCTTCTCGAACATGGGGATCAGGACGTCGAGAAGCCCCGAGTCCTGGGTGCTGGTCGTGGTGGCGAGAATGACGTTTTTCTGAGCCGGCTGCGCCGCTGCCGTGGCAGTGAACGCAAGCAGGCACGCCAGCAACATGAACAGGATCAATGCGGTGAAGGTTCGTTTCATATCGGCACTCCTTTTATGTTGTTTTCGATTCCTTTCCTCTTTTCCGATCTTCGGCGCTTCCTCACTTCTTCTGCGTGGCCTGCCACTCCTTCGAGTTGGCGAAGAAGAGGGGGGTGCCGTACTTGTCCTTGCCGAAATCGGCGATGAGTTTCTGCCCTTTCTTCGGGTCGGTGAGCCACTTGACGAACGTCATCGTGTCGCCGTGGTTCACGCGGGGGAACTTCTTCGGATTCACGGGAATAAGCGAGATGTAGTTCAGCAGGGCCTCGTCCTTTTCCACGAGAATGACAAGCTTGATCTCCTTCTTCAGCGACAGATAGGTGGCCCGGTCCATGAACACATAGGCCCCCTTCTGGTCGGCAAAACGGGTCGTCGGCGCATTGCCCTCGGCACCCTTCTCGTAGGTGACGTACCAGGGGCCGGCGGGCTTGATCCCGGCCTTGGCCCAGATGTCCATCTCGGCCACGTGGGTTCCCGATTTGTCGCCGCGGGTGATGAAGAGCGCCTGCTTCGCGGCGATCGCCTTCAGGGCCTCGGCGCCCGTTTTCATGCCCTTGATCCCGGCGGGGTCGGCAGCCGGGCCCAGGATGACGAAATCGTTGTACATCAGGGGGATCCGCTCGGTGCCGTAGCCGTCGGCGATGAATTTCTCCTCCAGTGCCTTTGCGTGGGCCATGACGAGATCGACATTGCCCTTCTCGCCGATCTTCAGGGCGGCGCCGGTCCCTGCGCCCACGTGGCGCACCCGGATGCCCGTTTCCTTTTCGAACTGATCCTCCAGCGCCGCCACGATCCCCGAGTCGATGGGGCCGATGGTGCTGGCCATGAATACAAAGCCGCCCTTCTGCGCCCAGCAAAGACCCGGCACGAGGAGCAGGATGCTCAACAGCATGGGCAACAGTTTTCGCTTCATCGCGCACCTCCTTCAGATACTGGAATAGAGAATCTTCCCCGAATCTTCGAACCCGTAGCCCCCGAGCTTGTCGAAACGCTCCCGGAAACCGGGGGAACGAAGGGTGTCCATGAGGGCCTGGATGCCTTTGTGGAAGTAGGTCGACTGCCCCAGGGCCATGTCGAAGTCCTCGCGGGTCACGGGGATGAAGTGAAGCCCCATGAGCCGCGAGACGGCCACCGTGGCCA
>JAGPKU010000098.1 GCA_018053845.1 Syntrophobacterales bacterium
CCGATGTAGTCCCTGAGCTCGCGGAAGCCCATCTGATCCGCGCTTTTCTGCACGGCCTGGAGATCTTCCGGCCTCTCGGCGATCTCGACGGGAAGCGCCGGCAGGCGCTCGATGGACGGGAAGTCCGGGCCGGCAAAGGTGGTGCGGAGCACGTCCCGGAGCTCCCATCGCTCCCCCGTCCAGCGTGCCTCGCGGGCGTCGATGCGGGAAACGAGAGAGAACCCGGCGTCGAGATGGTGGATCGTGACGCCCTGGATGCGGTTTTCCGAAGGGGAGACGAGCTTGAAGTTGTAGACGGCGTTGCCGCTCTTGTACCAGATCTGGTTCTCCTTGAAGGCCCCCCATTCCTTCTTCTTCTGCACCTCCACGTACTTGATGTACTCCGCCCGCCGGTTGGCCGCCGGGGTGACGAACTCGTTGAGCAGGAAATTCACGGCGCAGGCGACGATCGCGAAGGCCGTCACGGGCAGCGCGATCCGGTAGAGGCTGATCCCGTTGGCCCGCATGGCCACGATCTCGTGATTCCGCGACAGCAGCCCGAAGGTGATCAGCGCGGCCAGCAGGACGCAGGCCGGCATCATCATGGCCGTCACGGAGGGCACCGTGTAGAGGTGGTAGGACACGATCTGCCGGAGGGTCGCGTGGTTGCTGAGGAACATCCGGATCCGCTCGAAGAAGTCCACCACCATGTACAGGCACAGGAAGGCGAGCAGGACGAACGCGAAGGTCAGGACGAACTCTCGCGAGATGTATCGATCGAGCACGGTCATCCGCTCACCCGTTCCCCTTCCGCAGCGGCAGCCCCGCCGGGAGGATATCCCGTTCCCGGGCCCTGGCGAAGTAGACGTGGAGCCCCGCGGCCATGAAGAGCACGTTGGGGGCCCAGACCCCGAGGGCGGCCGGGACCTTCCCGGTCTCGCCGAGGGCCTTCCCGTAGAGCAGGAACACGTAGTAGACCATGACGAGGGCCATCCCGACGGTGAAGCCCCGCATCTTGCCCGAGCGGCTCGACTGGATCCCCAGGGGGATGCCCAGCAGGGCGAAGATCAGGCAGGTAAAGGGGCTCGCCAGCCGCTGGTTGAGCTCGATCAGCAGCTCGCGCCTCGTCGGCCCCTGGGGTTCGGGGGCGTCGATCCCCCGGCGGAGCTCCGAGAGGGTCATCTCGTCGAGCCTGCTGAACTTGACGCGTCGCTCGTCGGCGGCCGAGCCCTTGAAGTCGAGGCGGACGTCGTAGGTGCTGAAATCGACCTTCTTGTAGTTCTTGAACTGGGCATCGACGGTGTGGATGCTGCCGCCCTCGAGCCGCAGCGTCACCGTCAGGGACTGCGGGTTCGAGACCAGCGTGCCTCTCGCGGCGATGATCGTGCTCGGCTCGTCGGCGGTCCTGTCGTCGTAGAGCAGAACCCCCTCCATGGCATCGCCGTGGACGGGGATGCGGTCCGCGTAGATGACGATGCCGCGGAAGTCGTCGTTGAAGACCTTCTCCTTGATCCCCACGCTGGCTTTCTGCTTGACGATCGCAAAGAGAAGATTCTTCGCCTCGGCGTTGCCCCGGGGGATGAGGAAGAAACTGGTCAGGGCCGCGAGGCCGAAGGCCATCAGGGAGGCGGCCAGCACGGGCGCGGCGATCTGGTGGAGGCTCAGCCCGCAGGCCTTCAAGACCGTGAACTCGTTGTCCCGTGACAGGCGGCCGATCCCGATCAGGATCGCGATGATGAGCGCCAGGGGAATCGTGAACAGCATCAGCGCGGGCATGAGGTAAAGGATCAGCTTCAGGATGTCCGAGAATGCGACCCCCTTGTTGATCATGAGATCGACGAGGCTCAGGATGCGGCCCATGATGAGCACGAAGGTGAAGACGAAGAGGGTCAACAGGAAGGGGTAGAGGATTTCCCGGAAGATGTATCGGTTCAGAATGCTGAACATGCCCTTGTGCCGCCCTGCGGGTTGTGGCCGGTTTCGCCGGTTGGGGCCCGGTGACCGACTGCCTCAAGTATCAGTTTTTTCTTTATTAATCCAATCAAATCCTGTAAATCAACGATTACTTTCCGAGCCGGGGAAATGACGGGCCCGCGCCGCAGGCCCGGAGGAGGCAGTCCATGATCGATCTGCACACGCATTCGCTCTTCAGCGACGGGGAGCTGATCCCGTCGGAACTGGCCCGGAGGGCCGCAGCGGCGGGATACCGCGCCCTGGCCATCACGGACCACGCCGACCAGTCCAACTTCGATTTCATCCTCGAGCGGGTGTCCCGGGTCTGCGGGAAGATCTCCGAGGCCTACGGGATCTTCGTCCTGCCGGGGATCGAGATCACCCACGTGCCGCCCCGCTGGATCCCCGCCCTGGCGAAGGAAGCCCGAAAGGCCGGGGCCCGGATCATCGTGGTTCACGGGGAGACGCTCGTGGAGCCGGTCATCGAGGGAACGAACCTGGCCGCCGTGCAGTCGGACATCGACATCCTCGCGCATCCGGGCCTGATCGACGAGGACTCGGTGCAACTGGCGGCAAAGGCGGGCATCCACCTCGAGATCTCGGCCCGCAAGGGCCACAGCCTCGCAAACGGCCACGTGGCGGCGCTGGCCCGCAGGCACGGGGCCCCCCTGCTGCTCAACACGGATGCCCACGCCCCCGGCGACCTCATCCGCCGCGAGTTCGCCCGTCGCGTCGCCCGCGGTGCAGGGCTCACGGAGGCCGAGGCGGCCCGGATGTTCCGCAATGCCGAGGAGATCGTTCGAAAGAAGACGACGACGGGCGCCGCAGCCGGAAAATCGCGGAAGAGGGGATGAGGGCGGTCTTTTTCTCCGATGTGCACGCCCGGGATTCGGCCGACGAGGCGGCCGCCTGCCTCCTGGCGTTCCTAGGGGAGGTCGCGGGCTCCCTCGACCACCTCTTTGTCGTGGGCGACCTCTTCGACTTCTGGTTCGCGAGGGAGGGTGTCGCGTACCCCGGGTTTCGGCCCATCATCGACCGGCTGGCCGCGATGCAGAGCGGCGGCGTGCAGGTTCACCTCTTCGAGGGCAACCACGATTTTTTCCTGGCCGACTATTTCACCCGGTACCACGGGATCGAGGTGTTCCCGTGCGATGCCCGGGTCGTGCTGGGAGGCAAGACGATCTACATCGCCCACGGCGACCTGGTGGACCGGACCGACCGGGGGTACCGGTTCCTTCGGAAGATCCTGCGCAGCCCCTGGTTCTACGCCCTGCAGAAGCGGCTGCCCCTGTCGATGCTCTGGACTTTGGCGCGGCGCAGCTCCGACGCCAGCAAGGAGTACCTCGCAAAACCGCAGGAGGGCCTGGCCGCAAAAATGGAGGACTTCGCACTCGCGAAGTTCTCCGAGGGATTCGATGCGGTCATCCTCGGCCACTGCCATCTGCCCCTGCTCAGGACGCACACGATCGGCGGCAGGCAGAGACATTTCGCACTGCTGGGCGACTGGCTCGCCCACGGGTCCTACCTGAGCCTGGACGGCGATCGGTTCGAGCTGGGCTTCCGGGGTGCGAGGCCCTGAGGGGCACGCGCAGGGCGGTTTTCTCCACGTCCCCGGGAAGGACAAAAAAAGTGGACAGCCGGGGTCGAATGTGTTAGCAAACACACCTTAAAATCAGTGAGGAGCCCCCGGTCAAAGCAAGGTCCCATGAATTTCGGCGGAATCGAAGAACAATACGCGGCGCTCGAAGACGCGGCGTTTGTCGTGGTGCCCGTCCCCTACGACCTGACGACGACCTACCAGGGGGGGACGCGCAAGGGGCCCGCGGCCATCCTCGAGGCCTCCTGCAACATGGAGCTCTACGACGAGGAAATCGGCGCGGAGACCTGCCGGTCGGGCATTCACACGATGGAGCCGCTGGAGCCCGTTGCCTCCGGCCCGGAGGGAATGCTGGCGCGCATCGAGGAGGCCGTCTCCGGCGTCTTCCGGATCGGGAAGGTCCCTGTGATGATCGGCGGCGAGCACAGCATCACGCTCGGGGCTGTCCGTGCCGCCCGGAAGCGATACCCGAAACTCACGGTGCTGCATCTGGATGCCCACGCGGACATGCGGATGTCCTACCAGGGCACCCCGTACAGCCACGCCTGCATCGGCAGGAGGATGAAGGAACTCTGCCCCGTGGTCCAGGCCGGCATCCGCAGCATGAGCGCCGAGGAGGCGGACTATCTGGGGAAGGGGACGGTGCCCGTCTTTTCCGCGGCAGACATCCGGAAGGACCGGGCATGGGTCGGCAAGGTGCTTCGCCATCTGTCGAACGACGTCTACATCACCATCGATCTCGATGCCTTCGACCCCTCCGTTATGCCCGCGACGGGAACGCCCGAACCGGGAGGGATGCTCTGGCACGACGTGCTGGATCTGCTCCGCGAGGTCTGCCGCAGGAAACGCGTGATCGGCTTTGACGTCGTCGAGCTCGCGCCCATCGCCGGCATCGTGGCGCCGGACTTCCTGGCGGCGAGGCTGACCTACCGGGTCATGGGGTACGTGGCTCGAAAATCCGGATAAAGGAGAACGGCCGTGGATATCTGGGTACCGAAAAAAATCTTCTTTACCAAGGGCGTTGGGAACCACAAGGAAGAGTTGCACTCGTTCGAGCTGGCCCTGCGGAACGCCGGCATCGAAAAATTCAACCTGGTGTACGTGTCGAGCATTTTCCCTCCCGGGTGCAAGATGATCTCCAAGGCCAAGGGGCTCAAGGAAAAGCAGCCCGGCGAGATCACGTACTGCGTCATGAGCCGCTGCTCGAGCAACGAGCCCTACCGCCTGCTGGCGGCGTCCGTGGGCTGCGCGATCCCCGCAGACACGTCCCAGTACGGTTACATCAGCGAGCATCATGCCTTCGGCCAGACGGAAAAGCAGGCCGGTGATTACGCCGAGGACCTCGCGGCGGCCATGCTGGCCTCGACCCTGGGGATCGATTTCGACGTCGACAAGAGCTGGGACGAAAACAAGGAGATCTTCAAGATCAGCGGCAAGATCGTCCGGACGCGCAACGTGACTCAGTCCTACATCGTGCCGAGAAAGGGCGGGTGGACCACGGTCCTCGCTGCCGCGGTGTTCGTCTTCTAGGACGCTCCGAAAGGCCCATGCCCTTGGGCTCTTTGGGAAAAAGAGCTTGACTTATCGGAGCCGGGATACTAGCATATCCAATCACAACGCGGGGTGGAGCAGTCAGGTAGCTCGTTGGGCTCATAACCCAAAGGTCGGTGGTTCGAATCCATCCCCCGCTACCAGAACATCGAAGGGGCCGAGCGTTTCTCGGCCCCTTTTCTGTTGTCCGGAGGCCGGCGCTCAGCGCCGCGGCTTGTAGTACTGCATCGCCTCGGGGATCCGGGACTCGATGTCGCGGATCCTCGATTCCGGAGCCGGGTGCGTGGACAGGAACTCGGGCGGCCGCGAGCCGCCCCTGGCGTTCATCCGCTGCCACAGGGCGACCGCCCCGCGGGGGTCGTAGCCGGCCTTGGCCATCAGTACGAGCCCGATGCGGTCGGCCTCGGATTCGTGAATCCGGCTGTACGGGAGCAAGAAGCCCACCTGGGTCCCCACACCGTAGGCCTGCATGAAGATATCCGAGGTGACCCCGGGGCTCCGGGCGAGCGCCAGGGAAAGACCGATGGCGCCGAACTGGGCGAGCAGGCCCTGGCTCATCCGCTCGTTGCCGTGCTTGGCGATGGCGTGGGCCACCTCGTGACCCATGACGACGGCCAGGCCGTTCTCGTCCTGGGCGATAGGAAGAAGGCCCGTGTAGACGGCCACCTTGCCGCCGGGCATGCACCAGGCGTTGACCGTCTTGTCGTCCTCGATCAGGTTGAATTCCCACTTGTAGTTCCTGATGTCGCCGCCGCGCCCGGTCTCCTCCAGCAGCTCCTCGGATGCCGCCGCGATCCGCTGCCCCACACGGCGCACCATGTTCACTTTCGCCATGTCCGTGGAGAGCTTCGAGTTTTTCAGGACCTTGCCGTACTCCTGGTAGCTCATGGCGGTCATTTCGGAATCCGGCACGAGATGCAGTCCCCTGCGCTCCGTCACGGGTGCGCTGGCACAGGAAACGATGAGGAGCGCCAGGCAGACGGAGAGGGCGAACATCGCTGCCGTGCCGAACCGTCTCCGTGATGCCGAGTTTGTCATGTCGCCTCCTTCTTCCGGAAAGATGGATCCGAAGTCAATCATACCGAATATGGAAACGGGATGCAAACCCGCAGGCGGACCCGCATCCGGGACGGTCCTGCCGATGGACGGGGATAAAAACGGGGAACGCGCCTGAGCTCAGGCGGTGATGCGGAAGGACGACTGCGGCGGGGAATCTTTCTTCTCCGCGGTTTCCGTCGAGATGAAGATCCCTCTCGCCACGCGCTGTCCCCTGCTCTCGACGTATTTCACGGCAGCCCGGGAACCCGCGGGGATTTCCTGGGGCCTGACGCGGTCGAGATCGACCTTGACGACGGTCTGATCGTCGAACTGCAGCCGGATGTCCTCTCCCCGCACCCTGACCGAGATGGTCTTCGCCTTGGCATCGACGGCGAGAATCTCCCCGGTGAGATGCTTGACGCGGATCGTCTTTTTCGGCGCTGCGGGCTTCTGGGCATCGGTGACGGCCTTGACGGGGGCTTTCTCCGGGGACTGACC
>JAGPKU010000099.1 GCA_018053845.1 Syntrophobacterales bacterium
CCCTCACGCCGCTTTCCATCGCGCTTCGTGCTTCCCGCCGGCCTGTCGCCCGGCTCGGCTTCATCGTCCGGCGTCTCCCCTCCGAACCCGATCTCCAGCTCCGTGAGCTTGCGGATGCGGTCGCGCAACTCGGCCGCGCGCTCGAACTCGTACTCCCGGGCCGCCGCCTTCATCTCCTCCCGCAGCCTCGCGATCAGTTCCGGGACCTCGGCGACGGAGACGTACTCCACCCTCGGCTCCATGACGGGCACCGTGACGTAGTCGGCCTCGTAGACGGAGGCCAGCACGCTGTCGATGGACTTGCGGATCGTCTCCGGGGTGATCCCGTGCGCCTCGTTGAATGCCCGCTGGATCGCCCGGCGGCGCTTAGTCTCGTCGATGCAGGCCCGCATGGCGTCGGTGACCCGGTCGGCATACATGATGACCTGACCCGCCACGTTGCGCGACGCCCGTCCGCTGGTCTGGATGAGGGAGCGCTCCGAGCGGAGGAACCCCTCCTTGTCGGCGTCCAGGATGGCCACGAGCGACACCTCGGGGATGTCGAGCCCCTCGCGAAGCAGGTTGACGCCGACGAGGACGTCGAATTTTCCCAGGCGCAGGTCCCGGATGATGACGACCCGCTCCAGGGTGTGCACGTCGGAATGCATGTACTTGACCCGCACACCGAGGCTCCCGTAGTACTCCGTGAGGTTCTCGGCCATGCGCTTCGTGAGGGTCGTCACGAGGACCCGCTCGCCCCGCTCGGCGCGCCTCCGGATCTCGCCCAGCAGGTCGTCCACCTGGTAGGTCACGGGGCGGACGACGATCTCGGGGTCCATGAGCCCCGTGGGCCGGACGATCTGCTCCACCACGCGGCCGCGGGCCTTCGTGATCTCGTACTCGGCCGGGGTGGCCGAGATGTAGAGCCGCTGCTGGGGGAAGCGCTCGAACTCCTCGAACATCAGCGGCCGGTTGTCCAGGGCCGAGGGCAGACGGAACCCGTATTCCACGAGGGTCTCCTTCCGGGAGCGGTCGCCGCGGAACATGCCGACGAGCTGCGGCACGGTGACGTGGCTCTCGTCGAGGATGACGAGGGCGTCGGCGGGAAGGTACTCCATGAGGGTCGGCGGGGGCTCGCCCGGCTTCCGGCCTGTGAGGTGCCGGGAGTAGTTCTCGATCCCCTGGCAGTAGCCCATCTCCTCGAGCATCTCCAGGTCGAACCGGGTGCGCTGCTCGAGGCGCTGGGCCTCGAGGAGCTTGCCCTGCGCCTGCAGAACCCGGAGCCGCTCGCCCAGCTCCTCGCGGATGGAGGCCAGGGCCGCCTTCACCGTGTCCCGCGTCGTGACGTAGTGGCTCCCGGGGTAGATGTCCGTCTTCCACAGGCGCCCCAGCTTTTTCCCCCGCAGGGGGTCCACCAGCGAGATCGACTCGATCCGGTCGCCGAAGAACTCGACGCGGACGGCCTGATCCTCCTCGTAGGCCGGAAAGATCTCCACCACGTCGCCGCGGACCCGGAAGGCGCCGCGGTGGAAGTCGATGTCGTTGCGCTCGTACTGGATGTCCACGAGGCGCCTCAGCATCGTGTCCCTCGGGATCTCCATGCCCTCCTCGAGGGACAGGGCCATGCCGAGGTAGGTCTCGGGGGCGCCGATGCCGTAGATGCACGAGACGCTGGCCACGACGATCACGTCGCTGCGCGACAGGATCGAGCGCGTGGCCGAGTGGCGCAGCTTGTCGATCTCCTCGTTGATCGCCGAGTCCTTCTCGATGTAGGTGTCCGTCGTCGGGATGTAGGCCTCGGGCTGGTAGTAGTCGTAGTAGCTCACGAAGTACTCGACGGCGTTTTCCGGGAAGAGCGTCTTGAACTCCTGGTAGAGCTGCGCCGCCAGGGTCTTGTTGTGGGCGATGACCAGGGCGGGCCGCTGGACGGCCTGGATGACGTTGGCCACCGTGAAGGTCTTGCCCGAGCCGGTGATCCCGAGGAGGACCTGGTGCGGGTACCCCCTCTCGACCCCCCGGGCCAGTTTTTCGATGGCCTGGGGCTGGTCGCCCCGGGGCTCGAAGTCGGAGACGAGCCGGAAGGGCCGCCGGTCGATGTAATCGCCGCCCGCCTGGTGTCGGTTCTGTCGAGGGCTCAAATCGGGATTCTCAACTCCCCTGTATTGACCCGGGGCCTCGGCCCCCGGCCCTGAAGGTCCTTCACTATAATGGACGGGAGGGATCGAGGCAAGCGGCAACCTGACGTCCAATTAACCCTTGACAAACATTCGGGATAATGGTTTAAGGTACGTCTTTAGCATTTAACCCAACAGGACCTTCACGTTATGAAAAAGACACTCACGACCATTACGAATCTCAAGCGCAAGCGGGCCCACGGATTTCGAGCCAGGATGGCCACCAAGGGTGGGCGGCTGGTCCTGAGCAGAAGGCGCGCCAAGGGGAGAAAGAGACTGACCGTCTGAGCCGGGTCCGGGAAGAGTGGAAGGGTGAGCCCAGCCGCAGGAAACCCCCCAGCCCTCGAAGGCAGGTACACGCTCGCAAAAGGCGAGAGGATCCGCAGGCGAAGCGAGTTCAAGGCCCTTTTCGAATCGGGCAAGCGGATTCACACGGAGTACCTGACCGTCATTCACTGCAGGAACACATCGGGCGTGCGGCGCATCGGGCTCGTCGTCGGCAAGCGGGTGGGGAAAACGGCCGTAAGGCGCAACCGGATGAAGCGGCTCCTGAGAGAGTTCTTCCGCTTGAACAAGCACAGGCTTCCGGCCTCGCAGGATATCCTGATTGTCGCAAGGAAAGACTTCTCCTTCATGAAATGTCAGGACCTCTGCGGGGAGCTGGAGAGGGTCCTCGCAGGACAAATGAAAGCCTGAACATGCTGAGGCATTTTTTCCAGACGCTGCTTGTCGCTCTCATCCGGGCCTACCAGATCCTCGTCTCCCCCGTCCTGCCGCGCAGTTGCCGCTTCCACCCGACCTGCTCCGAGTACACCCTCACGGCGATCCGCATGCACGGACCGCTCCGGGGGATCCTGCTCGGCATCCGGCGGCTGATGCGCTGTCACCCCTTTCACCCCGGCGGCTACGACCCGGTCCGGTAAGTGAGCCCCAGGAGGCATTCATGAGCACGAACATGCGGACATTCCTGGCGATTCTCCTGTCCTTCCTCGTCGTCTTCGTCTACCAGTACTTCTTCGCGAAGAACATCGAGACCCAGAAGCAGGAGCAGGCCCAGACACAGACACAGACACAGACCCAGCCGACCCAGGGCCCGGTTGTTGCACCCGGTGGCGTCCCGGCGGCTCCCGCGGCCCCGGCTCCCGCCCCGGCCGCCGCGGTGAAGGCCGCAGCGGCCGCCAGGGACATCCGCGTCGAGACACCGCTGTACACGGCCGTGTTCAGCACCCGCGGCGGCGCCCTCAAGTCCCTCAAGCTGAAGGAGTACAGGGCCACCCTCGAAGAGAACAGCCCCCTCATCGAGATGGTCCAGGTCCAGGAAGGCGCCGAGCTGCCCCTGTCGACGGCCTTCACCGACTCTAGCGTCGTCCTGCCCGGCGACATCGTCTACGAGACCGACCGGAAGGCGCTCGACCTCACCGGGGAGGCCAAGCCCGGCAAACTCGTCTTCACCTACGCCGCACCCGGACAGTACCGCGTGGAGAAGATCTACACGTTCCGGCCCGACCGATACTCCTTCGACCTCGAGGTGCGGTTCCTCAACAATGCGAGCGCCGCCGTGAACCAGAACCTTTCCATCCGGTGGCTCGAGGAACTGAACAAGAAGGGCATGGAGGAGGAGGGGGCCATCGCCCAGGTCAAGAACTCGACGGAGCGCGAGGCCGGCGCAAAGCTGGAGAGGAAGGCCTACGGGCCCGACATCCAGTGGGGGGGCTTCGAAAACAAGTTCTTCCTCGCCGCGATGATCCCCAAGCAGCCGGCGCTCACGACGGCCTCCTTCGCCAGGGATGCCAGGGGGCAGATCCTCGTCACCCTCGACGGCCCGAAGAACACGATCCCCCCGGGCCAGGCGGGGGTCTTCAACTACACCCTCTTCGTGGGGCCCAAGGAATACAACCGGCTGAAGGAGGAGGGGGTCGGGCTCGAGGCGGCCATCAACGTCGGCAACTGGATGAAGTGGCTCGCCTACCCGATCCTGTTCCTGATGCAGTACCTCTACAAGTACGTGGGCAACTACGGGATCGTCATCATCCTCATCACCATCCTCACGAAGCTCCTCTTCTGGCCCCTGGGCAACAAGAGCTACAAGTCGATGAAGGAGATGCAGAAGGTCCAGCCGAAGCTCGCGGAGCTCAAGGAGCGCTACAAGGACGACAAGCAGAAGCTCAACGCCGCCGTCATGGAACTCTACAAGACGCACAAGATCAACCCGCTGGGCGGCTGCCTGCCGGTGATCATCCAGATCCCCGTCTTCATCGCCCTGTACCAGCTGCTGTCCTACGCCATCGAGCTGCGCCACGCGCCCTTCTTCTGGTGGATCCAGGACCTCTCGGCCAAGGACCCCTACTACATCACGCCCATCATCATGGGGGCGACGATGCTGATCCAGCAGAAGATGTCGCCGCCCATGGGAGATCCCATGCAGCAGAAGATGATGCTCCTCATGCCCGTGGTCTTCACGTTCCTCTTCCTCAACTTCCCCTCGGGGCTCGTGATCTACTGGCTCGTCAACAACGTCCTGAGCATCGGCCAGCAGTACTACATCAACAAGTCCCCCGCCGCGTGAGGTGCTGAACCATGAAGGTCCTCGAAATCGAAGGAAAGACCATCGATGAAGCGATCGAGAAGGCGTGCCGGGAATTCGACGTCCCCCGCGAGAAGCTCAACATCGAGATCCTCTCCGAGGGCTCCTCGGGCTTCCTCGGCCTCGTGGGGTCGAAAAAGGCCAGGATCAAGGCCAGCCTCCTGAGCCTGGACATGAGCTTCGAGATGCCCGGGGAGAAAAAGGGAGCCCCGACGGGCGGGGCGCCGGCGGCCCGGCCCCAGGAGGCCGCCGAACGCCGTGAGGAACGCCCGCCGCGGGAGCACCGCCCTCCGAGGGAGGTCCGCGAGCCCCATGAGCCGCGGCCCCCGAGAGAGCCGAGGGCGCAGGCCGAGCAGCGGGAGGCCCGGCCGCCCCGGGAACACCGCCCGCCGAGGGAACATCGCGAGCCCCGCGAAGCGAGGCCCCCGAGGGAACACCGGGAGCAGCGGCAGACCCAGCCGCCCCGGGAACCCCGCGAGGCCCAGGCGCCCCGCGAGCCCCGACCGGAGCCGGTGCCGTCGTCCCCGGAGACCCTGGCGGCGGCAAGGGAAGCCCTCCTCGGGATCCTGGCCCGCATGGGCATCGAGGCCGAGGTGACGGTGGAGGACACGCCCGACGCCATCAGCCTCACGCTGAAAGGCGCCGACGAGGGGCTTCTCATCGGCAAGCGGGGCCAGACCCTCGACGCCCTCCAGTACGTCGTCAACAAGATCCTCAGCAAGCAGGGCCGGGAGAAGAAGCAGGTCGTCGTCGACACGGAGGACTACCGCAAGAAGCGCGAGGAAGCGCTCGTGGCCCTGGCGGAGAAGGTCAGCCAGAAGGTCCGAAAAACCAGGAAACCCGTCACGCTGGGCAACATGACGGCCCGCGAGAGGCGGATCATCCACCTCACCCTGCAGAACGACGACTCCGTCGTCACCAAGAGCCGCGGTGAGGGCCCCAATCGCAAGATCATCGTCAGGCCCGGCAGGAGCAGCCGCCCCTACAGCCCGAGACCCCGGTGACCCAGACAGACACCATCGCGGCGATCGCCACGCCGCCCGGCACGGGCGGCATCGGGATCGTGCGGGCGAGCGGCCCCGGCGCCGAACGGATCGGACAGGCCCTCTTCAGGCCCCGGGCGGCATCGGGTCCCTTCCGGTCCCACCGGCTCACCCACGGGGAAATCGTCTGCCCCGCCACGGGACGCGTGCTCGACGAGGTTCTCGTGGCCTTCCTGCGCGCCCCTCACTCCTTCACCGGCGAAGACACCCTCGAAATCCACTGCCACGGAGGTCCCCTCGTTCTCAAAGAGGTCCTCCTGGCGGTCCTCCGCGCCGGGGCCCGCCCCGCCGAGCCGGGGGAGTTCACGCGTCGGGCCTTCCTCAACGGCCGTCTCGATCTCGCACAGGCCGAGGCCGTCCAGGAGATGATCACCGCCCGGTCGCCGCGGGGGCTCGAGATCGCCCTGGGGAACCTCCGGGGCGATCTGTCGCGCCGGATCGCGGAGCTGCGCGCATCCATCCTGGATACCCTCACCCTGCTCGAGGCCGAAATCGACTTCCAGGAGGAAGAGGGCCTCGAGGCGACCCCGAGAGAGGGCATCCTCGACGGTCTGCGCGACGTCACGGCCCGGATCGAGGAGCTCACGGCGACCTACGGCGAGGGCCGGATGGTCCGCGAGGGGGCCCGGGTCGTCATCACGGGGAAGGCCAACGTGGGCAAGTCGAGCCTCTTCAACCGCCTGCTGGGCGAAAACCG
>JAGPKU010000100.1 GCA_018053845.1 Syntrophobacterales bacterium
CCGCACCCCTGCCGAACTTCCGCGTGAGCGCTACGAGGTCGGGCAGGTACACGAAGGGGATCCCCAGGTTCGTCGGGATGACGACGTCGAAGCGGTTCTTCTCGAAGAGGTCGAGCAGGATCGCCGGGTAGTAGCGCGCATCGAGCCGGTAGTGCATGACCTCGCAGCCGAACTTCCCGAGGGCCTCCGAGAAGACCTCCCTCGCCTCGTCCTGCCCGGTGATGAGCAGGACCCGCGGCGGCCGCGCAAGAGCGGCCGGCTTTCCGACCTTCGTGGGCTTCTCCGGCTGCGCCGGCTTCGTGTCCCCCTTCGGGAACCTGTAGATCCTCGCCGTCATCGCCCTTTCATCAGTGAACCGCGTGCTGCGATTTCCTCTCCTCGGGGTTGTAGAAAATGATGTCGATCGAGTACCCCTGCATTCCCTGCCGGCAGCCGGCGCAGCAGTAGACCATGCCCACCTCCTTGCCCCGCTCGGTGAGCGCCACGGGCTCGATCCCATCCGCCTGCCTGCAGTGAATGCAGACCATCTGGTTTCCTCCATCGGCCATGTGGCACCTCGCTTCGTGCTCCAGAGTCTTATCGAAGGGCCCGGCCCCGTCGCGAAGGGAGGCGATCCGGCTTCGCTGCCGGGGCCGCAAAGCCCCCGAGATCACCCGCGGAATCCGCGCCTGCGGGACAGGGCCGACATGTGGCCCGCCTTCTCGGCCTCGGTCACGCGGAAGAAGGCCGCGTGGATGAGCGCCTTGTTGTATACCAGCGCCGAGCCCACCATGCCCTTCCCTTCGAGGCGGAAGTCCCACCCGTGGCCCACGGACTTGAAGCGCTGCCCCGTGCAGGCCAGGGCCTCGGCCAGGAAGGCCTGGGGAACGCCGTCGGGGATAGCCTTCCCGTCCCTGCCGCCCAGCGCGATGGCCTCCATGGCGTAGCTCTTCACGAGCTTCGGGTGCAGGGCCGCGTAAGCCCCCTCGAGCGACACCAGGTCCAGCCCCGCCGCCTTGCCGTCGATCAGGACCAGGAGCCCCTTCTGCCCGGGCAGGCAGGCAAATTTGCCCAGGTACTCGTCGATGTCCCTCGCCTTCGACTCGAAGGCGTCCTTCATGGCCCCCGTGTTTGAGGCAACACGGCTGTCCTCGAGCACGGACGCCACGTTGTCCCAGACGGCCCCCTGGTCGGAATGAAACCGCCCGGCGCTCTTGAGGCAGGCCGTCACGCTCTGCTTGGCCGCGCCCCGCACCCGGTGGGCCGCGATGTGGCCCGACTCGTCGAAGTGCGATGACACGTAGGACCAGCGCCCCTGCTCGGTGCAGCTCACGGGGATGATCGTCTCGGACTGGCGCCGAAGCAGGATCGTCGTGTTGACGATCCGGTTCTGCTTGGCCCCGGCCAGTTCCTCCCCGTCGAGGATCAGCACCGCCACGGGGGCGCTGTTGACGACCTTGAGCTCCGGCACCGCGCCCCCGGCGCTCACCTCGGTCACCGTGAGGAACCCGCCCGCCATAGCCTCCTTCATGGTCATGTAGTGCGGGCCGCCGTCGACGGCCGAGAAGATCGGCCAGACGGCCATGTTGCGGTGCCGCTGCGCCTCGCCGAACGTGATCCCCTCCAGATGATGCTTGATCGTATCCTCCATAAGCCCCCCTCCCTCCCGAAACGCCCGAAAGCGAAACGGGAGTTTTTGGATTGTCTGAGGGCATTATCGCCGCTTCTTCCTTATATAAAAAGGCCGCCCCGACAGCCCTCTGTCGGGGGAAAATCCCCACTGACTAATTTTGTTGATTCCTCCCTTTAACAAGGGGGGTAAAGAGGTGTTTTCTTTGAGTTATCAGCGCTTTTCTTCACTGGCCACAAATCACTGGTCACTGCTGCGAGGCAGCTATGGGGTGAGGGGGGAAAATTCGCCTTTCCGGCAGGCCTCTTGCATAAAAGGACCACGTTGTGGAGCCCAAAGAATGCAAGATGACAGGACAGAAGAACACCCACAAGCGCCTGATGCGCGTGGGGCAGATGCTGAAGCTGTTCCTGGAGAAGGAAAGGGTGACGACGGCCACCCTCAGCCGGGAATTCCACACCACGGCCCGCACCATCCAGCGCGACCTCTCCTTTCTGAAGCAGTGCGGCTTCCCCGTGACCGAGGCAGGCCCCGGCGTCTATAAACTGGACAAGGATATCTTCAAGCATTTCGAGCTCTTCGACGAAAACGAGCTGGCCCTCATCGTGGCCCTCAAGTGCGCCGTCTCCCAACTGGGCCAGCCCTTCCGGAAGGCCGCCGACGAGGTCTTCAACCGTCTCTACCGGGCAACGGCCTCCCAGCCTGTCTACATCCACGTCGACGAGTCGGTGCCCCTCGATGCCCGTCTCATGAACCGGCTGCTCAAGGCGATTCGCCTCCGACGGCGCCTTTCCTTCCACTACACCTCGACAAAAAACACTCACCCGGCCACCGTCGACCCCTACAAGATCGTCCACTACGACGGCTTCTGGTATCTTGTCGCAAAAGAGGACGGCACGGGCATCGTCAAACGCTACGCTCTGGACAAGCTCACGGACCTCAAGATGCTTGCCGAGGGTTTCCCCGCCGTGCCCGCCAACCTCGACGAGCTGCTGCGGCGGAGCGCCAACATCTGGTTTGCCGAGGAGCGCAACCTGGAGGTGCTCATCGAGGTGAACCCGAAGGCGGCCGACTACTTCAAGCGAAGAAAGATCTTCCCCACGCAGGAGATCAAGGAGACCAGACCCGACGGCTCTCTGATTGTCAGTTTGAAGGTCGGAAACTTCGGGGAAATCCGTGAGACACTCAAGATGTGGCTGCCGAACGTGAGAATACTGAAACCCGAGGGTTTGCGAAAGGACTTTATTGCCGAAGTGCAGAAATGGCTCTCATGGCAGAGCCGCTAGCGCCGCAATGACCGATTGACACGTCCATTACCCGAAACAAGAATCCCCGGGCATCTTCAAAACCGCTGCAGGACACGATCGTACCCGACCCTATTTCTTTGCCACCTTCTTCTTGACCGCTTAGCCGTTTTCGTAAACGACGATCGGGGTATTCGTTTGAGCCGCGATTTCCCCGGCTCTCCTGGCGGCCCGCCTCAGCGCAACTCCGACCTTGGCAAGAAGATCGTCATGAACCACGATTTTTTCTTTTTTCATCCATGGCCGCCCGTATCCAGCAGCAGTACAGAGGGGTCTTGCCCTGACCCCTTCTCTTTCCCTGCCGACTGGGGGCTTTCTTCCCCACCCGCTCCCGCCGCCGGAGGACATCGTCGCGGCAGGCGACAGGGCGGCCGCGTTGCTCGCCAACTTTTCCTTGCCCTCATCTGCCATAGAGATTATAAGGGCGAATCGCCTGCCACGGAGAACGCACCCATGAAAGAGACCCTGCACGCGGAGGCATGGAAAGGCCTGTTCGAGGCGGCCTTTCGGATCAAGGACATGGCGCCCTGGGAATGGATGGTCGAGACGGACCTGTTCGGCATCCGCGACGGCGGCGAGACCTGCTACGTCAGCGTCATGGGCAACCTGGGGGAGCACCTGGGCATTGCCGTCTACCGGGGCGACGAGGCGCTGAGCCGGTTTCTGGAGATCCGCGACATCCCGGAGGAGACGATCATGGAGTACCCGGAGCTGCTCCTTCAGATTCCTCAGCTTCAGCTCTCCTTCGAAAATCGCGAGGACCTGCAGGAATGGGACCGCCGGCTCATCCGCGCGATGGGCTACAGGGTGCGGGGCGGCCAGGCGTGGCCCCTGTTTCAAAGTTACCGGCCGGGGTTCATGCCCTGGCGGCTGGAGCTCGACGAAATCCCCGTTCTCACCCGGGCCCTCGAGCAGCTCGAGGACGTGGCGCCCCGGGCGCGGGCCGGCGCGTTTCTGCTGGACATCGAAGAGAGGGAGGACATGCTGGTCCGGGCTCGTACGGCGGACGGCGTCTGGGTCGACGAGCGCGTGCCGATTCCGACGCAGGAACCGTCGATCATCGACCTGCGCTGGGACGGACGCGACATGACCCGGCTCAAAAAGACCCCGATGGCGGGCGACAGCATCGAGCTCGATTTCTTCATGTTCCCCGGCTCGATCGGAAAACCGTCTCAGCGGCCGGCCGTTGCCTACGTGCTGCTCGCCGTGCACCGCAAATCCGGAATGCCCCTGTTTGCCGACCTCCTGCCCGTCGAAGAGAGCCTGGAGCATGTTTTCGGACGAATTCCCCACTCGCTGCTCGCCCGGCTCGCGGCTGTGCCCATGCGGCCGAAGGAGATCCGGGTCCAGAATCACTTCCTGGTGAATCTTCTGGAACCGGTCATGAAGGAGTTGGGGACGAAAATCGTCCATCAGTCGCCCCTCAAAACGCTCCGCGCGGTCAAGAGCGGCCTGACCGGCATCCTCTGAGGTTCAGCGCCTCCCACCCCCGGCGACTGCGACGACGGGCGCCGCCTGCAGGCGGCC
Organism: Syntrophobacterales bacterium; assembly: GCA_018053845.1. Lineage (GTDB taxonomy): Bacteria > Desulfobacterota > Syntrophia > Syntrophales > UBA2192 > UBA2192. The sequence continues at coordinate 4,441 of JAGPKU010000100.1, forward strand.
GTCGCGCCCGGCCGCCCAGCGAAGCAGGGCCTCAACGCACCCCCGGCCGGGACGGCGCCCTGCCGGACCGGCGCCGCCGCGAAGTGCCGCCCTTTTTCCCGGGTGCCCTCGATGCGGCGGCGCCCTGTTTTTCCACGGGCTTTCGGCGGGCCGAATCGGGCGTCCGGACTTTCCGCTCAACCCTCCCGGCCGGCGCATGCGGGATGGTTTCGGCATAGTCCTGCCACTCGTCGTCGAAGAGAATCGTCATGCCGGCCGGCAGGTAAAGATCGGCCTTCGCCCGGGTCATGGCCACGTAGACGGCGTTCATCTCCTCCGCGGGGATGTCTTTTTTGTTTGCGGCCCCGAGGTTCGCGGTCACGTCGTCGTCGAGCACGACCGCGCCGTATTCCTGCCCTTTGGCGGCATGGATGGTCGACAGCACGAGGGCATCCGATCTTCCGCCGTCTCTTTCCCCGCAAAGCGCCAGCAGCTCGTACACGATCTCGGGGAAGTCGCGCTCGTAGGTCTTCACGATCTCCGCCGTCTTGAGCAGCTGGTAGTCCTCGAGCGTCTCCGCGTATTCCTTGAGGTCCCCGATGTCGGCGAAGGACCGGATCAGGTCATCCCGGATCCGGTCCGTCTCGCGGACGGACAGCCAGTAGACGTCAAGCGTGCGGTACAGTTCCGCGCTGATGTCGCGCTCGAATCGAAACGGGACCCTGCGGGCCCGAAGCGCCAGCGCGTTCTTGAACAGCGAGAAGTTCGTCCTGCAGAGGATCGCCGTGTCCCGCCCGAGGCGCAAGGCTTCCAGGCGCTCGTAGCAGTACACGCGTGACGTCTTGCCCCGGTTCCCACGGATCAGGAACCCCGGCTCGTCCTTCCCGCAGCGGATGAACCGGGTGGCCAGGCGGGCGATCGCGGGCCCGAACCGGAAGCTCCGCGTCAGGTCCAGCATCCGGTCGTGCGCGACGTGCCGCATGGCGTCCCGGGCGTGCCGGAAACCGTAAATCTGCTGATGAGAATCCCCCACCAGCACAACCCGCCCCCGGAACGAAGAGAGCGCATCGAGCATGATCGGGGAGAGGTCCTGCCCCTCGTCGACGAGAACGAGGTCGTAGCGGTTCAGCCTGGCCTGGAAGGCCCTCTCGTGATGCGACAGCTTGAGGTAGAAGTCGTGCGGACAGTCGCGCCTGTCCTTGTACCAGCGCGCGAGCGTTTTTCTCGAAACGGCGACGATCGCCGCCTCGTGCGTCTTGAACAGCTTCTGAAGCTCGCCCGAAAGGCCGTCATGAAACGGGCCCGCCCCGTCCTCCAGCTTCGGGTGCGGCGAGTTCAGGAAATAAACGAGAAACATCCGGGTGAGCGCGGCCAGGGTTTCCTTCTTGGCGCCGTAGTGCCGGAGAAAATCGGACGGCCGGATCGTCTCGAACCCCTCGAACCGGCCCCGCATCGAGGACAGCGCGAAGGAGTGAAGGGTGTGCACGTGGACGTGCGGCGGGAACTTGCCTTTCGCCTCCTGCCGGTTTCGGCTGTTGAAGACGAGATACAGGATCTTGAGGCCGGGGTTCTTCTCGGCGAGCATCAGCAGCGTCGCCGTCTTGCCCGTCCCCGCCCGGGCGTTGATCTTGACAACCCGGCCCCCGGCATCCAGGATTCGCCGCTGTTCGGCTGTCGGCTTTAACGGAAGAGGGGTCATCTGTCCTCGAGAAAATGGGAACGATCCCCATTTCAATCCCCGTATTTTCGCCCGCTTATGCCACGAAGACTGCCGAAACACAAGCCCCATCCGTTTATCCCCTTTTCCCCTCGAGACTGTGTCGCAATGTCATTGCGAAGGAGCGAGGCGACTGAAGCAATCCCGGATATCCTCGGAAAGATTGAGATTGCCGCGCTCCCTGCGGTCGCTCGCAATGA
>JAGPKU010000101.1 GCA_018053845.1 Syntrophobacterales bacterium
AAGTCCGGAACCTCAACACGAAGAAGCAGACCCTGCCAGACAGGGCGGCGGGGCTCGACCAGTCCTATCGGGCCGGCAAGGACCGGCTGGAGGAAGAGCGGACGGGGCTCGAAGGGCTCAACAAGCTGCACCGGGAAAGGGAATCGGAGCTCAAGGCGGGCCAGGAAAAGCTCCGGAGAGCCAGGGAGCGCCTCCTCGAGGTCAAGACCAACAAGGAATACCAGGCCATCCTCACGGAGATCGAGACGCTCGAGCAGGCCAACGGCCGCATCGAGGAGGAAATCCTCGTCCTCTACGACCGCATCGACGAGAGGAAGGGCGCCCTCCGGGTCCACGAGAAGGAATTCGAAGCGTTCCGCGCGAACTACGAGGCGGAGAGAAAGAAGATCGACGAGGAGATGGCTTCCCTCGACGGGGCGCTGCAGGAGCAGAAGGCCCGGTTCGAGGACCTCGTCCGGAACCTGGCACCCGACCTGCGGCGCCGCTATGAAATGATCAAGGTCCGCCGAAACGGCATTGCCATCGTCGCCGCCCGCAAGGGCATCTGCAGCGGCTGCCACATGAACCTGCCGCCCCAGCTCTACAACGAGCTCCAGCGGTCCGACCAGATCCTCTGCTGCCCGAACTGCAACCGGATTCTCTACTGGGACCAAAGCGACAATGGCGAGTAAGACCCTCAGCCTCTTCACCGACGGGGCCTGCCGCGGCAATCCCGGCCCGGGGGGGGCCGGCGCCGTTCTCATGACCGAGGACGGGAAGGTGGTCGCGACGGCCAAGAAGTTCCTCGGCCGCTGCACCAATAACATCGCCGAGTACCGGGCCCTCCTCCTGGGTCTCGAAGAGGCCCTGAAACACAGGGCGTCCGCCGTCTCCGTCTTTCTCGATTCCGAACTCCTCGTCCGTCAGATCCAGGGACGCTACCGGGTGAAAAACCCGGCCCTGCAACCTCTCATGGCGGATGTGAGGGACCTGCTCTCCCGCTTCGACGACTGGCAGGTCGAGCACGTCCCCCGCGGCGGGAACGCAACGGCCGACCGCCTGGCCAACGAGGCGATCGACGAGGCGCTCGGGAAAAACGGAAGTTAGGAAGATCGCAAATTACGAAGAGCGGAAAAAGAAGAGGTTTTTCAGGCACGCCGTGATCGAATTCACCCGGGTGCCTTTCGTCGTCAAATCCAAATAATCATTGCAAAATTCGGCGCCTCATCGGAGAATGTCGCGTGTCGGAGCAGGCGGGATGATCGCGGGCCCCTCACGGGGCCGGAGGAAAGTCCGAGCTCCACAGGGCAGGATGGTCGCTAACGGCGACCGGGGGCGACCCCAGGGAAAGTGCCACAGAAAACATACCGCCCCGAGCTTGTCGAGGGGTAAGGGTGAAAAGGCGAGGTAAGAGCTCACCAGTTCCCCGGGCGACCGGGGAAGCTCGGCAAACCCCATCCGGAGCAAGACCGCATAGGGGAGCGTTCGAGGGCGGCCCGCCCGAGCTCCCGGGTAGGTCGCTAGAGGCTGCAGGCAACTGCCGCCCCAGAGTAATGATCATCGCCCCCCGGAGGGTGACCGACGGGAGGAACAGAACTCGGCTTACAGCCTGCTCCGACACCACAATTCGAAGAAGTTGAGAAGGTGAGAAGGTAAGAAGTTGAGTCATAAGACCTGAACGAAATCATTTGTCATGCCCTTAGAAACCGCCCGGCGCAGCCATTTTCTCAGATACCTCTTATCCTTCCATTTCTCTTTCCTGTGCCTGTTCTGTCCGTTCCCCGCCTCGGGGTCCGATGATGCGGTGCGGAAGATGCGCGAGGCGGAGGCCCATTTCACCCGGGGGCAATACCTCGAAGCCCTGGAGGATTACCGGGAGGTTCTCGAGCAGACGAAACCGGGTGAGCATCAGGCCAAGGCCCTCATGATGTCCGCGACGATCCACGGGACATTCCTCAGGGACCCCGAAACGGCGCTGACGCTCTACGGCCAGATCCGCGAGCGATACCGCGGCTCGGTCTACGAGGCCGACGCCATCTTTGAATCCGCCCGTGTCGAATACGAACGTGGGCATGACCGGGAGGCCTCCCGGCTCTTCGGCCTGTACCTCTCGAAGTTCCCCTCCGGAAGCCGTCGCGACGTGGCCGCCTTCATGCGGGATGCCAGCGACCACCCGCCCGGCGAGCATGAACGAAGAGCCCCGGCGCAGGCCCCCCGACGAGACCGGGACGACGTGATCCGGGTCCTCATCGTGGATGATGCCGGCGAGATCCGCGTCGCTTCGTCTTCGCGGATCGAGGTCCGGAACCCCTCCGGCGACAGGATTCTCTCCACGCTGCCCCCTTCCGGGGAGGCCGCCGTCCGCCTCGAGGGCGGACGGCTCTCCATCGGCGGACAACCCCATCCCCTCACGGCGTGCATCCTCGCGGCCCCGCCCGACGGCACGCTGCGGGTCAACGGGACCCCGTACAGGGGGGCGGTGAAGATTTCCGCCGCCCGCGAGGGACGGCTTGCGGCGCACAACATCGTGCCGCTGGAGGAGTACCTCTACGGCGTCGTCCCGAGGGAAATGCCCCCGGGATGGCCCGAGGAGGCCCTCAAGGCGCAGGCAGTGGTATCCCGGACCTTCGCCCGCTACCAGATGGAGGCCAACGCCGGCCGCGACTACGACATCTGCTCCACGACCGCCTCCCAGGTATACGGGGGAGCCGCCGCGGCGACGGATCGTTCCCGCCGGGCCGTCGACGCCACCCGGGGCCGGATCCTCACCCACGGCGGCCGGCCGGCCCTCACCTACTATCACGCCAACAGCGGGGGGATGACCGAGGACGCCCGTCATGTCTGGAGGGTCGCCATCCCCTACCTGCAGTCCATCCCCGACGAGCCGAGCGCCCGCGCCCCCGGGGCGGCTTGGTCGGCGTTTCTCACCTTCCGTCAGATCCGCGATGCCCTGCATCGAAACGGGGTCAGGGTGGGGGACATCCGCGCGATCGAACCCGTCGCGACCAGTCCCTCGGGCCGCGTGACGAAAGTGAGAATCGAGCACGCCTGGGGAACGACCGTCCTGAGCGGAAACCAGTTCCGCACGATGACGGACCCGGTCGCCGTCAAGAGCACGCTCTTCAACATGGAAGCGTCGGGCGGGGGAATCCGATTCGAGGGCCGCGGTTCCGGCCACGGGGTGGGGTTGAGCCAGTGGGGGGCCCGCATGATGGCGGAAGGAGGATCCCCCTACCGGGAGATCCTCCTCCATTACTACCGCGGACTGGAGCTCAATGACGAGGTCGAGAAGGCGAGAAGGTGAGAAGGCCGGAAGCCCGGCAGGTTCTCCTGGCCCTCAAGATTCGTTTCTCACCCTCTCACGTTCTTACCCTCTTGCCTTCTGCCCTATTTTCCCAGGTTCTTCTCCGTCTCGATGATATCGAGCGTGGTCTTGATCACCGTGTCGGCGTTGAGCGACATGCTGTCGATCCCGCACTCGACGATGAACCGCGCGAACTCGGGGTAGTCGCTGGGCGCCTGGCCGCAGATGCCGATCTTCCGGCCCAGCTTCCGGGCCTTCGTGATGACGTCCCGCACCAGCGCCAGGACGGCCGGATTGCGCTCGTCGAAGATGTGGGCCACCTGGGCCGAGTCTCGGTCGAGTCCCAGCGTGAGCTGGGTGAGGTCGTTGGAACCGATGGAGAATCCGTCGAAGATCTTCGCGAACTCCTCCACGAGGATCACGTTGCTCGGGATCTCGACCATCATGTAGATCTCCAGGCCGTTTTCCCCCTGGATGATGCCGTTGTCCCGCATGACCTCGATCACCCGCTTGCCCTCCTCCACGGTCCGGCAGAAGGGGATCATCGGCTTGACGTTCGTGAGGCCCATCTCGTGGCGGACCTTCTTCAGCGCCTTGCACTCCAGCGCGAAGCCGTCGCGGTACTTGTCGTCGTAGTACCGGGAGGCGCCGCGCCAGCCGATCATGGGGTTCTCCTCGACAGGCTCGAAGTACTTGCCGCCGATGAGGTTCGCGTATTCGTTGCTCTTGAAGTCGCTCATGCGCGTGATGACGTCGTTGGGGTAGAACGCCGCCGCGATCTTGGCGATCCCCTGGGCCAGCTTGTCGACGAAGAAGTCCGTGCGGTTCTCGTAGCCTTTCGTGAGCGCCTCGATCTCCCGGCGGACCTTTCGGTCCGTCACCTTCTCGAACTGCACCAGCGCCATGGGGTGGATGCGGACGTACTGGTTGATGATGAACTCGAGCCGGGCCAGGCCCACGCCGTCGTTCGGGATGTTGGCGATGTCGAAGGCGTTCTCGGGGTTGCCCACGTTCATCATGATCTTCGTCCTGGGCCGCTGCAGGCTCTGGAGGTTGACGCGCTGGACGTCGTACCGGAGGATCCCGTCGTAGACGTTGCCCACCTCGCCCTCGGCGCAGGAGACGGTGGCCTCCTTGGACTTCTTCAGCGCCTCGGTGCCCCGGCCGGTCCCGACGATGCAGGGAACGCCGAGCTCGCGGCTCACGATGGCCGCGTGGCAGGTCCGGCCGCCCTTGTTGGTGACGATGGCGGCGGCGATCTTCATGATGGGCTCCCAGTCCGGGTCCGTCATGTCCGTCACGAGCACCTCGCCCTTCTTGAAATCCTTGATCTCGCTGACGCTCTCGATGATGTGCACGGGACCCGCGCCGATCTTCGATCCCACGGCGGTGCCCGTCACCAGGGGCTTCTTCTGCTCGCGCAGCACGTAGCTCTCCAGGACGTTGGCGTCTTTCTGGGACTGGACCGTCTCGGGCCGCGCCTGTAGGATGAAGAGCTCGCCCGTCACGCCGTCGCGGCCCCACTCGATGTCCATGGGCTTGAAGTAGCCGGCCTCTGCGGAGTAGTGGCCCTCGATGATGCAGGCCCACTTGGCCAGCGTGATGATCTCGTCGTCGCTGATGCTGAAGACATTGCGCCGCTCCCTCGGTACGGGCTTGATCTCCGTCGACTCGAGGCCCTTCTTCCGGGAATAGACCATCTGGATCTCCTTCGTCCCGAGCTTCTTCTGGACGATGGGCCGGAAGCCCTGCCGGAGCGTCGGCTTGAAGACGTAGAACTCGTCGGGGTTCACCGTCCCCTGGACGACGGTCTCGCCGAGGCCGTACGAGGACGTGATCAGCACGGCGTCCTTGAAGCCGCTCTCGGTGTCGATCGAGAAGATGACGCCCGAGGCCCCGATGTCGGAACGGACCATCTTCTGCACGCCGATGGACAGGAAGACGGATTCATGATCGAATCCCTTGTCCACCCGGTAGGAAATCGCCCGGTCCGTGAACAGGGAGGCGAAGCAGTGCTTGCAGGCATCCAGGAGAGCCTCTTCGCCCCGGATGTTGAGGTAGGTCTCCTGCTGCCCCGCGAAGCTCGCGTCCGGCAGGTCCTCGGCCGTGGCGGAGCTGCGGACGGCCACGTCGGTGTTCTCGCCGTACTCCTCGCAGAGCTTGCGGTAGGCCTTGAGGATCTCCTCCTGCAGATCCCGGGGCAGTTCCGCCCGGTAGATCAGGTCGCGGATCTTCCGGCCCCGCGAGCTGAGGTTGCGGATGTCGTGGGTGTCCAGATCCCGCAGGAGGTCCTTGATCTTGTCCCAGATCCCCGCCGATTCGATGAGATACCGGTAGGCGCGGGCCGTGATGGCGTACCCGTCGGGGATGTTGACCCCCTTCTTCTGCAGGTTGCGCCGCATCTCGCCCAGCGAGGCGTTCTTGCCCCCCACCTCGGGTATGTCCTTCAGCTGCAGCTCGTCAAACCAGATGACCAGTCGTTCTGTATTCATGTCCATCCTCCCCGAAGATGTTGATGTCCCCTCATCCCCCCGCCCCGCGGCCGCAAAACCCCTATCAGGTTTGTCCCTGCGAGTCAACGGCAAAGCTCCCGCCCTCAGCCCATGGCGTCGGTGAGCTTTCGCCCGCCGAAGACGTGCATGTGCAGGTGAAAGATGATCTGGCCGCCGTCGGGATTGACGTTCACGGTGACCCGGTACCCCGTCTCGGCGATCCCCCTCTCCCGGGCGATCCTCTGCGCGGCCCGGTACATGTCCGCGAGGATGTCACCGTGGTTCTCCCCGACGTCGTTGAAGGTCGCGATGTGCTGTTTCGGAACGATCAGGACATGGACGGGCGCCACCGGGTGGATGTCGTTGAAGGCAAGGATCCTGTCCGTCTCGAGCACCTTGCTGCAGGGGATCTCGCCCCCGACGATCCTGCAGAATATGCAGTCGCTCATCTCATCACCCCCTATTTCCGTTCGGAACAGTTATTTCTCATCCGTCTGCCCTGCGGCTCCTGCCTGCCCGTCCATATCCCGGGCACGAAGTTGAGAGGGT
>JAGPKU010000102.1 GCA_018053845.1 Syntrophobacterales bacterium
AAATACCGGACTGGCCGGAAACGGCGCATTTTCTGGAGATTTCTGCTCATTTCTGTCAAAATGCAAAGGCGTTTGACGAATCGTTTTCGAGAAAGGAGGCAGACGAGCATGAAGGTGATCGCATTCAACGGCAGCGCCCGCAAGGACGGCAACACGGCCGTCCTGCTCAACACGGTGCTCGAGGAAATCCGGAAGGAAGGCATCGAGACGGAGCTCTACCAGCTGGCGGGCAAGAAGATCCAGGGCTGCATCGCCTGCATGAAGTGCATGAAAAACAGGGACAGGCGATGCGCCGTGGACGGCGACATCGTCAACGAGTGTATCTCGAAGATGATCGAGGCCGACGGGATCCTCCTGGGCTCGCCCACCTACTTCGCCGACGTTTCGGCGGCCACGAGGGCCCTCATCGAGAGGGCCGGCTATGTCGCCCGGGCCAACGACTACATGCTCAAGCGCAAGGTGGGGGCGGGCGTCATCGCCGTGCGACGCGGCGGGGCCATTCACGCCTTCAACTCGCTCAACCTGTTCTTTTTCTACCAGCAGATCATCAACCCCGGCTCCAGCTACTGGGCCTTCGGCGTGGGGCGCGAGCCCGGCGAGGTGCTCAACGACGCCGAGGGGATCCAGACCATGAAGACCCTGGGGCAGAATGTCGCCTGGCTGCTCAACAAGCTGCGCGCATGAAGGAACCCGGGGGAATTTTCAACACGATCCTTGCCTCGGAGCCTGAAAGTCATTAAAGTATTGGCAACACCTCACGTCTGAGAGGAAAACACGCCATGTGGACGAAAAGGATTCTTTTCCTGCTGATGACAGCCGTCTTCGTGCTCTCGCTGATCAGCGCCCGCGCCACGACGGGGCCGGGGGACACAAATCCGCTGCGCTACGAGCCGACGACCCTGCCTCCCGACCACCGGCCCCCGCCCCTCGGGGCGTAGCCCTAGCAGGCGTATGAAAGCGCGGGCCGTGAACAAACGATTTCCGGCAGATCCGCGATTTCTCGTTGAAACGGCCGACCCGACCGCCGAGGCCGGAGGGGGTCGCCTCATGCCTGTTTGCAGTGCGATCAAGGATCTCGACGAATGGCCACTTCGCACGGTCTGAACATCGCCGTCGTCGGTGCCGGCATCTCCGGCATCATGTCGGCCTACCTGCTGCAGCGCCGGCACCGGGTCACGCTGTTCGAGAAAAACGGCTACATCGGCGGCCACACGAACACGGCCGTCATCCCGGAGGGGCCCGACGCCGGCCTGCCCGTCGACACGGGCTTCATCGTCCACAACGAGCGGACCTATCCCCTCTTCCGGACGTTCCTGAAACAGCTCGGCGTCTCCGCGGCGCTCACGGACATGTCCTTCAGCTGCCAGGACGACGCCACGGGGTTTCACTACAGCAGCCTCGGCATCAAGGGCTTCTTCGCCCAGCGCGAAAACCTCTTCAGGCCCTCCCACTGGGCCTTTTTGCTGGGCATCCAGCGCTTCTGCAGCCGCACGAAGGCCCTCTTCGAGCAGGGGAAGCTCGGCGGCCTGACCCTCGGCGAGTTCGCGCGCCGCGAGGGGTTCCGCCGGGACGTCATCGAGCAGTTCGTCGTCCCCATGGCCTCGGCCATCTGGTCGGCCTCGGAGGCCAAGACGATGGAGTTCCCCATGGAGTCCTTCGCCCGCTTCTACTCGAACCACGGCCTGCTGTCGCTGTGGGACCACCCGACGTGGTACTACATCCCCGGGGGAAGCCGGACGTATGTCAAGGCGTTCCTCGAGGGCTTCACGGGCACGGTCCTTTCGAACTGCCCCGTCGCGGCCGTCCGGAGAACCGGCCGCGCCGTCACCCTGAAACTCGCCGACGGCGCCGAGCGGACCTTCGACGCCGTCGTCCTCGCCGCCCACGCCGACGAGGCCCTCCGCATGCTCGCCGACCCGTCGCCGGAGGAGGCGCGCCTGCTGGGCGCCTGGAGCTACTCGGAGAACCGCACGGTCCTGCACCGCGACACGTCATGGCTCCCTTCCAACCGCAGGGCCTGGGCCTCGTGGAACTACCGCCACGAGCCGTCCATCCCGAAGACCTTCCCGGCCACGGTCACCTACTACATGAACCACCTGCAGCGCCTCGACGCGCGGGGACACTACTGCGTCACCCTCAACCCCTGGAAGCCCGTGGCGTCCTCCGAGGTCATCGACGAGATGATCTACCACCACCCGATGTACACCTTCGAATCCATGGCGACGCAGCCCGAGCTGCCTTCCCTCAACGGCAGGCGCAACACCTATTTCTGCGGCGCCTACTTCGGTTACGGGTTCCACGAGGACGGGACGCGCTCCGCCGTGGAGATGGCCCGACTCTTCGACATCGACCTATGAGCGCATACCTCTACGACGGATTCATCGAGCATTGCCGCCACAAGCCCCGGGAGCACCGGTTCCGCTACCCCCTGTACGTCTACGGGTTCGACCTGGAGGACCTGCCGGAGCTGGACCGCAGACTCCCCCTCTTCGGCTACAACCGCTTCCGGCCCGCATCGGTGTACGACCGGGATTACCTCGACGACGGCCCCGGGACGATCCGCGGGAAGCTCGACCGCTTCCTCGCAAAGGAGGGCTTTGCCGAGCCCGTGGCCCGCGTGTTCCTCGTCACGTCGCCGCGCTACTTCCACTACGTCTTCAACCCCGTGAGCTTCTACTGGCTCTTCGCCGCCGACGGGAGCCTCGTCGGCAACGTGGCGGAGGTGAACAACACCTTCGGGGAAAAGCACCTCTACATCCTGCGCTCGCCGGGCCGCGCGAACGGGGACCGCACGGCCACCTACCGCGCCGAGAAGGCCTTCCACGTCTCGCCCTTCAACCGCATCGAAGGAACCTATGAGTTCGCCTTCGCCGACATCGAAAACACGCTGGACGTGCGGATCAACATCCGCAAAGAGGGCGAGATCGTCTTCGAGGCGCAGCTGCGGGGGACGCCCGAGCCGCTCACCGCGACAAGCCAGCTCCGGATGTTCCTGCGTCACCCCGTCGCGCCTCACCTGTCCATGCCCCGTATCCTCTACGAGGCGGCGAAGCTCTCCTTCGGCAAGAAGCTGGCGTACCACGACAAGCCGGTGCCGCTGAGCCCGATGACGATCCGCATCAACCCGCTCACGCTCGTGCAGCGCCGGTGCATGAGGACCGCCTTCGACCTCTTCGAGCGCGCAGAGCGGGGTTCCCTGCGCATGACCCTGCCCGACGGGACGATGAAGACCTTCGGCGACCCGTCCTCGCCCGAGACGGCGGAGATGACCGTGCGGGACTGGCGCTTCTTCTCGCGCTCCCTCATCGGGGGCGACATCGGATTCGGGGAGTCCTACATGGATGACGAGTGGGACTCGCCCGATCTGGCGGGGACCCTGGCCTGGTTCGTGCGGAACCGTGAGGCCTTCTTCGGCCGCTACCAGCGGCTCGAGCCCGTCTTCGACCGGCTCAACCGGATCCTCTACCCCATCTCGGAAAACACGCTCCCGGGAAGCAGGAAGAACATCATCACCCACTACGACCTGGGCAACGAGTTCTTCGAGGTCTTTCTGGACCCCTCCATGACTTACTCCTGCGCCCGCTGGCTGAGCGACAACGACACGCTCGAGCAGGCGCAGAAGAACAAGCTGCAGGCGATGATCCGCAAGGCGGCCATCGGACCCGGCGACCACGTCCTCGAGATCGGCTGCGGGTGGGGAAGCTTCGCCGTCGAGGCCGTCCGCACGACGGGGTGCCGCCTGACGGGCATCACCATCTCCGACGCGCAGTACGGGTATGCCCGCGAGCGGATCCGCCGCGAGGGTCTCGAGGACCGCGTGGAGATCGTCCTGCGAGACTACCGGGAGATCAGGGGCCCCTTCGACCGGATCGTCTCGATCGAGATGCTCGAGGCCGTGGGCCACGAGTACTTCGAAACGTTCTTCGAGTGCTGCGATCGGCTCCTCAAACCCGGCGGCGTCATGGCCCTGCAGTTCATCTCCATCCCGGACCGCCGCTACGAACAGTACCGCAAGGGCCACGACTGGATCCGCAAGCACATCTTCCCGGGGGGCGAGCTTCCCTCGCTGGCCGTCGTGATGAAGGCCCTGGCGGGCAAGACCTGCCTGAACGTGCAGGGCCTGGAGAACATCGGGAAAGATTACGCCCGGACGCTGCGCGAGTGGCGCAGGCGCTTTTTGGCGGGGATCGACCGGGTGGCCGCCCTGGGCTTCGACCGCCGCTTCCAGCGCAAGTGGGTCTACTACCTGGCGGGCTGCGAGGCCTGCTTCGAGACGGGCTACCTGGGCGATCTGCAGATGGTGATGACGAAATCGGAGATCGGCTATTGAGACCCCTTCCTTTGATCTCCCTCTCCCCTCCGTGGAGAGGATTGAGGTGAGGGGGACGATTCCTCTTCCTTAGACTTGCAACGAACGGAGAGCACCCCATGAAGCACACGGGACACATCGTTTTACTGATCACAGCGACGATCGCCCTTTCGGGCTGCACGGGAGGAAAACCCGCGACCCTCGAGAATTACTTCAGGGAACTGGCCGCCACGGACCCGGCAAAGACGGACCTGGTCAAGCCGGGATCGGCGGAGGAAAAGGCAGGCATCGAGGCCTTCAAGCAGTACTACAAGGTCTTCGCCGCTGACGTGATCCGGCGTGACACGAAGAAACTCTATGCAAAGGACGCCTTCTTCAAGGACGGCTATAAAGAAGTCAAGGGCGTCGAGGCCATCGAGACCTATTTCCTCGCCACCGCGGAAGCCATCGTGTCGTGCACCTTCGACATCACCGACGTGAGCGTGCGCGACGGCAACTACTACTTCCGCTGGGTCATGAACCTCACGATCAAGCGCGACAGGGACAACCCCATGGAGCAGATCGGGATGTCGCACGTCCGCTTCGCCCCCGACGGGAAAGTGGTCTTCCACGCCGACTACTGGGACACGAGCATCGTCTTCGAACGGGCGCCCGTCATCGGATCCATCATCCGATGGGCAAAGGAGCAGTTCTAATCTTCTTTTAACATATGGTGTTGCAACTAATTGGTTGCATCCGTAGGTTCGCTGTTGACAACAGCGGGGGCTTTTCATATAACGCACGGAGCGTGTGAGAGCCTTCGCTGTTTTTTCATCCCACAACATCGACGGAGGGCCGTTATGACGGAAGCGGCGGGCAGCGAGCGTTTCAAGACCATCCAGGACCTCATGCACGAGATGGTGGCACTGTGGCAGCGTCTGACCGAACTCGAGGAATCCGATCGTGAGCATCGCCGAGCCCTCGAGGCGTTGCAGGCAAGTGAAAATCGTCTCCGGGGCATCGTCGGGGCCCTGCCGCTCCGGCTCTTCTTCAAGGATGTGGGGCTGACCTATGCCCTGTGCAACGAGCTCTACTCCCTCGACTGGGACATGCGGGCGGGCGAACTGGCCGGGAAGAGCGACCGCGATCTCTTTGCCGCCGAGACGGCGGACCGTCTCGCCGAGATCGAACTCGAGGTCATCCGCACGGGCAGGACGGAGATCGCCGAGGAGGACCGGCTCGTCGCGGGCCGTGAGGTAACCTTCCTGGCGATCCGGAAGCCCGTCGTCGACGGGGAGGGCAACACCTTGGGGGTCCTGGGCATCCTGCAGGACATCACGGAGGACAAGCGACAGAGGGAGGCCCTCGAGAGAAGAATCCACGAACTGCAGGGAGCCCTCTCGGAGCGGGTGGGCCAGGTGGGAGCGCTCGAGAGCGAGCTCGAAAAGACGTCGGCGGAGCACAGGCAGGCGCAGGAGGAGTTCAGCCGCCTGCGCGCCGGCCTCGAGTCGGAGATCGCCGCGCTGAAGGAGAGCTTGGCCGGAAAGACGGCGCTCCTCGAGCAGAAGGAAGAGGAGTTCACCCGTGTCCGTGCCGAAATGGAGAGCGAACTGCAGATCCGCCGCGAGGAGATCCACCGGCTCAGAAACGAGCTGCAGAAGGAGATGTACGAGCGGGCGCAGGCCGTCGAGGCCCTGAAGAAATCCGTCGCCCACTCCCAGGAGCTGCTCGAGTCGGTCCAGAAACTCGCCGACATCCGGTAGGGCCGCCGACACGGATCCCGGGCACGGCGGGAGCCGCCGCAGGACACAGGAAGCAAGAGAGGCAGGGCCGCAAGACCCTGCCTTTTTACATGTCGCGGCGGCGTCCCTGTGCTATAAGAAGAGTCCAGTCCGAACGGGGACCCAGGAGGAAGGAAGGATCATGAAGCCGGCAAAGCGGATCGCGGCGGCGCTGCTTTCGAT
>JAGPKU010000103.1 GCA_018053845.1 Syntrophobacterales bacterium
AGAGGGTCGAGGTTGAAATATTTCCGGGCAAAGGCAATGCGCTCCGCCTCCACCGAGAGGATCCGCTGCTTGGCCTCCTCCTTGGAGACCTTGAAGAAGGTCGAAACGTTGTTCACCCTCACATCGAGCGGAGCGATGACGAAAACCCTGAGGCAGGCCTCGGGGGGCAGGATGAAGCCGGCCCCGCGGCCCACGATGACGGCGTTGCCGTGGGCGCCGATGGCCCCGATCACCTTCGTCAGGTGCTCCATGAACTCATAGGGCCACACGTGGCGCTCCCCGAGGGACTCGATCCAGTCGTCGAGCATGCTCCGGTCCTGCTCGTCCAGGGACTTGATCAGCCGCTTGCTGACCTTGGCGCTCTTGGCCACCTCGTCGATGATCTGGCGGTCCCAGTAGTCCATCTTGAGGTCCTTGGCCACCCTCTGTGCCAGAAACCACCCTCCGCTGCCGGGCAGCCGCGAGATGGCGATCACGGGCCGAATCGTCTGCTTGAATTTCTTTTTCTCGTTCAGTTCCCACTTCTTGGCCTGATCCTCTATGATCGCGGTCAGGGAACGCTTGGCGCGGGGCTTGAATTCCATGGCTCCTCCCTCTCCTCTGATGATCTCCAGTGCGTGCGTTCTCTCCGTCCTGCATCGAATCGCAGGGTTCGCAAAACGGTTGCTTTATACATGCAACCCTGCAAGGAATCAAGGCAAAAAAGGGGGCACGCGGAGGCTCCCGATTTCCTTTCTTGACAGCCTTACCGCCTCCGTTTACCTTGATGGGCAGACCACAACCCCCGGAAAGAGAAATCCCGTCATGAAGGAACAGGCCCAAGCCCTCGATCTCTGGAGACAGCGCTACCCCTCGAAATTCGCACCCGAGAAAGTCATCTTCGGCAACATCCATCGGGGCGACACGATCTTCATCGCCTCGGCCTGCGCGGAGCCTCAGCATCTCGTCCATGCCATGATCCGCTACGTCAAGGAGAACCCCAAGGCCTTCTTCGATGCCGAGGTCCTGCACATCCGCACCCTCGGCGTGGCCCCGTACGCCGACGAGAAATTCAAGTCCAATTTCCGGCACAACTCCTTTTTCATCGGCGACAGCACCCGCGGGGCCGTCAACAAGGGGCTGGCCGATTACACGCCGGTGAACCTCTCCCAGGTGCCCGGCCTGTTCCGCCGCGGCCTCGAGCACGTGGACGTGGCGCTTCTCCAAACCTCGCCGCCCGACGAGCACGGCTATCTCAGCGTGGGGGTCAGCGTGGACATCGTCAAGGCCGCCGCCGAGACGGCCCGCGTCGTCGTCGTCCAGGTCAACCGCCACATGCCGCGGGTCCACGGCGACACCTTCCTCCATATCGACGACATCGACTTCCTGGTGCCCTACGACGAGCCCCTGCTCGAGTACTACCCGGCGGCCGACACGGACATCGCCCAGCGGATCGGCAACTACGTGGCCCGCCTCGTCGAGGACGGCGACACGATCCAGGTCGGCTACGGGACGATCCCCAACGCCGTTCTGGCGAACCTGCGCGGCAAGAAGCACCTGGGCATCCACACGGAACTTATCAGCGACGGGATCGTCGAGCTGATGCGGCAGGGCGTGGTGGACAATTCCCGCAAGACCGTCAACCGGGGAAAGACGGTAGCCACCTTCTGCATGGGCAAGCGTTCCACCTACGAATACCTCCACGACAACCCCTCCATCGACTTCCGGTCCATCGACTACACGAACAACCCCCTGCTCATCGCAAGGCAGGACAACATGGTCGCCATCAACAGCGCCCTGGAGATCGATCTCACGGGCCAGGCGACGGCCGAGTCGATCGGCAAGACGTTCTACAGCGGCGTCGGGGGCCAGGCGGACTTCATGCGGGGCGCCGCCCTGGCCCGGAACGGCAAGACGATCCTGACGATCCAGTCCACGGCGGCCTGCGACGTGGTCTCGCGGATCGTCCCCTTTCTCAAGGAAGGCGCCGGGGCGACGCTGCTGCGGGGGGACGTTCAGTACGTGGTCACCGAGTGGGGCATCGCCTACCTGCCGGGCAAGAACGTCCGCGAGCGGGCCATGGAACTGATCGCCATCGCCCACCCGAAGTTCAGGCCCTGGCTCATCGAGGAGGCCCGGAAGAACGGCCTCATCTACAAGGACCAGGCCTTCATCCCCGGCGAGCGGGGCATCTACCCCGAGGAGCTGGAGAGCTACCGGACCACGAAGGGGGGGGTCAACCTCCTCTTCCGTCCCGTGAAGATCAGCGACGAACATCGTCTCAAGGACTTCTTCTATTCCCTGTCGGACAACAGCATGTACCGGCGCTTCATCTCCTACCGCCAGGACATGCCCCACGAGCGTCTCCAGGATTTCGTCGTCATCGACTACACGAAGAAGATGGAGATCCTCGCCGTGATGGGCGAGGAGGACAGGGAGGAGATCGTCGGTCTCGGCCAGTACGAGATCGAGCGGGACAGCCACATGGCGGAGGTCGCCTTCGCGGTCAGCGACAATCACCAGAACAAGGGCATCGGCCAGGAGCTGCTGGGCTACCTGACCTACCTGGCCAGGAGGCAGGGTCTTCTCGGCTTCACGGCGGAGGTCCTGCTCGAGAACCGCCCCATGCTCCACGTCTTCGAAAAGATGGGCTTCGACATGCAAAAACGCGTCGGGTCGGGGGTGTACGAGCTCAGGATGATGTTCCGGGAGTAGCGGGTGATGGACCGGGAGGCCTTCCGATGGCCGTTCTTGAACCAACGGCCCGAGCACCCTCTGACCAGTCGAAGGTGAGAAGGTTTCATCCCCCCGGCGGGTGCGCCGCCTCGGCCGAAGGGGACACGGCCGGTGAGGGGACGGCCGGTTCCATGCCCGGGGTGATCGGGCTCAGCGCCTTCACGGGCCGTTCCGATTCGATCAGACGGACCCCGCTGATGAACCGGGTGCTGAAATAGGCCGAGTCGATGCGGTCGACCTTTCCCGCCCGGTTTCTCGAAGAGAGGTGGAAGAATTCGCCGCCGCCCAGGAAGATCCCCACGTGGATCCGGTTTCGGCGGGTCCGGAAGAAAACGAGATCGCCCGTGTCGAGATCTTCACGTCCGACGCGCTGCCCGCAGCGAAGCTGCTCCCTTGCCGTTCTCGGCAGATCGATGCTGAAGACGCCGTAGATCTTTCGGGTGAACGCCGAGCAGTCGATCCCCCCCATCGTGTTGCCGCCGAGCCTGTAGGGAACCCCCTCGAAGGATTTCACCATCCGCACGAAGAGGTCACGCTCCCCGGGACTCTGCCAGCGGTACGGTGAAAGAGGGGCAGAGACCCCGTCTCGTCCCCCCTCTTCCCCTCGCGCGGCCGGTTCATCGGCCTCGATGGACCCTGCCTCTTCGAGATCCTCCTCGTCCTCGGCGGCCTTCACGCCGGACGTGGCGAGCACGAGCCGCTGCCCCGCCTTCAATCTCGATGAACGAAGCCCGTTCATCGAGCGGATTTCGGAGGCCGCGATTCCCGTCTTTGCGGCCACCCCGGCAAGCGTGTCGCCCCGCTTCACGACGTAGACCTCCGTGTCCGCCGCGGGATTCGGGCTTGCCGACGGCTTCGGGGTGGTCCGTTTCGACGATGTGCCGCCGGGGATGACGAGGACCTGATGGACCTTGAGGGCATCGCCCTCGAGCCCGTTGGCATGCCGGACGGCCTCCGGGGTGACGTGGAATTTTCTCGCGATCCGGGAGAGGCTGTCGCCGGATTTCACCCGATAACGTTCGGCCGCCGCGGGTGCCGGAATCAGAAGGGATAACCCGAGCCCGAGCAGCACGGCCCACAGGCCTATCCGTCTTCCCCTCATTCCTGTCCCTCCCCTCCTCTGGATCCAGGGATTCGAGATGAGGCCTCCCCGCCGGACGAGCAGGCCTTTTTCGTGCATACGTCTGCGGATGGCGCCCCGTCTCGGCCCGGCGGGCCCATCCCCCTCGAGACGGGCTGCACGGGCGTTTCAGACTACGAAAACGAAGACAGGCTGTCAATCCTTTCTTGCGCGCCGGTCCGCAACCGGAGGCAAAGCGGTGCGTCGGCCTTGCGCGACCGTCGGCCCCGCAGTCTCAACGCGCCTCGCCGGTCTGCGCCCTAGGACTTTTTCCCCCGGACGAGGAAATAGACGGCGGCAACGATGATGATCCCGATGAGGATGTACATGGCGAGCGTCATGGTGCATTCCCTCCTTTGAGATTTTGAACACTATAGCAGAAATCCGTGCTATGAAAAACCCGCCGATCGGGAGGATCAGGAACACCTTGCCAACCGTCGGCGTTTCGTTCTATAAGAGTCTGTCGCCATCGGGAAAGATATCCATGACCGATCACCTCTGAACGACCCGCAAAGGAGGCTGCCGATGCTGAATTTCTCTCTCACCCCGGAACAGATCGAACTGCGGGACAGGGCCCGCCGTTTCGCCCTGGACGAGGTCCTTCCCATCGCCTGGCATTACGACGAGAAGGACGAGCTGCCCCTCTACATCCTCAGGCGGGCCTGGGAGGAGGGAATCATGAACCTCACCATCCCCGCGAAATACGGCGGCCAGGGCCGGGGGCTGCTGGATAGCGCCCTGGTGGTCGAGGAAATCTCGGCGGCCTGTGCGGGGCTTGCCACGTCGATCTTCGACAATTCGCTGGGCACCGAACCCCTGATGCTGACGAAAAACGCGAAGATCCGGGAAAAATACCTCCCCCTGCTGGCCAGGGAATTCAAGCTCATCTGCTTTGCCACCTCGGAGCCGCTGGCGGGCTCGGACGTGGCGGGCATGCGCTGCAAGGCGGAGAAATCCGGCGACGACTACATCCTGAACGGCACGAAGTACTGGATCACCAACTCGGGGGTGGCCGATTACTTTTCCATTTTCGCCACCGTCGATGCATCGCTGGGGCACAAGGGGATCGCGGCCTTCCTCGTCGAGAAGGGGCAGGCCGGGGTCACGGTCGGCCGGACGATCCCGAAGCTGGGCCAGCGCAGCTCCAACACGGCGGGCATTCACCTCGTCAACGTCCGGGTGCCGGCGGAGAACGTCCTGGCGCAGCCCGGCGAAGGGTTCGTGATGGCCATGACCACCTTTGCCCGCACACGCCCGATCATCGGCTCCTTCGGCGTCGGCGCCGCACGGTCGGCCATGGAGCTGGCCATCGACTACGCGAAGAAGCGCCGCGCCTTCGGCGCCCGGCTTTCGGACTTCCAGGCCATCGACTTCAAGCTCGCCGAGATGTACCAAAAGGTGGAAACGGCCCGCCTGCTGACCTGGAAGGCCGCGTGGGAGAACGATGCGGGGATGGATCCGACCATCTCGGCCTCGATCGCCAAGTTCTACGCCACCGAGGCCGCCTTCGAGGTGGTGAGCGAGGCCCTGCAGATTTTCGGGGGGTACGGGTACACGCGCCTCTTTCCCGTCGAGAAGCTGCTGCGTGACATGCGACTGCCGATGATCTACGAGGGAACGAGTGAGATCCAGCGGGTGGTCGTTTCCCGCTACCTGCTCGAGGGCTACAGGCCCGTCATGCCGCCCATCGAGGATTTCCCGCTCCTGGCGCAGCACGACGTCCATCTCGAGAAAGACACCGTCGCCTGGCGCTGCCGGATCTGCGGGCACACCCACTACGGTCCGGAGCCCCCCGAGGAATGCCCGCACTGCTTCTTCCCGAAGGCTTCCTTCAAGAAGGTGTGGCCCAGGGGCTAGAGGGATGCGGTGAGAGGTCCGGTACGGCAGGGGCTTCAGACAGAAGGTTCTCCCCGCCACCGGTCATTGCTCCTTGATATCTTTGATCCGCGTGTATCGGATCACGGGGGGATCCTTCGTGAAATCGCTGCTGACCGAAACCGCATCAACAACCTGGATCTTCCCCTTGACGACCTCGTAGAGGATAACACTGCGTTGCCCGGGCCCGCGGTCACGGACCTCGACGAAGGTTCCCCTGTCGAGCACGGCCACGTGTCCGCCACCCAGGTCGGGCTGTTTCCGTTCCTGCGCCTGCACGGCCCCGTGAACGCCGGACAGCACGAACACCGTCAATAGAGAACCGATCAGAATCCTCTTCATCGGCAACCCTCCTTTTCCCCGGGTCTTGCAACTTCCTTATACCATAGACATCCTCTGCTTGGAGCATGGAAAACCTTCTCCGTCCGGGCCTCGTCTCCCGACGCCCAATGCCTGCCTCTTCTGTCTTTCCTTTCTCTTGCCTTACGCCT
>JAGPKU010000002.1:0-52734 GCA_018053845.1 Syntrophobacterales bacterium
GTTTTTTCTCTCCGCCTGTCCGCACAGGTCAATCAGCAGACGCTCGAGCAGCAGCCTCGCGTCCCCGCCCGTCGACTTCATCGCCACGTCGGCCGCCAGCACCCGCTCCATCTGAGCCAGCAGCTCGCCCTGGGAGTGGCGCTCCGAGTTGCGCAGCGCGTTGTAGATCACGTAGGGGTGCTGGCCCGCCAGGGTCGACCCCCCGCCCAGCTCCGCCTGGCATTCTTTCACCGCCGGATAGAGGGTCCGCTGAAACCGGCCGAAGTCCATGTCGGCGCGGAACCCGACGAGACGGCCCGAATGGAGAAGGACCTTCCCGTGGAGGAGAAAGCGGATCTCCCTCGTGATCATGGCCAGGATGACGAGGGGGTGGACGCCCTGGTAGAGCAGGTCGCCGAGGCTCGCCAGGGCTTGTTGCAAATCGCCGGCCGCGAGGGCCTCCGTGAGGTCGAAGACCGTGTCGTCGCGCGTGCGTCCGATCACCTCCTCCACGTCCGCCTTCCCGATCTCGGTCCTGTCCCCCGTATAGGTGATCAGCAGGTCGAGCGCCTCGGCGGAATCCCGCAGCCGAAACCCCGTCTTTCTCCCCAGGACGACCCACGCCTCGGGGCTGAGCGTCTTGCCGTTCCGCGCGAGTTTTTCCCGCAGGCTCTCCATCATGAGACCGCGCCGCCTTGCTTCGCCGCGCGTCTGCAGGAACGCGAGCACGGCGCCCCGGTCGGCCATCATCTTGAAGAGCTTCTTTCGCCGGTCCACCGCGTCGGCCGTCACGACCAGGACATGCCCTTCCGGCAGGCCCGCCGCCAGGAGATCCTCGAGGGCCTCCGTGCCGCCCGGCCGCGCGCGATCAGCGAGGCCGTGCGCGATGCAGTGCTCCAGCACCCGGGGGAGCCATTTCTGCCGCTCCGCAGCCCCTTCCTCCCCCGCGAGCTCCCGCCACTGTTCGTCTGGGATCCTCCGCCAGCCCTCGTCGCGGAGATGCTCGAGGCTCCAGCCCGCCAGGTCGAGCAGGGCCATAAAGTTCCGGGCCGCCGATGGGAGGTCCGTTTCGACGGTGTCGGCGATCTTCCGGACCAGCTCCGGGACGGAGGTCTTCGAGTAGAAGAGGCGGGTCTTCCGAAGGACCACGGCCTTCGGGCCCGGGACGAGGGAGGGGGTCAGGAGGGCCTCGCATACGGCATGCACCCCGCCCGATTCGTCATCCATCATGAACAGGCTCAGGTCCCGGTCCTGCTCCGGGATCAGGGCGTCGACGATCTTCCCCAGGGCCTGTTCCACGAGAAAGTCCTCGTCCCCGTACAGGAGGTAGCAGGGCGCGCCCTTCCCCTTCGCGATGTCCCTCAGGACACTCTCGAGACTCTTTTCCGCAACCGTCTCTCTCTGGCTCATGACTCGATTTCACCGAAAAGATCATCCGCAAGCCGGGAAAGCCTGCGGAGAGGTACCGATATACATCATATGCGTGAAAAACGGGAGAGGATTATGCCCGCATGAGCAAGAGCGAAAGAATGCCGGATGGGAAAAGGATGAGGGAAAGGCCGCCTGCGCGGCATCGGATGTTCGAAAATGGCCGGATCCAAGGCCCCCCTTACCTTCTTGCATTCGTTCGGGATACGCCCCCGGTCACCGGCCTGTCAGACGATGACGAACTTGCGGATGTAATCGACGATCTCCTCCGGCTCGTCCAGGACGCGGAAAAGCTCCATGTCCTTCAGGGAGATCATCCCCTGGCCGAGCATGGTGTCCTTGAGCCAGTCGAGGAGCCCCTTCCAGTACTCGCTGCCCATCAGGATGACCGGAAAGCTCTTGATCCGCTTCGTCTGGATCAGGGTCAGGGCCTCGAAGAGCTCGTCCATGGTGCCGAAACCGCCGGGCACGATGACATAGGCCACGGCGAACTTGACGAACATGACCTTCCGGATGAAGAAATACTTGTGGTAGAGCCTGACGTTGGCGAACTCGTTGGGGGTCTGCTCGAAGGGCAGGCGGATGTTCATCCCCACCGACGTCCCGCCCGCCTCGGCGGCCCCCTTGTTGGCCGCCTCCATGATGCCGGGCCCTCCGCCCGTGATGACGCCGAAGCCCTGCTGGGCCAGCAGCCGGGCGAGATGCTCCGTCTTCCGGTAGTAAGGGTTTTCGGGGGTGATCCGGGCGGAACCGAAGATGGTCACGGCGCGCCCGATGTCGGAGAGTTCTTCTATGGCCTCGACGAACTCCGCCATGATGCGGAACATTCGCCAGGATTCATTGACGGAAAGGGCATCGACGAGGTATTGTTTTTCTTCCATCAGACGCAATACGGCGATCGGGGCAGGAACCCCGATGCGGCGCTCCTGCCCCCGTCCCCGGTGAGGGTTTTCTTCGAATATGCGTCCATGCGGCCGGTTACGAGTGGCGCCGTCTCTGAATCTTGGCAAGCCGCCGTCTCGCCTCGAGCGCTTTTCTCTTGCGCTTGACGGAAGGCTTTTCGTAGGCGCGACGCAGCTTCAGTTCCTTGAACAGGCCGTTCTTCGACAGCTTGTTCTTGAGAACCTTCAACGCCTTGTCGACATCGTTGTCGAAAACCTTGACTTCCAAAAATGATCGCTCCCTTCCTTTTAAATTCGTGAAAAACCCGAAATCCCCGATCAGGAAAAAAACCCCACTGCAGCGGAATCAAAGGCCATTCCGCGGTCGAAGAGGATGCGTGAGCCGATCGTCGAGTCCGATTTTCCTTTGCGAAACTGTCGAAGATTATTAGAAAAGAATTCTTTTGTCAATCAAAACTTTGCGGATGGGACCGCTTCAGGCATCGGCCGCGCTCCCCGGGTCGTCCGATCTCCCCTTGCCCTCCAGGTTCCATCGATCGGTCCCGTACTTTTCCGCCAGCAGCATCTCCTTCAGCGACACCTCGGCCGGACTGAGGCCGCCTTCGGCCAGGCGGATGCCCAGGGTGTCCTCGAAGGCCCCCCGCAGAACGCCCGCCAGTTCCCCGTACCCGATGTCCCTTCCGAGCTGCTCCCGCAAGGTGGTCGTCGTCTTCGCGACCCCGTCGACGGACACCCCCATGACCGCGGCGGTGCGCACGGGGTCCATGTCGGCAAGGAGCGAGCCGTGCTGGAGAAACGCCCCCCCTGCGCGGACCTGGGCGCTTCCGCAGATCTTGCGGCCGCCCACGAGGAGCTCGTACCGGGACGGCGCGGCGAAACAGTATCCCTCCAAGGCGGTCCCCGCCGCCGAGCGCCCCTCGAAGGCGACCTCGGGAGAGAGGCCCAGACGGCGCAGGGCCTCCACGATGCAGGCGCTCACGACCCGGTAGGTTCCGACGATGTCGCCGGTGAAGACGGGATGGTCGGCGGGGGCAACCAGCGAGTAGGTCAGCTCGTGTTCGTGCAGGACGGCCTTTCCCCCCGTGGGGCGGCGCACGATATCGATCCCCGCCCGGCGGCAGGCGCCGACGTCGATCTCCCGGCCGGTCTTCTGGAAGTATCCGAGCGACACGGCGGGGGGCCGCCACCCGAAGAAGCGCAGCGTCGGCGGCATCCCTTCCCGGCGGTTCAGGCGGAAGACGGCCTCGTCGATGGCCATGTTCTCGGCGGCGCGCAGCACCCGGTAGGGCAGGAAGCGCCAGGGGGCGTCATTCATTCCTCATCCCCGGCTTCCTCGCCGACATAATCCCGGTACTCCTCCGCGTCGAGGAGGTTGTTGAGTTCGTCGAGATCGCGCAGTTCGACCATGATCAGCCAGCCGGACCCGTAGGGGTCGCTGTTGATCACGCTGGTGTCGTCCTCGATGTCCTCGTTGACGCTGATGACCTCGCCGCTGACCGGCGAGATCAGTTCCGCCACCGACTTGGCCGACTCGATCGAGCCGAAGGCCTCGTCCTGCTCGACCTCCTTGTCCGGCTCGGGCAGCTCCACGGAATAGATGTCCCCGAGCTGCCCCTGGGCATAGTCGGAGATCCCGACGGTGGCAATGTTGCCGTCCACACGGACCCATGTGTGTTCGCGGCTGTAGAAGAGATCCTCCTGATAAACGGTCATGCTGCCCCCTCGAAAAAAAAGAAGGGAAGAAGGTGAGACGGTTGGAGAGGCATGGGGCAGGAGCATGACCGCCGGCCTGTCCGACCCTCTTACCCTCTCAACCTCTTGCCTTCTCGTCTTTCAGCCAATCACGAGCAATTCCTTCGAAAACTCCGTGAGCACCCGCGCGCCCCCCTTCTCGACGACGGCCGTAACCTCGATGCGGATCCCGCAGCGACCGGGAAGATAGATCCCCGGCTCGATCGTGACGACCATGCCCTCCTCGAGGACCGCCTCCGACAGGGCCGAGAGCCGGGGGGCCTCGTGGATGTCGAGCCCCACCCCGTGCCCCGTCCCGTGCGAAAAGAGGGGCCCGTAGCCTGCCTTTTCGATGACGGCCCTCGCGGCGGCGTCCACGTCGCGGCACGGCACGCCGGGCCTCACCGCCTCCAGGGCCCTGTCGTGAGCCTCCTTGACGAGGGCATAGAGTTTCTCGTGGCGCCGGCCCGCGCGGCCGATCACGAAGGTGCAGGTTTCGTCCGAATGGTACCCGCCGCTGACGGCCCCGAAATCGACGACCACGAAGTCCCCCGGCCGGATCTTCCGTCTGCCCGGCCGCGCGTGGGGAAGGGCGCTGTTGGGACCCGATGCAACGATCGTGTCAAAGGCGAGGCCCTCCGCCCCTTTTTTCCGCATCTTGTATTCGAGTTCGACGGCGATGTCCAGCTCGCACGCGCCGGGGCGTATGCTCCCCAGGGTCGACTGCATCGCCCCCGTGGCGATCCGGATCGCCTTGCGGATCTGGCCGATCTCGGCAGGGTCCTTCACGGCGCGCAGGTCCGCCAGTTCAGACGCAAGGGGCTTCCAGCGGACGTTTTTCGCCTTGCGCCGCAGGGCGCGGAAAAGCGCCACGGACATGGCGGAGGGCTCGAAGCCGACCATGCCGTACCGACCCTCCGCCAGGGCATCGGCAATCCCCTCGGCCTTGTCGCGGTAGAGCACCACCCGGGCCCCCGGGGCCTCTCTTGCGGCCTGGGTCGTGTAGCGTCCGTCCACGAGCAGGGAGGGCTTCCCGGAGCCCACCAGGAGGGCCCCGTCGCTTCCCGAGAAACCCGTCAGGTAACGGATGTTTTTGAGATCGAGGATGAGAATCGCATCCACGCCCGCGCGGCGGATGAGCTTCCGCAACCGGGACAGTCTCACGGCCGTTGACGGGCTGTCAGGCATGATTCTTCATCCTGTCCAGGGCGGTGAGCCAGCGGTTGAGGGTCCCGACGAGAGCGGCGCGGCGGTCCGGGGCCCCCTGCGGACCGTCGGCGGGCCCCGGCGTTTGGGCTTCCTCGGCCTCGAGCGACTCCGTGCGGACCGACCGGCTGAACAGGCCCGGGAAGGGGGGTGCGGCGGGATCCCCGAAAAACAGGTCCTTGTCGTCCCGGGCCGGTGCCGACTCGGCCTGCAGCGGGGGCCTGGCGTCCCCGCCGGACAGCGACTGCAGCCTGTCGAGTCTCTCCAGGGCGGCGCGGTTCCGGGGGTCCGCGGCCAGGATTTCCCTCAGGAGCGCCTCGGCGAGCTCCCGGTAGCCCTGCCGGGCATAGAGATCGGCCAGGGTCAGGGTCTTGAAATCGGCCCCCCGGGGCAGCCCGGCCTCCTCGTCGGGCTTCTCGGCCGTCTCCGGGTAGGCGCGGCTCTCCCTGCGCAGACGGTCCTCGAGGTCCTGGATGGCCTCCGCGGATTCGGGGTTGAGCGCCATGTAGATGCGGGAGGCCCGATCGGCCTCGTCATCGAGGCCCTGCGCGCGGCACAGCTCGGCAAGGACACGGAACGCCGGCGACCACCGGGTCACGTCGCGGGCGAGGTCCCTCAGCACGTCGAGCGCCGGGGCCGTTTCCCCCTTGCGGAACCACCCGATGCCGAGAACGACCCGCGCCTCGACATCGTCGGGGTAAACCCTCAGGCGCTCGAGGGCCATGTCCACGGCAAGGGAGGGGTCCTGCTCCAGGCAGGCCTCGGCCCGGGAGATAAATGCCCTGCGGTCCACCATGTCACCACGCCGCACGACCCCGGAGCCGCTCCTCTCGCCGTCCTTTCCCATCGGCCGATTTCCGCCCTTTTTTCGTCCGTCTTCTTGTCCGCTCTTCCGATGTTCCCGCTCAGTCCGGGGCACTAGCACAGCGTCCCGGGTGTGTCAAGGTTCAAAACCAAAGGCCCCGCGATCTCGCGGATCGCGGGGCCTTCGTCCTTCGGGGCGCTTCCTCCCCGTCACAGGTTCTGGGCCACCTGGGTGTCCGGAACGACCCTGGGCGTGATGAAGATGAGGATCTCGCGCTTGAGCTTCTGCTCGTCCTCCGCCTTGAAGAGCCAGCCGAAGAGCGGGATCTTGTAGAGGCCGGGCACGCCGGCAACGGCCTTGTTGTCCGTCGACTTGTAGATGCCGCCGATGACGATCGTGTCGCCGTCCTGAACCACGACGGTCGAATCCACCTCGTTCTTGTTGATGGGCGGGTTGCCCTGGATCGACCGGGAGTAATCGGCGTAGTCGTTGGTGGCCTTGATCTCCATGGAGATCTTGCCCTCGGGGGTGATGGTCGGCTTCACGTCGAGCTTGAGCACCGCCTCCTTGAACTGGATCGTCCGGGTGACGACGCCGCCCGAGGTGGACTCCGTGACGTAGGGGATCTCCTCGCCCTGCTTGATCGTCGCCTTGACGTTGTCGAGCGTCGTGACCTTCGGCGAGGAGATGATCTTGCCCTCGCTCGTGCTCTCCAGGGCGTGGATCTGGGCGCTGATGACGTAATTGCTCCCCCCTGCGACGACGCCCAGGAGCGGCGTGGCCGAGTAGGTGTAGGGGAAGTTCACGGCGAGGTTGCTGCCGGTGAACCCGATGCCGTTGGGCAGGGTCTGGGCGATCGTCGTGGCGCCCGTCGTCCCCGTCGACGTCGTCTGCGTGGCGTACCCGGCGGAGCCGCCAAGGATGCCGAGGTTCGTGCTGTTGATGTTGGTCGCGCCGCCGGCGCCCCACTGGACGCCGAGCCTGCGGGTGAAGGTCTCGTTGGCCTCGACGATCTGGGCCTCGATGGAGATCTGCTTGAGCTTGCCCCGGGAGACGTCCTCCTTGAGGCGCTGCTCCTCGGCCTTCTTGATCTTGTCCGCGGGCATGACGACGATCACGTTGCCCTGACGCTTGGTCCCCAGCTGCTGGATGTCGAGGATCGTCTCCAGGGCCTGGTCCCAGGGGATTTCGTTGAGCTTCATCGTGACGGTGCCCTTCACGTCCTCGCCGGCCACGATGTTGAGGCCGCTCACCTCGGCGATGAGGCGGAAGACGCTCCGGACGTTGGCATCCTGGAAATCGGCCGTGATCTTCTGTCCCGTGTAGACCTTCGATTCCTTCTTCTCGACCTTGTTCTCCCGGGCCTTCGGCGCGGGGCGCATCGCCTCGATCTTGCCCACTTCGTTCTTCATCGCCTCGCTGCGGGGCAGGCTGACGGTGTCCACGTCGACGATCAGCCGGTTCCCCTCCTCGCGCACGAGGTGGGGGACGGCGTCCCGCAGGGAGATCCGGAGGGTGGCGACGGGCCGCTCGCCCGTCTTCACCTGTTCGCCGGTGACCCCCTCGATGACATTGAGGCCCCCCTCGGCGGTCTTCCTCTTCAGCTCGTCGGGCACCATCATCCGGTCGAAGGTGACCACGAGCGTCCGGGCCGATTCGCGCGAGGCCGTGTAGCCCATGAGCCGGGAGGTCGTGATGACGACCTTCTCCTTGTCCGCCGACTTGTCGAAGGCGATCTTCTCGATATAGCCGAAGGCGGCGGCCGCATCGGCCGGTGCCCCGGGTTTGGCGGCCGCATCGGCCGCCGGGTCGGGCCCGGCGTTCATCGTTGCGCAGCCGGCAACCAGCATCACACAGAGTGAAATCGTCAGTGCCCACAGGCTCAGCTTCTTCATGGTCTTCCCTCGCCTTCTTCTTTATGGAGCTTCAGCGCCACGCGATGCGACTTTTCCTTGCCCTTGCCGCCTTCCCCGACCTTCTCCTCGACGATGACCCGGTCGGGGAGGATCTGGATCACCCGGCCGCCGTTCTCGCCGATCAGCGTGCCCAGGTAGACGATGTAGCCCTTGCCCGACCCGTCCTCGACCATGGCCGCGCGCTTGTCCGTCGAGCCGGCGATGCCCGTCAGGCGGACCTTGTCCAGGGGCACCCGCTGCAGGGGGGTGAGGTGGCCCGTGTACTTCTTTTTCTCCGGACCCTTCTTCGCGGGGGTGGGCAGCTCGAGCCGCACGAAGGGCTTGAAGGGGTCCGTCTTGCCCTTCGGGTCGTACCGGTAGTCCGGGATCTCGAGGGCCGCCGCCTCGGTCTTCACCGCGGCCGGCGCGGCGGCGGGCACGGCCGAGGCCACCGTCGCGGGCGCGGGCGCGGCCGCGGGCGGGGCCTGCGGCGGGGCCGCCGTTGCGGAAACCGCAAGCAGGAAGACGAGAGCCAGGCTTCCCGCCAGGGGCTTACTTTTTCTGCACTGCTTTCTTGTCCGTTCCATCCGCCTTCTTGCTCCCTTCAACGGGCTTTTCGACAAACATGTAGGTCTTGATCAGGAAACTCGTGGCCAGGGTGGGGCCCTTGGCGCCGTTGCCGTCCTTGGTCCCCTCGCGCCGCTCCATGGAGATGTCCGACACGTTGACGATGCGCGGCAGCTTCGCCACTTTTTCGAAGAACGTGGCCGTGTCGTGATAGACCCCGGTGAGCGAAATCTTCACGGGCAGCTCGGCGTAGAATTCCTTTTCGACGGGGGCCAGGGGCTCGAAGAGCTGGAACTCCACGCCGCCGATGTTCTCGGCCTCCGACATGGAGATCAGCAGGCCCGGGATCTCCTTCTGCTCGGGCAGCTTGGCCATGGCCACCTTGAGCTGCTCCTGCAGCTGGGCGATCTCCCGCTCGAACTTGAGCTTCTCCTCCATGAGCTTCTGCTTCTGGGTGAGCTCCGCCTGAAGGGCCGCGAGATTCTGCTGGAGCCTCTCTTCCTCCTGCATGGCGTTCTGGTAGTAGAGCGAGTAATAGGCGAACCCCAGCAGGATGAAGAGCACGAACATCGCCAGGACCTTCTGCCGGACGGGCATTTTCTTGAGATCGTCTACGCTCAGTGCCATGCTCAGAACCCCTTCTTGAGACCGCAGGACAGGGTGAACTGCTTCAGCTTGTTGCCCGCGATTTCGGTTTGTTTGGACGAGACGAGGTCGACGGTGGTGAGGTGCTTGGACTTCTCCAGGTTGCGCATGAACTTCGCGATGGCGACGTTGTCCCGTGCGAAGCCGTCGATCTTGACGTCCGCCTCCGTTTCCTTCATCGACTTGACCCAGACCTGGTTGGCCGGGACCATGGCGGTCAGCTCATCGAGGAAGTAGACCTTGGCGAAGCGGTTCTTCTCGAGGTAGCTGATGATCTGAAGCCGCTTTTCGAGGATCTCCTTCGCCTTCTTGTACTGGTTGATGTCGCCGATGCTCGACTTGAGCTGCTGGAGCCTCTGCTGGGTGCCCTGGACCTCGTTCTCGAGATCGCTGAGCCGCATCACGGTGACGACGTGGAACCCGACGAGCAGGACCGCGAACGCGGCACCCAGGATGCCGAGGATGACGACCTGGTTCTTCGACTGGACTTCCTTTTTCTTTTCCCGGTAGGGAAGCAGGTTGACCTTGATCATTTGTCCCCGATCCTCCTCATGGCGAGCCCGACGCCGACCGAGGCCTGCGGCCCGATTTCTTTCAGGTCCTCGGCGGAAAACGATTTCTTGTCGGCCGACACCTTGCGGAAGGGATCGGCGATCTCGACCTCCACGTTGAGCCGCTGCACGAGCGCCTCCGCGATCCCGGGCATCCGGGCCGTCCCGCCGCACAGCAGGATCTGCTTGATGAACTTGCCCGGGTAGGTCGAACGGAAGTAATCGACGGAGCGCTCGATCTCCAGCAGCAGGGGATCGGCATAGGCCAGAAGCTCATCCCGGCTCTGCTCGTCCCCCGAGGCCGCCTTCTCGAGCTTCATGCGTTCGGCCTCTTCGAAGGAGACCCCCGTCTTGTCCTGGAGGTTTTCCGTGATCGAGGTGCCGCCCAGGGGGAAATCGCGGATGAAGATGGAGGCGCCCCCCTTGACCACGTTGATGTTGGTCATGCTGGCCCCGATGTTGACGAGGATGCAGACGTCGTCGTGCCCGTAATCGTAGTTTTCCTCGTACATCGTCTCCAGGGCGAAGGAATCGACGTCCAGGATGGCGACCTCGAGCCCCGCCTTCTTCAGGGTATCGACGTAGCTCTGCACGACGTCCTTCTTGGCGGCCACGAGAAAGACCTCCATCTGCCCCGGGCTCATGTCGCTGGATCCCAGGATCTGGAAGTCGAAGTTGACGTCCTTCATGTCGCCGAAGGGCAGGTACTTCTCGATCTCGTCGCTGATCAGCTCGCGCAGCGATTCCTCGTCCATGGAGGGGAAGCCGATCTTCTTGGCGATGACGGAGTAGCCGGAGAGGGAGGTGACGACGGTGCGGGCCCTGCAGCGTGAGATCTTGAGGAGCTCCTTGATCCGCTCGACCAGGGCGTTGGGGTTGGCGATGATGCCGTCGGCGACGATGCCCTTGGCAAGGGGAATGCTGGCGAAATTCTGCAGCGTGTAGCCGTCGGGTCCCTCGGCGATCTCGGCGAGCTTGACGGAACTGGATCCGATGTCGAGCCCCGCAATCTGCTTCTTGCTGGAAAACAGGCCGTTGAGTTTGAGCATGGAGTCCTCTGTGTCTGGCGGTCTCTTCCGGCCGGACAACCGGCACCGGGGAAAGGGTTAAGGCCGATTCACTTCACACCACTACGGGCAATACGTTAAGCAAGCACTGTGCCACGGCCAGTCCGGCAAACGGCCCGGGGCGGGGCCGTCCCGGCCGCAACCCCGGAAGGCCCTGATTTGGAAACCTTTTCGGCAGGCCATCCCGTAGGATGTCCGGCCTGCAGGCCTTGCGGCGGGGCAGACTCCCAACGTTACCAATCGGCAGGGACGCGACGGGGGTTAAATAAAAAATACGGGGGGCGGGCTGCCGGAAGGACCGGGTGCCTCAAGAAGCAAGACAGGACTGCGTTTCAAGGCATGTGTCAGGGTCTTTGACACCCGGACGGAGGAGGAAGTGAAGAGGGTGATGTGAGTGGCTTCAGTCCACGCGCCGGTAGACCCGGTCGCTGGGTTTGACCATGCCGAGCTCGTCGCGGGCCACCTTCTCGATGTAGCGCAGGTCATTGCGGAGCCGGAGGATCTCCTTTTTGAGGGCGACGTTTGTCGCGGCCAGATCGTCGTTGCCCTGCCGCAGTTCGAGAAGCTTCCGGTCCAGGCGGTGATTGTCGAGGACCCCCCGGCTTCCGAAGAGGATGACCGACCCCATGAGGATCAGGAACAGCAGAAGCACTCGGCCCACCTTCATCCGCCATCCCCCGACACCGGTCTCAGCGTTTCCGGTGACCCCCGGCCGTCTCCGCGCTGACCGAGGGAAGGAGCGCCTGGGGCTCGCCCAGCAGGAATTCCTTCTTTTCGATCCAGGTCTTGAGTGTCTCCGCGATCTGCCGGGCCTTGTAGTAGCTCGACATGGAGGCCGTGGCCACTTCCTTTCCGTTCAGGACGATCCGGCCGCTGCGAAGCTCCCGATAGCTCACCTCGCCCAGACTCTTGATCTCGCCGCCGCCGGGATAGTCCATGCTGTAGTCGTAGACCTGGGTCCTGATGTCCGCGTCCTTCACGGCGGAGTAGCGGGCCATCTCCTCGTCGAGCACGGGGATCGGGATCCCGATGCCGACATAGAGCGAAACGCCGTAGCCCAGAAAGCTCGCCCCGGTGAGCCACTCCGGGGACATGGTCTTCAGGTCGCCGATGACGGCGAGGGTACCCGCCCCGCCCGTCGGAACGCCGTTGGGGCCCCGCGGCGTGTCCGGGTGGTGCTGGGTGCCGTGCCAGGCCACGTACCCCTGGGCCCCGCCAAGGAAGATGCGGGTCCCGATCCCGATCGTCCGGTAGTAGGGGTCGTTGAACAGGGGGCTGAGCTGACCCGAGGTGGAATAGTTGGCGTTGGCCATCCGCGGGCGCAGGACCCCCATGTACGTGTAGATGGTCTTGTCGGACATGTTCACGGCGCAGTTGTAGTTCTGATAGCAGTTGCGGGGGTTGAAGAGGATCGCGTCCCGCAGATCCTTCAGCACGATGTTCTTCTCCTGCTTGCGCGAGGGGTAGCAGTCCGTGCCGTAGCCCTCCAGGCGAAGACGGATGACGTTGCCGGCCACGAGGTCCTCGATGACGTGGCCCCCGCCGTAGTTGAACTCGCCGGGGAAGACGCTGTTGAGGGGATCCCCCTCGGCCACCTCGGTGGCCCCGATGTAGCAGTCCACCGCCGCCACGCCGCCGTAGGCCGCAACGTCGTTGAGCCAGACCTTTTGGGCCTTGATCCGCGGAGAGGTGTGGCCGAAGTTCAGGAAGGCCCCCGAGGAGCACATGGGCCCGAAGGTCCCCGTGGTCACCACGTCGACCTTCCGGGCCGCCTCCACGTCGCCGTGGCGCTCGACGATGTCGATCATCTCCTCGGCCGTGACGACGACGGCCCTGCCCTGCCGGATCCTCTCGTTGATCTCCGCGATCGTTTTCTTGACTTTGAACGTTTTCACTCTCGTCTGTTTCGTTCTTTTCGTTTCTTTCGTTTGTTTCGTTCGACGGCCCGGCATCCGGATCGCCCCGGCCTGTCCAACCTTCTTACCCTCTCGCCCTCTCAACTTCTGCGCTTCCCAACTTCATAACTTCACGTTTTCCTGCATTATTAGAGCATTTCGAGTCTGTTGTCCAACAGAAATGCGGGAAAGCCGGGGCCGTGAGGCCCCGCGCGGGGCTAACCGGTGTGCCCGAAGCCGCCGTCCCCCCGATCCGTCGCGGGCAGGCTTCCCTGCAGATCCCACCGGACCCGGCAGACCGGCGCCACGATCATCTGGGCGATCCGGTCCCCCCGCCGGACGACGAAGGGCTCGGCGCCGTGATTGATCAGGATGACGCGGATCTCGCCGCGGTAATCGGCGTCGATGGTGCCCGGCGCGTTCGCAAGGGTGACCCCGTGTTTCAGGGCTAGGCCGCTCCGCGGCCGGATCTGCGCCTCGAAGCCCTCCGGCAGGGCGATGGCGATGCCCGTGGGGACGAGGGCGCGCCGGCCCGGGGAGAGGACCAGGTCGCCCCGGACGGCGGCCACGAGGTCCATGCCCGCCGCGTGATCCGTCATGTAGCCCGGAAGGGGAAGATCCTCCGAACCCTCCAGGCGCGTGATGGCCACACGAACCGATTCCATCAAACCCGTCTGTTTCGCTCTTTTCGCTATCGCCGGTTTCGCCGGCCCCGGTTGCGAAGGGCCGAAGGCCGCAGGCCGAGAAGGGAAAGACTGCATTTCCGCCGCCTGCGGCCCGTCGCCTTTCGCCTTAGAGATCGACATCCCCCGCGGGCATTTCCGATTCCGTCATCTCGCCGAGGAAGACCATGGAGAGGTTGGGACGCGTGAACAGCCGACCGGCGAGGGACAGGATGTCCTCGGCGGTCACGGCCTCGATCCGGCCGACGATCTCCTCGGGCGGCACGTTGCGGCCGAAGTAGATCTCGTTGGTCGCGAGCTTCTGCATCCGGTTGTCGGTGCTCTCCATGCTCAGCAGCAGATTGCCCTTGATCAGCTCCTTGGCCGACTGCAGCTCCTTGTCCGTGAGCCGCTCGGTCTTCATGCGCCGCATCTCGGCCAGGATGATGTCGATGACCTCCCGGGTCTTGTCCTTCGAGGTCCCGA
Source organism: Syntrophobacterales bacterium (assembly GCA_018053845.1). Classification (GTDB taxonomy): domain Bacteria; phylum Desulfobacterota; class Syntrophia; order Syntrophales; family UBA2192; genus UBA2192. The sequence continues at coordinate 13,820 of JAGPKU010000002.1, forward strand.
CGTAGACATTGAGCATCCCCGTGTCCCGATAGGAAACGATGTAGGAACGCACGGCGTAGGCCAGGCCCCGCTTCTCGCGGATCTCCTGGAAGAGGCGGGAGCTCATCGAGCCGCCGAAGACGGAATTCATCAGGATGCCGGCGAACCGGTCGTTGTCCAGCGTCGCCGGGGCCGGCGTGCCGACGACGAGGTGGAGCTGCTCGAGATCCTTCTCGATGCAGCACCGGCGGGCCGTGGTGCCCGGCCGGATCTCCCCGGACTGCAGCCGCAGGGCCGGCAGCGACCCGAAGAGCTTCGCCACCCAATCGACCAGCGCCTCGTGCTCCAGGTTGCCCACGGCGGCGATCACCAGGTTCTCTCCCCGGTAACGATCCTCGAAGAACCGCATGACCTGCCCGCGATCGAAGGCGTCGACGGAGTCCCTCGTGCCCAGGACCGGCATGGCCAGGGCATGCCCCTCCCAGAAATGCTTCTCGAAGATGTCGTGGATGTACTCGTCGGGCGTGTCCTCCACCATGCTGATCTCCTGGAGGACGACGGCCTTTTCCTTTTCGATGTCGTCGAGGTCGAACCGCGAGTGGGTGAAGATGTCCGCGAGCAGGTCGATGGCCAGGTTCACGTGGTAGTCGGGAACCTTGACGTAGAACGCCGTCAGCTCCTTGCCCGTGAAGGCGTTCATCACGCCCCCGACGGAGTCGATGTCGGAGGCGATGTCGAAGGCCGACCGCCGGTCCGTGCCCTTGAAGAGCATGTGCTCGATGAAGTGGGCCGTCCCGTTGATCCGCTCGTCCTCGTGGCGCGACCCGCAGCGGACCCACGCGCCGATCGAGGCGGACCGGACGTGACGGATCTCCTCCGTGATGACCTTGATCCCGTTAGAAAGGACTGTTTTTCGGTACGTCTGCACCCAGGGCTTCCTTCCGGCTCAGGCGGATCTTCCCGTTCGAGTCGATCTCGAGGACCTTCACGGGGATCTTGTCGCCCTCCCTGACCACGTCGGTCACCTTGGCGACGCGCTTCGTGTCGAGCTGCGAGATGTGGACGAGCCCCTCGGTGCCGGGCAGGATCTCCACGAAGCAGCCGAAGTCGACGACCTTCTTCACCGTGCCCATGTAGATCTTGCCGATCTCGGCCTCCTCGGTGAGCCACTTCACCATGGCGATGGCGCGGTCGGCCGCCTCGAGGTCGGTCGAGGCGATGAGCACCGTCCCGTCGTCCTCGACGTCGATGGTCACGCCCGTCTCGGCGACGATCTGGCGGATGTTCTTGCCGCCCGTGCCGATGAGGTCGCGGATCCGGTCGGGCCGGATCTTCAGGGTGAGGATCCGCGGGGCGTACGGGGAGAGCTCCTTGCGGGGCTCGGCCAGGGTCTCCTTCATCTTGTCGATGATGAAGAACCGGCCCTCCTTGGCCTGCTGGAGCGCCTTGCGGAGGATCTGCTCGTTGATGCCGTCGATCTTGATGTCCATCTGCAGGGCCGTGACGCCCTTCTTGGTGCCGCAGACCTTGAAGTCCATGTCGCCGGCGTGGTCCTCGTCGCCGAGGATGTCGGACAGGACGGCCACGTTGTCGCCTTCCTTCAGGAGGCCCATGGCGATGCCCGCCACGACGTCCTTCACCGGCACGCCCGCGTCCATCAGCGAGAGGGTCCCGCCGCAGACGCTGGCCATGGAGGACGAACCGTTCGAGGAGACGATCTCCGAGACGGTGCGGATCGTGTAGGGAAACTCCTCCTGGCTCGGGATGACGGGCAGCAGCGCCCGGCGGGCCAGGGCCCCGTGGCCGACCTCGCGCCGGCCGGGGCTCCCGAGACGCTTCACCTCGCCCACGCAGTAGGGCGGGAAGTTGTAGTGGAGCATGAAGGAGCGCATCTCCTCGCCCGTGATGTAGTCCAGGCGCTGCTCGTCCGAGGAGGTCCCCAGGGTGATCGTCACGAGGGCCTGGGTCTCGCCCCGCGTGAAGAGGGCCGACCCGTGCGTGCGCGGCAACAGCCCCACCTCGCAGTGGATCGGCCGGATCTCGTCGTAGGCGCGGCCCCCGATGCGCCGCTGCTCGGTCAGGATCATGCTGCGCAGCACGCCGCGGTCGATCTTTTCGATCACGTGCTCGACGAGGGGCTTGAGCGAGGGGTCGTCCTTGCAGAGGGTCTCGACGGCTTTTTCCCGCACCTCCCGCAGCCTGGCGTAGCGGTCGAGCTTCTCCGGGATCCGGTATGCCTCCTGGAAGCCCTCCTTCACCAGGTCGGAGATCTTCCGGTGGAGCGCCTCGTCGACGACGGGGGGCGTGAAGGCCCGCTTGGCCTTCCCGATGGCCTTCTGCATCTCGTCCTGCAGTTCGATGACGGGGCGCATGGTCTCCAGGGCGAGGTTGATGCCCTGGACGATTTCCTCCTCGCCCAGTTCCTGGGCGCCTCCCTCGAGCATGACGAGGTTGACGTCGTAGGGCTTGCCGCCCGTCCCGGGGGTCACCTTGCGCCCCACGATGAACATATCGAGTTCGCTGCCCTCCATCGCCGTGGGGTTGGCGACGAGCTTGCCGTCGATGCAGCCGATCCGGACGCCGGCGATGGGCCCGTTGAAGGGGATGTTGGAGATCTGCAGGGCCGCCGAGGCGCCCAGCAGGGCCGCCACGTCCGAGTCGTGCTGCCCGTCCACGGAGAGCACCGTGGCGATCAGCTGCGTCTCGTAGTTGTAGCCCTTGGGGAACAGCGGGCGGATGGAGCGGTCGATGATCCGGCAGATCAGGATCTCGCGCTCGTTGGGGCGCCCTTCGCGCTTGAAGAACCCGCCGGGGATCTTGCCCGCGGCGAAGGTCATCTCCTGGTAATCCACGGTGAGGGGCAGGAAGTCGAGCCCCTCCCTCTGGGTGCGGGCCGACACGATGGTGACGAGCACGACCGTCTCCCCGTAGGTGACGAGAACGGCGCCGTCGGCCTGCCCGGCGATGTAGTGTGCCTTGATGCTGATTTCGCTGCCCGCGAACCGGGTCTTGAAAATCTGACTCATACGCTTTCCATCTCCTTGCTGATGACTCGAGTGATGTTCTGAACGTGCGCCCGTGCGCCCGTGCGCCCCGCCGACCCCCGCGGGGCGTACGGCTCCGCCTTCCGAACGAGCCCGTTTCGATGTCGAGGCAGGGCCCGCCCCGGCAGGCGCCCGGACCCGGGACGGGGGGCGGATCGAGGGGTGCGATCGCCGCCGTGGCCTCTACTTCCGGAGACCGAGCCTCTCGATGATCTTGCGGTACCGCGTCACGTCCTTGTTCTTGAGATACTCCAGCAGCCGTCGACGCTGCCCGACGAGCTTCAGAAGGCCCCGGCGGGAGTGGTGATCCTTCTTGTGCGTCTTGAAATGCTCCGTCAGGTACTGGATCCTGGCGCTCAGCAGGGCCACCTGCACCTCGGGCGAGCCCGTGTCGCCCTCGTGGGTCTTGAAGTCGGCGATGATCTCTTTCCTCTTTTCTGCGTCAAGCACGTCCGTAAATCCTCCCTTTGCTCACAAATGATTGATGTCCGATCCGTCTCACGACTCGGCAAACACTCTCAGGATGCGGGCCACCCGGTCCCGGGCCCCCAGCGTCGGGATCTCCGCGGTTGCAACGACCATCCGGGCCAGCGCCACGAGGCGCCCGGATTCACTGGTGAACTGTACCACATCTCCCGCGGCAAGAGAAGGGATTTGCAGTCCCGCCAGGGCCCCGGCATCGGGCTGACGGCCCTTCCTCATCTGCTCCTCCAGCGGCGGGGGAACCGGGATGTCCCCCACCCCCGCAAGGGCCCGTGCCGGGGGGATGAGCCCCCGCTCGAGCCTCTCCCGGAGGGCGGCGTCGCTTGCACCCTCCAGGGAAACGGCGTCTTCCAGCCGAAACCTGCCGCTGGCCGTCCGGCGCAGACTCTCCAGGGCGGCCCCGCAGCCGAGCCGCTCGCCCGCGTCGGCGCACAGCGTCCGGACGTAGGTGCCCTTGGAGCAGGTCACGTCGAACCGCACCCGGGGCGGCTCGAACGCCCGCAGGCGGATGGCCCGGATCTCGACCTGCCGCGCGGGGGGCACCAGGTGCACGCCCTTGCGGGCCCACTTGTAGAGCGCCCGGCCCCGGACCTTGACGGCCGAGTACTGCGGGGGCACCTGCGTGATGGTGCCCGCAAACCCCTCGAGCACGGCCCTGACGTCCGCCCCGGTCACCCGGGGCTCCTGCTCGTCGAGCACCCGCCCGGTCATGTCCAGGGTGTCCGTCCGGACGCCCAGGCGCATCGTGACCTCGTAGGTCTTGTCGTCGCCCGCGAGGAAGGAGGCCAGTTTCGTCGCCTCGCCGACGCACACGGGGAGCACGCCGGTGGCCATCGGGTCGAGGGTGCCCGTGTGGCCCGCCTTTTTCTCTCCCAGGAGCTTCCGCACGCGTTCGACGGCGTCGTGGGAGGTGATCCCCGCGGGCTTGTCCACGACGACGACACCGTTCATCGGCCACCGTTCTTGATCGCGTCGAAGAGCCTTTTCTTGACCGTGTCCGCGTCGCCCTGGATCCGGCAGGCCGCGGCGTTGATGTGGCCGCCGCCCCCGAACTTCCGGGCCACCGCCTCGACGCTGAAGCGGCCCTTGGAGCGCAGGCTCACCTTGTAGAGCCCGTCGCCGATCTCGCTCAGGAAGGCCGCCACCTGCACGCCCTCGACGGCGCGGGGGTACTCGACGAACCCTTCCGTGTGCTCCCACTCGGCCCCCGCCTCGTCGAGCATCTTCTTCGTCACGGTGAGGGCCGCGATCCGCCCCTGCCAGTCGAACTCCAGGGTGGTCAGGGCCCGGGCCAACAGCCGGATCTTCACGGCCGGGAAGGTCTCGTAGACCTGCTGGGCGATCCAGGCGGGGTCGGCCCCCTTCTCCAGGAGCCGGCCGGCGACGGCAAAGGTCCCCGGTCCCGTGTTCGAGTACCGGAAGGCCCCCGTGTCGGTCAGGATCGCCGTGTACAGGTTGACCGCCATGTCCTTCGTGATCTCGATGCCCATCCCGTCGAGGAGCCGGTAGACCATCTCGCCCGTGGAGCTCGCCTCGGGGTCCGTAAGCGTCAGGTGGCCGTAGCGGTCGTTCGAGATGTGGTGATCGATGTTGACGATCTGCCGGATCCCGGCGATCCGCGGCGCCTCGTCGCCCACGCGCTCGATCTCGCTGCAGTCCAGGACGAAGACGGCGTCGAAGCCCTCCAGGGGGCCCAGGCGGTTGACGATGACGCCCGCGTCGGGCAGAAAGGCGTACATCTGCGGCGTGCGGTCCTGGTTGTAGACGACGGCCTCCTTGCCCAGGCCCCGGAGCGCCTCGTAGAGGGCCAGCTCGGAGCCCACGGCATCCCCGTCGAGCCTCACGTGGGAGGTCACGAGGAAGCGGCGTCCCCTCCTGATGATGTCAGCGATCGGGTGGATCATCCGGTTCGTCTTTCCTGATCTCCTTGAGCAGCCTGTCGATCTTCGAGCCGTACTCGAACGAGGAGTCGTAGAAGAAGCTCAGCTCCGGGACGTATCGGAGCTGCAGGCGCTTGCCGAGCTCGCGCCGGACAAACCCCCGGGCCTTCGAGAGGCCCTGCCCGACCTCGTCGCTCATGCGGTCCTTGCCGAGTTCGACGACGTAGATGCGGGCCGAGTGGAGGTCGTCCGTGAGCCTGACGTCCGTGACGGTGATGTTGGCGATCCTCGGGTCATGGACCTCGCGGCGGAGGATTTCGGCGATCTGCTGCTTCACGAGGTCCGCGACCCGGTCAGCTCTCTTGAAATCCATCGGGCAGCGCCCCCCCGTCGTACCGACCCGTCATGTCGGAGTAGTTCGTGATCTCCCTGCGCACGTTGACGACTTCGGCCAGGTGGAGGTTCTCGACGAAACGCAGGACCCTCTCCATCTTCGAGTCGACGAAGCCCCGGTCGTTGCCCACGACGGCAAAGCCGATGACCCCCCGCTTCCAGTTCTCGTGCCCGTCGACCTCGGCGATGGAGATGTTGAACTCGTTCTGCGTGCGGCGGATCAGACTCTTCATCACGCCCCGCTTCTCCTTCAGGGAGCGGCTCTCGTGGATGTGCACCTCGATGATCCCGACACCGACAACCATTCTCGTTCATTTCGTTCATTTCGTTGGTTCGTTGGTTTCGTCGAAAGGAACGAAAAAAACGAAAGAAACGAAACGAAACGTCTTAGAGTTTTCTCTCGATCTTTTCCGTGATGTACGCCTCGATCACGTCCCCCACGTGGATGTCGTTGTAGCCCTCGATGCCGAGGCCGCACTCCATCCCGGCGGAGACCTCCTTCGCATCGTCCTTGAAGCGCTTGAGCGAGGCGATCTTGCCGTCGTAGACGACCACCCCGTCGCGCACGAGCTTCACGCCGGCGCTGCGCGGGATCTTGCCGTCCGTCACGTAGCAGCCCGCCACGGTGCCCACCTTGACGATGCGGAAGGTCTCGCGGACCTCGGCCCGGCCCTGGACGACCTCCTTGTATTCGGGCTCCAGCAGGCCTTCCATGGCGGCCCGCACGTCGTTGATGGCGTTGTAGATGACGTCGTAGAGCTTGACCTCGACGCCCTCCTTCCCGGCGATCTCGACCACGCGCGCGTCGGGCCTCACCTTGAACCCCAGGATGATCGCGTCGGAGGCCGAGGCCAGCATGACGTCCGTTTCGGTGACGGCGCCCGTGGAGCTGTGGATGATCTTCAGCTTGATCTCGTCGGTGGAGAGCTTGCTGAGCGCCTCGGTCAGGGCCTCGAGAGACCCCTGGACGTCGGCCTTCAGGATCACGTTGAGTTCCTTGGCGCCCTCCTTGATCCGCTGGTAGAGCTGCTCCAGGGTGATCTTGGAGGAAGCGGCCAGTTCCTTCTCGCGCTCCTTGCGGATCCAGTACTCGCTGATGCTCTTGGCCTTCTTCTCGTCCTCGACGCCGATGAACTCGGCGCCCGCCTGCGGGACGCTGGAGAACCCGATGACCTCCACGGGCATGGAGGGGCCGGCCTCCTTGACGCGCCGGCCCTGGTCGTCGATCATGGCGCGCACGCGGCCGTACTCCGTCTTCGCGGAGAAGGCGTCGCCCTCGCGCAGCGTGCCCTCCTGGATGAGCACCGTCGCCACGGGGCCGCGGCCCTTGTCGAGCTTGGCCTCGATGATGATGCCGCGGGCCGGACGGTCCGGGTCGGCCTTCAGCTCGAGCACGTCGGCCTGCAGGAGGATGAGCTCCAGCAGGTTCTCGATGCCGATCTTCTTCTTCGCCGAGATGTCGGCGAAGAGCGCATCGCCCCCCCAGTCCTCGGGCACGAGGCCGTGCTGCGCGAGCTCCTGCTTGATCCGATCGGGGGTGGCATTGGGCTTGTCGATCTTGTTGACGGCCACGATGATCGGGACCCCCGCCGACCGCGAGTGGTTGATGGCCTCCACGGTCTGTTCCATGACGCCGTCGTCGGCCGCCACGACGAGGACGACGATGTCCGTCACCTTCGCCCCGCGGGCGCGCATGGCCGTGAAGGCCTCGTGGCCCGGCGTGTCGAGGAAGACGATGTCGCGGTCCTTGACGTGGACGTGGTAGGCGCCGATGGCCTGCGTGATGCCGCCGGCCTCGCCGTCGATGACGTTGGTCTGCCGGATCGCGTCCAGCAGCGAGGTCTTGCCGTGGTCGACGTGGCCCATGACGGTGACGACGGGCGCCCGGGGCTTCAGGTTCCGGGGCTCGGCCTCGACCCGCTGCATCAGCTCGTCGTACTCGGCCGTCACGGCCTCGACCTGGTAGCCGAACTCGGCGGCGATCAGGGTGGCCGCATCGACGTCGATGGACTGGTTGATGGTGACCATCATGCCCAGGCCCAGCAGCTTGTTGATGACGTCGCTGGCCCGCACGCCCATCTGCTTGGCCAGTTCGCCCACGCGGATGGCCTCGGAGATCCGGATCCGCCGCTTGATCGCCTTGGGCGTCGTGATCTCCGTCTTCTTCATCCTGACGGCGGCGGCCTTGCGTTCGCCCCTCCAGCGCGGCGATTCCTCTTCCTCGATCTCCCGGAGCCGGACCCGCTTGTCCTTCTTGTCGATGACCTGCTTGATCATCGTCTTCTTCTTGGCGGCCACGGAATCCATGACCACCTCGACGGCCTTCTTGCCCTTCTTGTCGGCGCCCGGCGCAGCACCCCTCGCCTCCGCGCCCGACGGCGGGGCGGCCTGGCCGCGAGGCTGGCCCGGCACGGGCCCGGCGGGTTTGCGGATCTGCGCCTGCGGGACCGTCGAGGCCGGGGGCCTCGCGCCTTCCCGCCTCTCGACGGGCTCGGGCCGGCGGATGATCTGCGCCTGCCGGGACAGATCGGGCTCCTTTTTCGGGGGGGGCTCGGGCTTCGCGGCCGCGGGCGGCTCCGCGGCGGCCGGGGGCTCCTCCGCCCGGGGCTCGACGGGCTTTACCGCCGCATCGGCCTGTTCGGGCGGCTCGGCCTTCTCTTCCTTTTCCGGCAGGACGGCCTCTTCCTTCTCGGCCTTCTCGGCCGGCAAGGCCGCCTCTTCGGGGGCTGCAACCTGGGCGGCCTCCTCGGCCGGCAGGCGGACGGCCCGCCTGCGGATGACCGTCGACTTGACGCGCTTCTCGACGACCTCCTTTTCGCCCTTGGCGGCGAACTCGCGGCGGACCCGCTCGACCTCGCTGTCCTCGAGAGTGCTGGAGTGGGATTTGACGGCGATGCCAAGGGTCTTGAGCCTCGCGATGAACTCCTTGTTCTCGACCCCGAACTCCTTGGCCAGTTCGTAAACCCTCATCTTGGACATGCTTGAAACCCCCGAAAAGTATGGTTCAACCCGGGCCTTCGACCCCCCTCAAGGCTCAGGCGGCCCCGCCCGCTTCCTTGTCCACGACCTGCGCGGCCCTCTCGACGATGCCCTGCGCCTTCTCGGCATCCATCCCGGGGATGGCCTTGAGGGCCTCGGGGTCCGCCGACGACAGGGCGGCGACACTCTTGTAGCCCTCCTTGAAGAGCAGCTCCGCCGTCTCCTCGTCGAGGTCGGGGACCTTCAGGAGACTCTTGGGCCCCTCCTCGGCCTGCTTCTGGAGCATGGCCTCGCTCTTCACGTCGATCTTCCAGCCCGTGAGCCGCACGGCGAGCCGCACGTTCTGGCCGCTCTTGCCGATCGCGAGCGAGAGCTGGTCGTCGGGCACGATGACCTCCATGGACCGCTCGTCCTCGTACATGAAGACCTTGCTCACCTTGGCGGGCGACAGGGCCGAGCAGATGTACTTCACGGCGTCTTCCGAGAAGGGAACGATGTCGATCTTTTCGCCCTTGAGCTCCTGGACGACGCTCTGGACGCGGGAGCCCCGCATCCCGACACAGGCCCCGACGGGGTCGATGTCCTTGTCGAGGGTCCGGACGGAGATCTTGGAGCGGTTGCCCGGCTCGCGGGCCACGTTGACGATCTCGATGAAACCCTCGGAGATCTCCGGCACTTCGAGCTCGAACAGGGCGCGCAGGAACCCGGGGTGGGTGCGGGACAGCACGATCTGGGGCCCCTTGGAGATCTTCTTGACGTCCACGATGAAGGCCCGGATCCGGTCCCCCCGCTTGTAGGTCTCGCGGTGGATCTGCTCGGAGGGCGGGATGACGGCCTCGGCGCGGCCGAGGTTCACGATGATGCTGCCGCCCTCGAAGCGCTGGACGAACCCGCTGACGATCTGGCTCTTCTTGTCCTTGTACTCGTCGTAGATCTTGTCGCGCTCGGCGTCCTTGACCTTCTGGATGATGATCTGCTTGGCCGTCTGGACGGCGATCCGGCCGAAGCTGGCCGCGTCGATCTTCATGCCGAGGCTGTCGCCCGGCTCGGCCTCCTCGTCGAGATCCCGCCTTGCCTCCTCCAGGGCGATCTGCGTCTCGGGGTCCAGCACCTTCTCCACGACCGTCTTGAACTGGAACACCTCCAGCTCGCCCGCCTCCTCGTTGTACTTGGACTCGAGCTCCACCTTCGGCCCCAGCTTCTTTCTCGCCGCGGTGAGGATGGCCGACTCCAGGGCCTCGATGATGACTTCCTTCTCGATCCCCTTGTCCTTGCCCATCTGCTCGATGAGACGTTTCAGCTCCGGAAACATGCGTGACCTCCTGATCTGATAGGCATCAGGCATGAGGCGTCAGGCTCCGGGAAATACGCTTTCCCTTGCTGCCTGCTGCCCGTTGCCTGCCTTTTCCAAACCGTCCGTTGACTCAAACATGGGGTCTTCGGCACGGAGAAAGCGTTATTTCTTCTTCCTGCCTGGTGCCTGATGCCTGGTGCCTGTCGCCCGCAGTTCGTATTCCAGATTCGCCTTCTGGATGTTCTCCCGGTCGATAAGGACGGCCCGCCCGTCCACGTCGAGGGTGACGATCCGCCGGCCGCCCTCGATCGTGTAGTCGGCGTAGGTGCCCACAAAATTCCGCGAGCCGTCGATGGGCTCCCGGGTCCGGATGCGGACCCTCGAGCCGCGGTACTGCTCGAAATCCTTGTCGCGGGTCAGCGGCCTGTCGAGCCCCGGCGTCGACACCTCCAGCGTGTAGGGCCCCGGCGGCAGGTCGTGCACGTTGAGCAGATCGCCCACCTGGTGGCTGAGGGCCGCGCAGTCGTCCAGGGTCGCCCCGCCCTCGCGGTCGATGAAGATCCGCACGAGCCAGCGGGTCTTCATCCGCAGGCACTCGAGCTCCACGAGCTCGAGCCCCTCGGACTCGACGGCGGGCCCGACGAGCTCGATGATCCTTTCGCGGTATGTGGGACTTTCCGGCATAGGGCCTATGGCTTATGGCAATGGAAAATTCATCTTCAACAGGGCCTTGCGCCTTATGCCCTTCGCCTTGCGCCTGTTTGTAAAATAAAAAAGTGGGCAAAAGGGCCCACTCGAATAGGAACCATTCGAATTTCGTGTGCTTTTCTAGCACAGAAAAAGCGGCGTTGCAAGCAAAAAAACGGGGCCCGGCGCGAGTCGCGAAAAATGCCGAAAGAGGCCGCGGCCAGTTCCCGGGCGGCGGAGGCGTGGCCGGAGAGCGGGGCGGACGAGAGACCCGTTACCGTTCCGGCGCCGGGGTGTGCGCGGCCATGGCCCTGCGCAGCCCGCCTCCCAGGGCGTCGATGAGCCCCTCGTCCAGCACGCCCGTGTGCTCGTCCATGTAGACCTTGGCGATCTCCGTGGGGAGAACCAGGATCCGGGGGTCCCAGCCCGTCAGGCGTCGGCAGAGCTCCCCCGCGCCGGTGAAGACCCTGTTCTCTTCCACGGTGACGGCGATCTCCGGGACTTCGATCCGTCCCAGCTCGCGCAGCCACGCGTCGATCCGGCTGCCCCAGCGCGGCCGATCGAGCAGCGCCGTGCCGAGATTGAACAGGGGGGGAGTCCGGATCCCCTTTTCGATCTGGCGGGAGAGGTTGTAGGAGTGGATGTCATAGACGACGCAGAAGCCGAAGCGCTCGAGCAGGACATGGATGCAGCTGCCGGCAAACCGGTAGAACGCCTCGTGCTTTTCGAGGGAGCGCTGCACCGCGGCCTCGGGCAGGGGGGCGCGGTAGACCTGCACGCCCCAGAACCGCTCCGCCGTCAGCGGCACGGCCTGCTCCGGGGGGCGATTCAGATCGTACTCGGCCCTCGAATCCAGACCCCAGACGGCGTTGGCACTGCCCCGGATCATCCGGTCCGTTGCCGGGTCCTCCTCGCGGAGACGGTCCTTTTCCGAAATCCGCATCAGGGGGAGCAGTTCTTCGCGGACCCTGTGGCCGGCATGGACGGCCACGGCCAGCGCAGGCGTCGACAAGTCCAGGTCGAAGGCGAACCCGCCGGCCTCACCTTCCCCCTGGAGCCGCTTCGTGCTCCGGAGCCGTTCGACAACGTCGGGGTCAAAGGGGAGGCTCATGGTTTTTTTCCGCTCTTCCTTTACGAACCGAGACCGTATCGCTCAAGGGCGGAATGCACGATCAGGTGGAGCATGTTGCGGTACTCCTCCATGGGCCCGCCCGGGGAGGGGTGGTACAGCGAGTAGATCTGCGGGCTCCAGCTCTTCACGGGCTTGAGCCCCGGGATGCCGTTGACCTCCATGACCCGCAGTCGACCCTGCGCATCGACGCGCATGTCGACGCGGACATGGTCCCAGCACTGCAGGGCGTCGGTGGCCTTCTTCGTCAGCGCCCGGGCCTCCTCGGCTCTCCGCTCGTCCGTGGGGATGCTGATCTTCGTCAGCCCCACCCCCCTCAGATCGCTTCGCAGGATCTGATGCTTGCCGAAGTGGGACCTGTCAACGGTGACGAGGCCGGGAAGGATCTCCTGCAGCCTCCCGTTGCCCAGCATGAGGACCGTGTACTCCTCGCCCGGAAGGAACGCCTCGATGAGGGCGGCCTGCTCGAGTTTCTCGTGGACGTAGCGGATGCGCTGCGCCAGCTCCCCGGGGTTGTGGACGACGCTGTCGTCGCTGATCCCGACGGAGCGGGACTCGCAGTTGGGCTTGACGAATGCCGGGTACTCGATGTCGGGCAGCGCACCGCCGGGGGCCACCAGGGTGAAGGACGGGACGAGCACGCCGTTTTCGTGCATGATCCGGTGCGTCTCGTATTTCTGGATCAGGTTTTTCATGGTCTGCGCGTTGGGCCCGATGTAGGGGATCCCCTTTGCATCCAGGATATCGGCGACCCACTCGTTGTTCTCACCCAGGCCGATGATGTCCTCGCGCTGCGAGATGGAATACAGGGCGCTCCAGACGATGTCGTAGCTTCGGCCCGCGAGGGCCTTCAGGAATTCCTCCGTGGTCGTCACGTAGGCGATCTCCGCCGCCAGGTCGCCCGAGTTGAGCGTCCTGCAGAGGGTCTCGGTCACCTTCATGTCGCCCCAACCCTGGGCATCGCCGCCGGGGCCCGTCACGATCAGCACCTTCCGCATGCAGGTCTCTCCTTCGCGTCAGAATGTAAACAGCCCCGGGTCGTGCCGGTATCGTCTCAATGCCGCGGCCGCCGGGGGCGACGACGCCTCCAGCAGGCCCGCGATCGCCGCGATCTTTTCGTGGCTCCAGGTGATGCGGGAGACGACCTGCAGGTCGATCCGGATCTCTCCCCGCCCCCGGGGGGCAAGGTCCTCCAGCACGGCCTCGCTCATCGCCCGGTTGGGGTCGAGAATCGCGATCGGCCCCTCGAAGCTCGCCCCCAGGGCCTCCTCGAAGAGGCGACGGCTGTAGCCGTAGTGCGTGCAGCACAGGGCGGCCGCGACGGGCCGGTGCCGGTCCGTGATGTTCCCGGCGGCCTGTCCCACGTACTCCTCGATCATCGCCCGCACGGTTGCGCCCTCGGGCGCCTTTTCGATCTCGCCGGCCAGCCGGTCGCAGGGCTGGCAGACGATGCGCCCCGCATCGATCCCGCTTTCGATGAGCCGGCTCCGATGGACGCCCGTCTCGATGGTGGTGGGCGTGCCGAAGAGGATGACCCGGCTCTCCGCCCGGGCTCCCAGGTAGGCGAGCATCTGCCCGACGCCGAAGCCGATGATGTCCGTGACCGGCACGGGGGCCTTTCGGCTGAACGGCGTGTCGGGGTAGAGCGCCGAGAGGGTGTTGCAGGCGATCAGGATCCGGTCGGGCCCGAAGCGGAGCATGGCGGCAAGGGCCCGGTCGAAGACGCGGATGCGCTCGGCCATGCCGGGCAGGCGGTTGTAGCCGCGGTCCTGCTCCGGCCAGGCGTTGAAATAGGTCAGCGCGGCGGAGCGGTGGCTTCGGCGCTCCTGCAGTCCGCGGGCGATATCCGCGAAGATCGACAGGCCGCCCATGCCGGAGTCGGCGATGACCAGCGATAGGGATTCCCCTGCGCTCATTTCAGTGCGCTCCCTTTGCAGCCAGCTTTTTCGTCATCCACTCGACGGCCAGGTCGTAGGCCCACTGCGGGGACTCGTCGATGGTGCCGTCCATGATCCGCGTCATCGCGTCGATCCAGTGCTCCCGGTGCTGCATGGTGGCAACCCGGTTGCGCAGCATGGCGGCGCCCTTGGCCGGCTCCTGGTCCATCTTCGCGAGGATCATCTCGATCTCGTCGCGGAACCCCTTGATGCCGTAGTACCGTAAGAACCCGTGCCAGGCCTCTGCAATGCCGCCCGCCTCGGCGAGCGGCAGGGTGACCCTTCTCAGGGCTTCGAAAAAGTGCGCCCGTTCGTCGCGCTGGAGCAGCCTCAGAGATTCGGAGCCGATCCCGTAGGGGATGATGTCGAGGTGAGACATTCCCTCCCGGGAGACGCCGGCCTTCACGAGGTACCCCCGCTTGCGGTAGAGCAGATCGGTCTCCTGGTGGAAGACGAAGTTCCCCAGGCTGTAGCAGACGGGCACGCCGTTGACGAACTGGATGCCCTGCGGGACATGGGCGTGATGGCCGATGACGAGATCCGCCCCGGCATCGGCTGCGCGACGGTACGCCTCTGCCAGATAGGGCGGCGGGAAGGGGATGTACTCGACCCCGCCGTGGCAGACGACCAGGATGATGTCCACGTCGGGCCGCAGTGCGCGGATGCTCCCCACGACGGCGTCCACATCCCACCCGAAGACACCGGGGCCGGAGACGGCGGCCGTCAGGTCCTCGCCCTCGCTGAAATTGACGATGCCGATCCGCACCCCCTTCACCTCGAGGATGAGGGGGCGGCGGGCCTCGTCGGGGGACATGCCCGCCCCGACGGTGCGGATGGAGTGATTTCCCAGCAGTTCCAGGGTCTCTCGGAAGGCTTCCGTCCCATAATCGAAGACGTGATTGTTCGCGAGCGTGACGGCCTCGAAGGGGACCGCCGTCAGCCCGCGGATGTGCTCGGGGCGGCCCTTGAAGACGGAGCCGCTCTTCCAGACCGGGGAGGCGTCCCCGGAGAGCGCGCACTCCAGGTTGACGATGCGCAGATCGGCCGCGCGCAGGACGGGCAGCGTATCCCCGTAGACCGACTCGGGCGCGCGGGCGACGATGTCGTCGAAGGCCCGGATGGGGGCCCAGTCGGAGGCGATGATGACCTCGGCCCGGGCCTGCGGGACCGCGGGATTCGCCCATCGGCCCCTGCCCCAGTCAAACCCTTCCAGACCGGTTTTCGCCATATTCGCGCTCCCGGAGGGGATCAGCCCGATTTCGCCTCTTCCAGGAGCGCCTGGATCCGGGCGTCCTTTTCCTGCCAGAGCTGCTGCACCCATCGTTGCATGGCCCCGCGGAAGGACGGATCGCCCTCGTAGTTGCCCTGCATCAGCTCCTGCGGGATTTCCAGGGTCCTCAGGCGCACCGTGATGCGCCTGACCTTGCCGCACATAAATTCCCAGAAGGTCGGAATCCCGTCCGGGTACACGATGGTGATATCCAGCAGCGAGTGGAATTTATCGCCCAGCGCGTTGAGGGCCAGCGCGAGACCCCCGGCCTTGGGGCGCAGGAGATAGGTGTACTCGCTCTGCTGCCGGGCGTGCTTTTTCGGCGTGAAGCGCGTCCCTTCGAGGAAATTCATGACACTGGTCGAGATGGTCGCAAACTTCTCGCAGGCCCGGCGCGTCGCCTCGTAATCCTTGCCCCGCTGCTCCGGGTGCTTTGCCAGGTGCTCGGCGCTGTGTCGATAGAGGAACGGGTAATCCAGCGCCCACCAGGCGAATCCCATGAAGGGCACCTTGATCAGCTCCCGCTTGATGAAGAATTTCAGCAGCGGGATGCGGCGGTTCAGCAGGTGCTGCATCACGAGGATGTCCACCCAGGTCTGGTGGTTGCTGACGACCAGGTACCAGCCGCGATAGTTCAGTCCCTCCAGCCCCTGCACGTCCCACTTTGTCTTTTGCGTCAGGCGCATCCAGGCGCTGTTGCAGGCAATCCAGTTCTCCCCGATCCAGTGGAGGATCCGGTTCAGCACCCGGGTCAGGGGCGGGTAGGGAATAAGAAATTTCGGGATGGCGAACACGAAAAGGATGGACACCCAGACCACCACGTTGAGGGCCAGGAGCAAGGCCGCGATGGTTCCCACGAGAAAGGGGGGAAGGAATTTCAGCATGATAGAATTCCTGTCGGCAAGACTGCCGGATCGAGCCCGAACCATATCACCCAACAAAGAAAAGGGTCAAGCCGCATTGCTTGACCCTTGGATTGACTGGAGCGGGCGATGGGAATCGAAAGGGTCTCCATGAACGGTCGGCGCCGGGTTCAGGGCTGTCGAGCAAAAAAGTTAAAAAAGTGTCTATTCGCGAAATATCGCTGCGTAAAACGCGACAAATGTAAACGTTTCGTTGATTCATGTGTGGCATCTTTGGAAATTGTTCTGTCGAAACCCAAGCTCGATTCCGATCAGGGAACCGGTAACTTCCCCCACCGGGGGAATCTTCAAGAAACTATCGGTCCGGGTTGCCAAGACGCGGTGTGTGTCCTTCTAAAGCTGGCTGTACGGCCAGGCGGTGACACCCGGCCCGAGAGGCAACTTGATTTCGCCCGGGTGTACCACATATCCGGGCAGGGTTTTTGCGCCGAGGTCCTCCCGGAAGGTCTTGATCGATGAAGCCATCGCGGGCCGCGGGGTGGAGGAAAGCTTCACTTCGATGGGGACGAGCTTGCCGCCTGTCTCGACAACGAAATCCACCTCCGTCCCCGTCGAGGTCCGCCAGAAGTACACCTGCGGATCGATGCCGTGATGGGTGAGCGACTTGACGATTTCCGACAGGACGGCCGTTTCCATGATCGCTCCCGCCAGGGGTCCGGAAGCAGCATGCTCGGGGTCTTTCAGGCCCGTAAGATAGCAGAGCATGCCCACGTCAAGTAAGTAAACCTTGGGTGTCTTGACGAGCCGCTTGTTCAGATTGGCAAAGTAAGGACGGAGCACTAGTACCTGGTAGGTGGCTTCGAGAACCGAAAGCCATGCCTTTGCCGTGTTGACGGCTACACCCAGGTCCCTGGCCAGATCGGTCAGATTGAGCAGCTGTGCACTGCGGGCGGCCAGTGCCCGCAAAAAGCCCTGGAACTGGGAAAGATCGCCTACCTGCCGGAGGGTCCGCACATCCCGCTCAAGGTAGGTCTGCACATAACCGGCATGCCACAGATTGGCATCACGATCCGGATTTGCCGCCAGTTCGGGGTATTGCCCGCGAAGGAAGCCCGCCCAGAGATCGGTTCTCGACATCGCGGGCGCCTTCGCATCCCTGCGGTCCGGCTCCCACGGCAGAGGGGCTTGAGGCCGTCCGGCCGCTTCCCGGTTCGAAAGCGGGAGAAGCCGAAGCACGGCGGCGCGACCCGCCAGTGTCTCGGTGAGCTTTTCCATGAGCAGAATATTCTGAGACCCCGTCAGAAGGTATTGCCCAGAGACGTCCCGACGGGAATCGATGCGCTCCTTTATATAGGGGAACAGATCGGGCGTGTACTGTACCTCATCGAAGATGACCGGCGGCGGGTACATCTCCAGAAATCCTCTCGGATCTTCCGTCGCGGCCGCCCTGATATCGGGCGGCTCCATGGAGATGTAGTTGTACTTCTTGGCAAACAGATGCTTGAGAAGCGTCGTTTTACCGGACTGGCGCGGACCCATGAGCACCACGGCCGGGAATTCCCCGGCAGCCCTTTTCAAGACCGGCTCCAGAGATCTTCGGATGTATCTCGCAGGCATGCTCAAGCCCTATTGTGCAATTATGCATTACTAATGCACAATTGCAATCATTATTTTCGGCCGTGCTTCTCGTACTCGGATCTTGTCGTGCGGCGGGCGAAGCCTTGCGGAACCATGCCGCGGCAGCAAAAAAGGGACCCTGCAGGCTGCGGGGTCCCTTTTTTATAGCGAGGAAAAAAATGGAGCGGGCGATGGGAATCGAACCCACGACGTTCAGCTTGGGAAGCTGACATTCTGCCTCTGAATTACGCCCGCTCGTTCGCTCATCCGGTCTGTTTCGTCGTCCCGCCCGCTTCGTCTCCCCCGCCGCGGCCGGGGAACGGCAGACGACTTCAAAGAACTTCGAGGAAAGAGATTTAATAACCCCGACCCGAATTTGTCAAGATGTTTTTGCCCTTAGCCGCGCCAGGATGGACTTCCCGTGGGCATCGAGGCCTTCCATCGCGGCAAACTCCGCAGCCGGCTTGCCGTATTTCGCAAGCCCCTTCGCGTCGAAGGAAAGCACGCTGATCCGCTTGACGAAATCGTAGACCCCCAGCGGCGAGGAGAACCGGGCCGTGCCCCCCGTGGGGAGGATGTGGTTGGGGCCCGCCAGGTAATCGCCGAGGGCCTCGGGGGTGTAGTGACCGAGAAAGACGGCGCCGGCGTTGCGGATCCCGCGGAGCAGCGCCTTCGGTTCCCTCACGAGAAGCTCCAGGTGCTCCGGGGCGAAGCGGTTGGCCACCTCGACGGCCTCCGCCAGGTCCTGCGTCACCACGACAAGGCCGTAGTCCCTGATCGCCTTGACGGCGATGGATTCCCGGGAGAGCCGTTTGAGCTGCGCCTTCACCTCGGCCGAGACCCGTTTCGCGAGGCCCTCGTCGGGCGTGAGCAGGACGGCGCTCGCCAGCTCGTCGTGCTCGGCCTGGGAGAGCAGATCCGCCGCGGCGACGGCGGGGTCGGCCGACCCGTCGGCGATGACGAGGATCTCGCTGGGCCCCGCGATCATGTCGATCCCCGTGCGGCCGAAAACGAGCTTCTTGGCCGTGGCCACCCAGGCGTTGCCCGGCCCCACGATCTTGTCGACGGCCGGAACGGACTTCGTCCCGTAGGCCATGGCCGCCACGGCCTGGGCGCCGCCCGCCTTGAAGATCCGGTCGACGCCCGCGATCTGCGCCGCCGCCGCGAGGATGGGGTTGAGCCCTCCCCTGCCGACGGGGCTCGTCATGACGATTTCCCTCACCCCGGCGATCTTCGCGGGGATGGCCGCCATGAGCACCGTCGAGGGATACGCGGCAAGCCCGCCGGGAACGTAGATCCCCACGCGGTCGAGGGGGACGATCTTCTGGCCCAGCTCGACGCCCTCCCGCCTGTAGGACCAGGTCTCGAGCCGCTGCCGCTCGTGGTATCGCCCGATTCGTGCGGCCGCAAGTTCCAGGACAGACCGCTCCTGCTCCGTCACCGAGCACAGGGCCTCGCGGATCTCGAGAGGGGAGACCTCGATGGTTTTTTCGGTCAGCGCCGTGCCGTCGAAGCGTTTCGCGTATTCGAAGAGGGCCCTGTCGCCGCGCTTCTCCACGTCCTGGAGGATGGCGAAGACCTTCTTTTCGAAGGCCGGGTCGAAGGACTTCCCCCGGCCGGTGATCCGCTTGAACTCCCGCTCGAAATCCCTGTCCGATGTCCGCACGATCCGCATGTCTCAGTATCCCTTTGGGCCACGGTTCAAGCATCGAGGCTCAAGCAGCAAGGATTTCTTGCCTCGTCGCTTGAGGCCTGCTGCTTGTGGCTTCTTGTTTCACCCTTTGACCCTTTTGATGCTTGCGCCCAGCGCCGTGAGCTTCTTCTCGATGGCCTGGTAGCCCCGGTCGATGTGGTAGACGCGGGCGAGGGTCGTCTTGCCCTCCGCCGCGAGCCCCGCCACGACCAGCGAGGCCGAGGCCCTCAGGTCCGTGGCCATGACCGGTGCCCCCTTGAGCTTCTTGACGCCCTTGACGACGGCATGGTGCCCCTCGACGGCGATGTCCGCCCCCAGGCGCCGAAGCTCCGCCACGTGCATGAAGCGGTTCTCGAAGATGGTCTCCGTGATCACGCTCGAGCCCCGCGAGACGGCCATGAGGGCCATGATCTGGGCCTGCAGGTCCGTGGGGAATCCCGGGTAGGGAAGGGTTTTCACGTCGACGCTCCGGATCTCCGGTGCGCCCCGGACCCGGAGGCCGCCCTCGACCGCTTCGACGGCGATCCCCGCTTCCTGCAGCTTCAGGATGAGGGCTTCGAGGTGTTCCGGGTCGCAGCCCTCCAGGACGACGTCGCCGCCCGTGATGGCCGCGGCGATCAGGAAGGTCCCCGCCTCGATCCGGTCGGGGATGACGCCGACCTCGCAGGGCCTGAGGCTCTCGACGCCCTCGACGGTGATGACGTCGGTGCCGGCGCCGTGGATCTTCGCCCCCATGGCCTTGAGCACGTCGGCGAGGTTCACCACCTCCGGCTCCTTGGCGGCGTTCTCCAGCCGGGTGGTTCCCTTCGCCAGGGCCGCCGCCATCAGGATGTTCTCCGTGCCCCCCACGGTGGAGATGTCGAAGTAGATCCGGGCCCCCTTGAGACGCCGGGCCTTCGCCTCCACGTAGCCTTCCCGGAGATCGATCTCGGCCCCCATGGCCTCGAGGGCCTTGAGGTGGAGGTTGATGGGGCGGGCGCCGATGGCGCAGCCGCCGGGGAGCGACACCCTGGCCTGCCCCATCCGCGCCACCAGCGGCCCGAGGACCAGGACGGAGGCCCGCATGGTCCGCACCAGGTCGTAGGGCGCCTCGCAGTTGACGATGCGGCCTCCGTTGATGCGCAGGGTCTCGCCCTCGCCTTCCATCAGCGCCCCGTGGTTGGCCAGAAGCTTCTTGATGGTGCGGATATCGGCCAGGTCCGGGATGTTGCGGTAGGTGCTCCAGCCGTCGGCGAGAAGAGAGGATACGAGCACGGGCAGCGCGGCGTTCTTCGAGCCGCTGATCCTCACCCGCCCCTCGAGCTTTTTTCCGCCTTCGATGATGAACTTGTCCAAACGGCAAACTCCTTATGACAAAGGAAAGGGATGGGCCCCCCTCGCCCTGCCCCGTTTCACGGCCCTGAGCGAGTCGAAGGGTTCTCCCGCGGCGCAGAGAGGGGATATGATCGTGCCGCTCACTTCTTTCGGCGACCGGGTCTTTCCGCCTCCGTCACGTCGAGATCTTGCGTGACATCGTCACCCTTGTCAAACTTTCTGTCAAAGTCCTTCGCAGGGACTATTCCGTTATTGCCCGCCTGGCAATCACGACCCGGTCGAGGCCGGCCAGGTCGGCCCGGAAGCGGATCTCCCCGAACAGGCCCGTCTGCCCCAGGATCTCCGTGAGGGCCGCCCGCTGTTCCGCCCCCATCTCCATGAGGAGCCACCCGCCGGGCCTGAGCTTCTCCCGCGCGCCTTCGGCGATGCGCCGGTGGAACTCGGTCCCCTCGGGGCCCGCCACGAGGGCAGCCCGCGGCTCGTAGAGCGTCACCTCGCGCGCCAGCGCCGCGTACTCGGCCTCGCTGATGTAGGGCGGGTTCGAGCAGACGATGTCGAAGGTGCCCTCGGCCCCCTCGTAGCAATCGCCCTGCACGAACGTGATGGTCCGGCCCGCACCGAGAAGCCGTTTCGCGTTTTGGCGGGCCACCTCGAGGGCCGCCGCCGAGAGCTCCGTGGCCGTCATGTCGCAATCGGGCCATTCCGAAGCCACGGCGATGCCGACGGCCCCCGATCCCGCCCCGATGTCCAGGATCCGCGCCCGCACTCCCCGGCAGGCGTCACGGAGCCTCAGCACCTCCTCGACGAGGCATTCCGTTTCCGGCCGGGGGACGAGGACGGCGGGGGTCACGGCGAACTCGAGGGACCAGAACTCGCGGAAGCCCCGGATGTAGGCCATGGGCTCGCGGCGCTTGCGGCGGCCCGCCAGCTCCAGAATCCGGAGGATCTGGTCGTTTTCCAGCTCGAGCGGCAGGTCCCGGTACAGTTCGGCCCGATCCTTGCCCAGGCAGTAGCCGAGCAGGACCTCGGCATCCAGGCGGGGGGTTTCGATGCCCGCCCGTTCGAAGACCTCGGTGAGGCGGGAGAGAATCCGGGAGATGGAGCGCTTCGCTTCTTCCGACATCCCCTGACCCTTTCGGTGCATCCGCGTTGAACGTCCGATGATCGACGGAAGGTGCTTTGACAAAATCCTTCCCGACCCTCCTTTTCGCAAGGGGGGGCAGGACGATCCCCCCTTCGCAAGAGGCTGTGTCGCGATCATGCAAAATGCAGAAATTCCTTCATTCCGCGAAGCTCGTCCCTCCGAAGGCGGGGCGCGGGAATCCAGGACTCATTGAGAATGCCGGATTCCGCATCGCGCTTCGCCTGTGCGGAATGACAACATCTGCATTGCGACACAGCCTCTACAATTGGATAGAGGGGGTTTTCAAGCCGCCGTCTTTTTCAGCTCCTCCGTCTGGAAGTGGGTCGCCAGGGCGTCGATCACGGGCTGGAGATCCCCGTCGAGGATCGCCTGGAGGTTGTAGAGGGTGAGCCCGATGCGGTGGTCCGTCACGCGCCCCTGGGGGAAGTTGTAGGTCCGGATGCGCTCGCTGCGGTCGCCGGAGCCCACCTGCCTGCGGCGCGCCTCGGACATCTGGGCGGCGCTTTCGGCCTGCATCTTGTCCAGCAGGCGTGCCCGAAGGACCTTCAGGGCCTTGGCCTTGTTCTTGAGCTGGGACTTTTCGTCCTGGCAGCTCACGACGAGGCCCGTGGGGATGTGGGTCACCCGCACGGCCGAGTCCGTCGTGTTGACGCTCTGCCCCCCGTGGCCGCCCGACCGGAAGACGTCCACCCGGATGTCGTTGGGGTCGATCTGCACCTCCACCTCTTCGGCCTCGGGCAGAACGGCCACCGTGACGGCCGAGGTGTGGATCCGGCCCTGGGCCTCGGTGACGGGGACGCGCTGGACCCGGTGGACGCCGCTTTCGTACTTGAGGCGGCTGTAGGCGCCGCGGCCCTCGATCATGGCGATCACTTCCTTGAAGCCCCCCATGCCCGACGCCGCGCTGGAGCTCAGCACCTCCACGCGCCAGCCCGACAGTTCGGCAAAGCGGGCGTACATGCGGAACAGGTCGGCGGCGAACAGGCCGGCCTCGTCGCCGCCCGTGCCGGCCCGGATCTCGAGGATGACGTTCTTCTCGTCGTTGGGGTCCTTGGGAAGCAGCAGGATCGTGAGGCGCTGCTCGAGATCCTCGATCCTCTGCCTGAGCGCGGGGATCTCCTCCTTGGCCAGTTCCCGGAGCCCCTCGTCGCCTTCCCGCAGCATCTGCTGGGCCTCGTCGAGCTGGCGGCCCGCCTTCTCGTAGTCCCGGAAGGTCTCGACGAGCGGCGTCAGGTCGGCGTGCTCCTTGGCCAGCTTCTGGTACACGCCGCGGTTGGCGATCACGGCGGGATCGCTCAGGAGCCGCTCCAGCTCCTCGTAGCGCTTTTCGATGTCCTTGATCCGCTGAAACATATCGCTGCGTTCCCTGTGGCGGTTTTGGGTGATGAGGGGGCGCCGCCCCGCGGGCGGCATGCGGACCGGCGAGCGCGGTTGCAGCGCCCTAGAGGAAGCGGCACCTCGGGCGAGGGGGAACTGTCGGATGGGGCGTCGCGGTCATGGCGTTCGGGTTCGGGCCCGGAAGACAGGTCCGCCCCGCTGCGCATCGGCAACGGGGCGTCGGGTGGTCGCTACTTCGCCTTCTGTTCCCCGGCGGCGTCCTTTGCGGCTTCCTGGGCGGCGTACTTCTTCTTGAAGCGGTCGACACGGCCGGCCGTGTCGATGATCTTCTGCTTGCCCGTCATGAAGGGGTGACACTTCGAGCAGATTTCGATCTTGATGTCCTTCCGGGTCGAGCGGGTCTTGATGACGTTGCCGCAGACGCAGGTGATGGTCGTCTCGTGGTATTCGGGATGGATGCCTTGCTTCATGATGTCTTTCTATCCTCCTTGCCGTGGGCCCGATTTCCGACCGGGCCGGCATGTGAAGATTGGGAGTATAGTCAAAATTCGGTGAATTTCAAGAAAAATCTCAGGACCCTGCGCTCCGGATGCCGGGTTCAGGGGATGGGAAACGCTTTTTCGCCGTTCCAGATCCCCTATGCCTGGTGCCTGATGCCTGTCCTATTGGTTCATCGAGGCGAAGAATTCCTCGTTGGTCTGCGTCTTGCGCATCTTGTCGATGATGAACTCGATGGCATCGACGGGGTTCATCTCCTGCAGGAGCCGCCGCAGGATCCAGACGCGGTTCAGGATCTCCTTCGGGGTGAGCAGTTCCTCCTTGCGGGTGCCGGAGCGGATCAGGTCGAAGGCCGGGAAGACCCTCCGGTCTGCGATCCGGCGGTCCAGGATGATCTCCATGTTGCCCGTGCCCTTGAACTCCTCGAAGATGACCTCGTCCATCCGGCTGCCCGTGTCGATGAGGGCCGTCGCGATGATCGTGAGGCTGCCGCCGTGCTCGATGTTGCGGGCGGCGCCGAAGAAGCGCTTGGGCTTGTGCAGGGCGTTGGAGTCCACGCCTCCGGAGAGGACCTTGCCGCTCGGCGGGACGACGGTGTTGTACGCCCGGGCGAGACGCGTGATGCTGTCGAGCAGGATGACGACGTCCTTGCGGTGCTCCACGAGGCGCTTGGCCTTCTCGATGACCATCTCGGCCACCTGCACGTGGCGGGTCGCCGGCTCGTCGAAGGTCGAGGAGATGACCTCGCCCTTGACGCTGCGCTCCATGTCCGTCACCTCCTCGGGGCGCTCGTCGATGAGCAGCACCATGAGGGTCACCTCGGGGTGGTTGGCGGCGATGCTGTGGGCGATGTCCTTGAGCAGGACGGTCTTGCCGGCCCGCGGCGGGGAGACGACCAGGGCCCGCTGGCCCTTGCCGATGGGAACGAAGATGTCCATGATCCGCGTCGAGAAGTTCTCCGGGTCGCTTTCGAGTTTGAGCTTCCGGTCGGGGTACAGCGGGGTGAGGTTGTCAAAGAGGATCTTGTCGCGGGCCTGCTCGGGGCCCTCGAAGTTGACGGTGTCGACCTTCAGAAGGGCGAAGTATTTTTCCCCTTCCTTGGGCGGCCGGACCTCCCCCGACACGGTGTCTCCGGTCCGAAGGTTGAAGCGGCGGATCTGCGAGGGCGACACGTAGATGTCGTCGGGCCCCGGGAGGTAGTTGTAATCGACGGCCCGCAGGAATCCGAACCCGTCGGGGAGGGTCTCGAGCACCCCTTCACCGTAAATGGCCCCGTTCTTTTCGGCCTGGGTCTGCAGGATGGCGAAGATGAGGTCCTGCCGGCGCATGCCGCTTGCGCCGGGCACGTTGAGTTCCTTGGCCAGGACCGTCAGTTCATTGATCGGCTTCCTCTTGATCTCGACGATGTTCATGATGGTTTTCCTCGAGGCTGTCGCGCGCCGGGTTCACTCCCCGGTCGCCGCAGGGCGGCGGAAGCAGGGATGACCCTTCCTCTTCGAACAGGCGCGCATGGATGTGGGTGAGTTACTCTTCGTATCTCAGGATTAATTCAACGGGCAGTGCGTCGAACAGCTGGGTTACTCAAGGGAAGGACTTGCAAAAGCCTCTTTGAGATGGCCGGTATGTACACCACGCCTTCCCCCCTTGTCAAGCGCAATCTGCCCCCGCGATCAGGATGAAATTCAGGTGCCTCCCCGTTTTCGTCCCGTCGCGGCGGTGCGAGTAGAACAGGTCCCTGCGGCAGCAGGTGCAGAGACCGGCGGCGGAAATCCGCCCCGGCGGCACCCCCTCCCGCTCGAGCTGGAGCCGGTTGGCCAGCGGCAGGTCCAGCATCCAGCGACCCTGCCTCGCGCCCGGACGCAGGAACCGGTCCGCATCGCCCCCCCCGGACAGGGCGTCGAAGACCGGCCCGTCGACCTCGTAGCAGCAGGGGCCGATGGAGGGGCCGATGAGGGCCGACAGGTCCCCGGGGCGGGTGCCGAAGCGCTGCCCCATCATCCGGACGGCCCGGGCGGCGATGCCGAGCGCCGTCCCCCGCCAGCCGGCATGGACGGCGGCGATCACCCTGCACCGGCGGTCCAGGAGCAGCACCGGCGCGCAGTCGGCCGTCTTGATGCCGATGGCCACGCCGGGTCTGTCCGTCACGATCGCGTCGTAGGGCCGTTCTTCCAGGGAGTGGCAGGAACGCGCATCCTCGATGACCAGGATCCGCTGCCCGTGAACCTGGTTGACGACAAAGAACTGCTCGCAGGGTATTCCGAAGGCAGAGGCAAGCCGCTGCCAGTTCTCGCGGACGTGATCCGGGGGGTCTCCCTCCCGGGGACTGAAGTTGAGAGAGGCATAGGGGCCGCCGCTCACACCCCCGATACGCGTGCAAAACCCGTGCAAAATACCGGGAGCTTGCAAAAGTTCTTCACTTTGCAGGACCGTGATGGGGTTTTTGAGGACCAGTTTGAGCATATACCCAAGGGGCATAAGGCTTATGGCGCAGGGCTTAAGGCAAGCCCATTTCCGCTTTTCCTTTTCTTGCCTTAAGCCTTCAGCCCTAAGCCCTTTGCCAATTTCTCAAAAAAGATATCACCTCCGCCATGTCGGCGGGCAGGGGCGACTCGAAGGTCATCTCCTGCCCCGTGACGGGGTGATGGAAGGACAGCAGGCTCGCGTGGAGAGCCTGCCGGGTGACCCTCTTCAGCACCGCCTGCAGGGAGGGCATCCCGGAGGCGCGCCGGGATCCGCCGTAGACGGCATCCCCGACGACGGGGCGCCCCAGGGTGCCCAGGTGGACGCGGATCTGGTGCGTCCGCCCCGTCTCGATCCGCACCTCCAGCAGGGTGAAGGCGCCGAAACGCTCGAGGACCTTCCAGCGCGTCAGCGCCGCCTTTCCCCGGCGGCTTGCCGTCGACATCTTCTTGCGCTCCACGGGGTGGCGCCCCACGGGGGCGTCGACGACACCCTCGTCCTCGCGGAAGTCGCCGTACACGAGGGCGGTGTAGCGCTTGGAGACGAGGCGTCTCTTGAACTGCTCGGCGAGTCCCCTGTGCGCCTCGTCGGTCTTGGCGACGACCATGAGGCCCGAGGTTCCCTTGTCGAGGCGGTGGACGATCCCCGGCCGCATCACCCCGCCGATCCCCGAGAGCCTGCGGCAGTGGTGCTGCAGGGCGTTCACGAGGGTGCCGCTGGAATTCCCCGCGGCGGGGTGGACGACCATGCCGGCGGGCTTGTCGAGGACGAGGATCGCCTCGTCCTCGTAAAGGATCGCAAGGGGGATCGCCTCGGGGACGATCCCGGAGGGACGGGGAAGAGGAAGGCGAAGGGTGACCCTCTCGCCGGGCCGGAGGCGATGAGACGCCTTCGCGGGCTTTCCGTCGACGAGCGTGTCCCCGTCATCGATGAGGCGCCGGGCCTGGGACCGCGACAGGGTCCCATCCCGCTGCGGGAGAAACACGTCCAGTCGGAGGCCCTGTTCGCCCTCGGCGACGATGAACTCCGTCTCGGCCCGCTTTCGTTCTGTCATCCCTTCCCACTCGAAGCCAGGACGGCCCTCAGGGCGTTGCGGACCTCGGGCAGCTCCCCCGCGGCCAGGGTCCGGGGGTCGAAGAGGACCTCGTCCCCGGCGATCCGGGCCACCACGGGCAGGGGCAGGGCCCTGAGCCGCTCGTCGATGCGCGCCGCCGAGAGCCCCTCCGAGCGCAGGGCGACGAGCACCGTGGGGATCTGCTGCGTCGGCAGCGACCCCCCGCCGGACATGGAGGATCCCTGCCTGAGCCCGAGCGTCACCCCCGGGAAGTCCTCCTTCCTGAGCATCCGCAGAAGCCGCCGGGCGCGCCGCGTGACGGCCCCGACGGGCTCCGTGAGCGCCGCCAGCGAGCGCAGGCCGGCAACGGCCTCACGCTCGTTGAGATAGAGCTTCGCCGTGGCCTCCAGGGCGGCAAGGGTCAGCTTGTCGATCCGCAGCGCCCGGTTCAGGGGGTTGCGCTTGATTCCCGCCAGCAGGTCCTTCCTCCCGACGATGATGCCCGCCTGCGGGCCTCCGAGGAGCTTGTCGCCGCTGAAGGTGATCACGTCGGCCCCTTCCTTCACGGCATCCGTAACCGTCGGCTCGTGCTTCAGGCCGTATTGTTCGAGGCGGATGAAGCAGCCGCTGCCCAGGTCGTTCATCACGGGGATCCCGTGCCGTCTGCCCAGCGCCACGAGTTCCGGCACGCCGACCTCCTCGGAAAAACCCACGATCCGGAAGTTGCTCGGGTGGACCTTCAGGATGAGGGCCGTGTTTTCGCCGACGGCCCTCTCGTAGTCGGACAGGTGGGTCCGGTTCGTGGCCCCGACCTCGCGCAGGACGGCGCCGCTGCGCTCCATCACCTCGGGGATGCGGAACTCGCCGCCGATCTCGATCAGTTCGCCCCGCGACACGACGGCCTCCCGGCCCCGGGCCAGCGTGCTGAGCACCAGCAGGACCGCGGCGGCGTTGTTGTTGACCACCAGCGCGTCCTCGGCCCCCGTGAGCTCGCAGAGGATCCCCCGGACGTGATCGTAGCGAAGGCCCCGCTTGCCGGAGGCCAGATCGAACTCCAGGTTGGAGTAGCCCCGGCTCACCTCGACGATGCGCTCCAGGGCCTCCCTGCACAGGGGCGCGCGCCCCAGGTTCGTGTGCAGGATGATCCCGGTCGCGTTGATGACCCGCCGGAGGCTGTATTCATGGAGCCGCTCGATCCGTGCCGCCACGGCATCGGCGGCCGACTCGATCGTGAGCGCATCGCCGCGGCCCCGCGTGCCCGCCAGGATCCCGGCGCGGATCGAGCCCACGACTTCGCGGATCGCCTCGAGGACCTTCTCCCGGGGGGCTCGCTCCAGCACCCCCCGTTTCTCGAGAGCGGCGAGGACCTCGTCGATCTTCGGCAGGTTTTTCAGAAGTGCTCTCTGTGCGTCGTCCATGGGCGACCTCACGACCGTTCGTTGTGTTTACAGTAATCCCTGCGAGGCCGGGGCGTCAAGGCTCTTGCAGCAAGGTTTCTCCGGGGAGCAACAAGGATCAGGGATCAAGCAACAAGGGTGCCTGTCGAAGAAAATTCTGTCACCTTGTTGCTCGCGGCGTGGGGCTTGCGGCTTCGCCCGTTATTGCCTGCAATAATCCCGGAAATTGTTCACGGCCGTGAAGAACTCCCGCATCATCACGACCCAGTAGTAGCGCCCCCGCGGGGTCAGGTAGAGCCAGTCCTTGCGGTAATCGTACCGGACGGCGTCCACGAGTCGGAAGGGCAGCAGGAGCCGGCCGAAGTGCCATTCGAACTCCTTGCCGTACTTCTTCCGCAGCGATGCGATGTCGAGGAAGAGCCCGAACAGTTTCATGAGAAAGTCGTAGCGCACCCGGTCGCCCAGGCTGAACGCCTTCGAGGCCGCAAGCGGGATCTCCCCGCGATTCACCCGGCCGACGTAGTCGCGGATGTCGAAGGTGTTGGCGTAACAGGTCCCGTACAGGTAGCCGATGGAGCCGCTCCCGAGGCCTGCGTAGTCGTCGTAGTTGACGACGTACTCGTCGACCATCGCCTCCTTGCGGGAGAAACACCACGCCGAGGAGAAACGGTACGGCGGCACGAGCCGCTCCGTGATGATCCCGTAGAATTCCCTCTCGCGGTCCTCCGGGATGGGCCCCAGGGTCCGTTGCACCAGCTCCCGCGTCTTCGTCGAGACCATGAGCGGGTAGTAGGTCACCTGGTCGACACCGGTTTCCAAGAGCCGGTCGATGTCGGCCTTCAAGCTCTCGGAGGTCTGCCTGGCGAAGTTGAAGATCATGTCCGCATTGAGCGTGTCGAACAGACCCCCGATCTCCCTGAGCCTCGCGGCGATTGAGGCGCCGCTGCCGTACTTCTCGTAGCGGTCCATGGCCCTGAGCAGCGCGTCGTCAAAGCTCTGGATCCCCACGGAGAGGCGGTTCACGCCGGCTTTTTTCAGGACATCGAGGTGCCCGTCCGTCAGGTGGTTCGGATTGGTCTCGACGGAGATCTCCCGGATGGGGTAGAGGCTTTTCGCATGCCCGAGCGTTGCCGCCAGTTCGTCAACCATGACCGTGGGCGTGCCGCCGCCGGCGTAGATCCCCTCGAAGGTGAACCCCCGTTCCTTGTAAAGGGAGAGCTCCTTCCGGAGGGCCTCGAAGTATTCCCGGCACAGGGTCTCGTCGAAGGTCACGCGGTTGAAGGAGCAGTAGGGGCAGAGTTTCTCGCAGAAGGGGACGTGAATATAGAGAAGGCAAGGGCCTGCCGCCTGGGCCGGCGGGAGCGCGGGGGTTGCGCCACCCTGAAAATTCATGGCCCGGGCGAACTGCTTTCGCGCCACGCGCCCGATGATGGTGTCGATCACGGGATTCTCTCCGGGTGTGCCTGGAAGGCATTTTCCTTGCGGTCAGGCGACGTTAGCAGACATCAACGGATTTATCAACAGGAAAGGCTTGTGGCATAAGGCTAAGGGCTTGGGAAGAAAAATACAAGAGTCGCAACGGTTGAATTTCATGCCGTGTGGTGTTATAGCATCAACAAATTCATTCCCCTGCAATGGCCTTTCGACTTACGCCGCATGCCCTGCGCCCGCGGCCCCATGACCTCACGGAGGCCGGGCGCGCCGGAATGTCGCGGACGAGAGGCGACACACCCGCTATCGAAGGAAGAGGCCGCATATGACCGCGCACAAAACCTGGCAGCTCTGGCGCGACGGAAAGAGGATCGAAGAGGAGGCGAAGCTTCTGCGAAAGAAGGCCGCCGACCTGCCCGTCCCCTTCGACGCCGCGGCGAAAAAGGACATCCAGACCCTCGTCGATGCCTTCCTGAAGCGCAACGACGCCCTGGGGCTGGCGGCACCGCAGATCGGGATCAGCAAGCGGATCATCGCCTTCAAGGTGAAGGATTTCGACAAGAAGGGCGTCAGCGGCAAGGACGACTGGGAGGTCCTGATCAACGCGCGCATCACCCAGATGCGCGGCGAGCCGGAAGTGATGAACGAGGGGTGCCTCTCCTGCCCGGACATCAGCGTCGAGGTCACCCGCGCGACGGAGATCAAGGTGAAGGCCGTCGACATGAAGGGCAACAAGGTCAACAAGCGCTACACGGGCTTTCTCGCCCGCATCGTGCAGCACGAGATCGACCACCTCGACGGCCGCCTCGTCGTCGACCACGAGGGCACCATTTCCTACCCGAAGGAGAAGCAGGCGTTCTTCGAGCAAATCTTCAAATAGGCGCGGGGTCCGGGGGGCAGGAAGAAAGAACCGGCGAAACGTCCCGCCCGCAGTGTCCTTAGTCCAGCCGTCTGTCACCCCCGTCTGAGCAGGCCCCTCTCTCCGCAACCCTTCCCGGGAAACTCTTTGACGGGTCTTGCTGCGCACCCGCTCATGCCGCCGTTTCGGCCGGCGCCCCGGGAGTCTGGAGTTTTCTCCGGCGCTTCCTCAACTTGTGGATGACGTATACCGCGAACAGAAGGCCGAGACCGAGAATGTCCGTGATGTTTTCGGGCATGATCAGGAAGGCGGCGGCCAAACCCGTCAGGACCCTCTCCAGGATGGTGGACCGGTCGGCCAGGTAGCCGATGACCGTGGCCCCCAGGGCGATCGCGCCGGCGATCAGAGTGAAGAGGACCTGGCAGAACCAGACCCAGTCCATGGGCACATTGGGGTCCAGGATGCTGGGGTAGCCCAGCACGATAGGGGCCGACACGAAGACGAAGGGGACGATGAACCCCCCGGAGGAGAGGGTGAACGCCCGGAGCCCCGTCCGGAAGGGGTCGGCCCCCGAGATGCCCGACGCGGCATAGGCGGCGAGCGCCACGGGCGGCGTCACGTCGGCGAGGATCGAATAGTAGAAGACGAAGAAGTGGGACACCAGCGGGTTGATCCCCCACTGCAGAAGGGCTGGCGCGGCGATCATGGAGGCGACGATGTACTGCGCCGTCGTGGGGATGCCCATGCCGAGGATGAAGCAGGCGAACATCGTGAACAGCAGGGTGAAAAAGAGCGTGACCCCCTTG
The DNA here is from genome assembly GCA_018053845.1 of Syntrophobacterales bacterium. GTDB lineage: Bacteria > Desulfobacterota > Syntrophia > Syntrophales > UBA2192 > UBA2192. The sequence goes on from JAGPKU010000002.1 coordinate 45,369, forward strand.
AGCGTGAAAAGGCTGAAGACATCGAGGGAGATCACGGCCGACCCCGCCGCGTTGGCGAGGTTGATGACCGTGGCGGCGAACTTGAGCCCGAGGCCCGTGAGGGTTGTCGCCCCGACGATGAAGCCCACACAGGCACAGGCGGCGCCTATGGACAGGGCGTTCCGGGTCCCCCACTCCAGGGCGCTCAGGATGTCGGAAACCCGCATCTTGCTCTCCTCGTAGAAGATGCCCGCGGCGACGACGGCGGTGTTCGTCCAGAAGGCCGCGTCAAAAGGCTCCATGCCCAGAACCAGCATGCCGGCCAACAGGGCCGACGTCAGGACCCCCAGGAGCCAGGTCAGGCGATCGGTGCGGAAAAAGGTGAAGCCGAACCCGGCGATGCAGAAGACGACCCACATCGTGAACGCGGGGGAGATCTCCTGCAGGGGGTTCATGTCCGCCAGGATGCAGGGCACCGACAGGAGGATCGTCACCAGCAGCGGCATCGTTTTCCGGTGGACCTGCCCGATGGACACGGACAGGATGATTCCCCAGAAAGCCGACAGGAAGGGGCTTTTCCCCGAAATGAGCAGGTAGACGATGGCGACGAGGGGGGCGATGATGATCCCCCTGTCCTTCAGGATGGCCCAGATGTTCGGCAGCATGTGCCGCGGCAGTCCCGCCAGGTTGTTCTTCAGGGCCTCCAGGTGGACCATGGTCACGACCGCGAAGTAGTAGACGAGCGCCGGCACGATGGCGGCCGTGGCGATCTTGATGTAGGGGACCCCCAGGAACTCGGCCATGATGAAGGCGGCGGCACCCATGACGGGGGGCATGATCTGGCCGCCCGTGGAAGAGGTGGCCTCGACGGCGCCGGCGAAGACCGGCCTGTAGCCCACCTTCTTCATCAGGGGAATCGTGAAGGAGCCCGTCGTGACGGTGTTCGCCACGGAGGAGCCGCTGATGGATCCGAAGAGGCCGCTGGAAATCGCGGCAACCTTCGCCGGCCCGCCGGCGGACCAGCCTGCCAGCGCCATGGCCAGGTCCATGAAGAGCTGCCCCAGGCCCGTCCGGGCGATGAAGAGCCCGAAGAGAACGAAGTGAAAGACGAAGGTGGCAATGACCCCGATCGGGATCCCGTAGATTCCCTCGGTGCCGAGGAACATGTAGTCCACGATCCTCGAGATCGAGTAGCCCCGGTGGGCGAAGAGCGTGAGCCCCGGGATCTCGAGAAAGTAGGGCCCCAGGTAGCAGTTGATGAGGACCAGCCCCGCAATGATGGGCAGCGGAGGGCCGATGCTCCTGCGGGCCCCCTCGAGCACCAGCAGGATGGCGAACCCGCCGACGATCAGGTCGGCCCGGTCCGGGGCCCCCGTGCGCAGGCCGAGGGCGTTGAACTCCAGGAAGATGTACAGGGACATGATGGAGGCCAGCAGCGCGAAGAACAGGTCGTAGTAGGGCATGTTGTCCATGCTGTAGGGAAACGACTTCCTCGCGATCAGCGAACGCAGGGCAAGCCCCCACTGCATCACGAAGAGCAGCAGGATCCCCAGGAAGGAGGCCACAAGCAGGGAGCCCCACACGACGAGCGACAGGTTCAGATCCTTGAACCACAGGGTGTAGTCGAACTCGCGGGAGGCCAGGAATGCCCCGTACCCCAGGGAGAAGATCATCGCGGTGAAAAGGGGTGCGTCGAGGTACCGGGCGATGCCGTCGGGCACGAAGGGCCTGCGCCGGAAGTAGACGAGCAGCGCCGTAACGGCAAGGGCGAGGGCGCCCGAGGAAACAAAGGCGAGGTCGAACAGCTCCCGGAAGATGGCCGTCGCGAAGACACCCGCGATGGCGCCGAAGACGACGTCGTACACCAGGAACTTCGTCCCCTTCTCGGCGTGGTCCTTGCGCATCACGTAGAGGAAGAAGACGAGCGGCAGGACAAAGGCCAGGAAATAGGCCCGGTGCCTCCACTCCTGGAGGATGCCGAACCCGGCCGTGTAGACATGGAAGACGGAGTGGACGACGCACATGGCCGCCATGAGCTTGAGGGTGAGACCGGAGAGTTTCCGGAATCTCAGTTCGGGGTCGTACTTCGCGACCTGGTCGATGTCCTCCTTGACTTCCGTCGAGATCTTCCGAGGTTCTTCGGCCATGGCATGCTACCCTTTCGTGACCTTGCGTTCCTGTCCTTTATGACGATACCCGATCGAGAAAAGCAGATATTCCTTCGCCGTGGCCGTTCCCGCCTTGACCCGGAGAAGCGTCTCCCCCGCGAGGCCGGGCAGGTCATGGTCTACGCCATGGATCGTCAGCCTGTTGCCGGACGACTCGCCGACCCAGAGCGAGACCTCCTCCATGACGCGGTGCATGCCCGAAATGCGGAACCCCCCCTCGCCCCTTGTCAGGCTTTCCCCGGGAGTCAGAACAGAGGGGAGACCCGCGTTGGACGAGGAGAATTCCGTGCCATATAAAACAAGCCGACCACCCTCGTCAATCCGGAAAAAATCCCTGACGACGGACCGCTCCACGGAGTGGATGAAAGACAGGACAAAGGTGTCCCCCGGACCGGCGGGGACGAGCAGGACCTTCCGTCCCTCCCGAAACGACTCCACCCGCAGAACGTCCAGCCGGACCCACTGCGCCGCCGTCAGGACGGCAACGAACAGGGCTACGCCGGCGAGAAGGTTTCGTCTCTTCATACAAAACTGGGCACCCCGTTGCGGGTGCCCAGTCGTCTCCCGGAAAATTGGGGCCTTTCTTCGCCTGTGTTCCTTACTTCTTCTTCGGAGCCGATTTCTTGGCAGGTTCCGCCTTGATCAGGCCCGCTTCCTTGTAGAATTTCTCGGCGCCCGGGTGGAGAGGGATGGACATGCCGGCCAAGGCGGTCTTGGGCTGCACGTTCTTGCCCTGCGCGTGGGCCTCGGCCATCTTCTTTGCGCCGCTCTCCCAGAGGGCCTTGGTGAGCTTGTAGACCACGTCATCGGGCACCTCGGCCCCGACGACCCACTGGGCCATCGTGGTGATCGTGGCCACGTCCTTTTCCTGCCCCTTGTAGGTACCCTTGGGGATCACGATCCGCGCGTAGAAGGGGAACTTCTTGGTGAGGTCCTTGATCTTGGCCTCGTCGATGGGGACGAGGACGATGTTCGTCGAGATGGCCAGTTCCGTGATCGCCGCCGTGGGCCAGCCCGCCGTCGTGAAGGTCACGTCAGCCTGCTTGTCCTGGAGCCGCTGCGCGCCGCCCGAAAAGGAAAGCCAGTCGACACTGCTGAAGTCCTTGTAGGTGTATCCGTAAGCGCCCAGAACGTTGAGAGCGTCGACCTCGGTTCCGCTTCCGCGGTCGCCGGGGACGAGCCTCTTGCCCTTGATGTCCTTCACGGTCTTGATGCCCGAATCGGCCCGCGCGACGATCTGGATCGTCTCGGGGTAGAGGGACGCGATGAACCGGAGGTTCTTGACCGGCTTTTCCTTGAACTGCTCGAGGCCGTTGAAGGCGTTGTAGGCCACGTTGCTCTGGACGAAGGCCGACTCGACCTGCTTGTCGCGGATCAGGTTGCAGTTGGCCACCGAAGCGTTTCCTGCCTGGGAGGTCACGACCACCTCGGGCACCGCCTGGCTCAGCGCCTGGGCCAGGATGCCGCCGAGGGGATAGTAGGTGCCGCCCGTGCCGCCGGTTGAGATGACGAAGAACTTCTTCTGCTGGGCGATCGACGTCCCCGCGAGGACGAGGGTCAGCGCCAGTACGATGGATACGACGAGGAATGCTCTCTTCTTCATCCGAAAACCCTCCTTATCAAAATGTTGGCTGAAACTCCCGATTGGATGCCAGCTGTGGCCCCCGCTGGCGGTCGGCCCCGGGACCGGCGTTGATCCCGGGAGCGAACGGCCGCTTCGTGCCGATGGTCCTGATTAGAATAAATCCCCCGCGTTGTCAAGATTTTCCTCGGCTATCCACAGGGTTCCTTTTGTAAAATCCGTTACAAAACAGACACTTTTGTGCCGTGCAGACTCGCTCCGCCGCAAAATGTCCTTGATTTTTCGCATTCAAGATAATAAAAGGGACCGTTCATTTCTGCGGCGGCTCCAGTGTCATGCGGGCCGTTTTGCACCGGGAGATCAGCGGATGATCAAGTTCATCGAGGTCCACAAGTGGTTCAAGGACCTCCACGTGCTCAACGGGATCAATTTCCACGTCAAGCAGGGCGAGGTGGTTGTCGTTTGCGGGCCCTCGGGCTCGGGCAAGTCCACGCTCATCCGCTGTATCAACAGCCTCGAGCCCATCCAGAAGGGGCAGCTCATCGTCGACGGGATGGACCTCAGCGACCCGAAGACCAACATCACCAAGCTTCGCGCCGAGATCGGCTTCGTCTTCCAGCAGTTCAACCTCTACCCGCACCTGACGACGATCAAGAACATCACGCTCGCCCCCATCAAGGTCCGGGGGATGAACAGGAAGGAAGCCGAGGACCTGGCCATGTCGCTCCTCGAGCGGGTGGGGCTGACGGAGAAACGCGACGCCTACCCCGCGCAGCTCTCGGGCGGCCAGCAGCAGCGCGTGGCCATCGCCCGGGCACTGGCGATGAAGCCCAAGATCATGCTCTTCGACGAGCCCACCTCGGCCCTCGACCCCGAGATGATCGGCGAGGTGCTGCAGGTCATGCTGGGCCTGGCCAACACGGGAATGACCCTCGTCGTCGTCACCCACGAGATGGGCTTTGCCCGGGAGGTCTCCAACCGGGTCGTCTTCATGGACTACGGCAAGATCCTCGAGGAGGCCCACCCCGAGGAGTTCTTCAAGAACCCGAAACATGAGCGGGCGAAGCAGTTCCTGAAGGAGATCCTGTCGCCCATGCACTAGGCTTGCGATCCGATACCGGAGGAAACCATAGAAAAGGGAGGAAGGACATGAAGAAGATTCTGGCGCTTGCATTGACCGTTGCCTTCGTGGCCGGCCTGGCGGGAATCGCCCTGGCCGAAGACACCTACGACATCGTGAAAAAGAAGGGCGTTCTCGTGGTCGGCGTGAAGGACGCCTCGCCCGGGTTCGGCTACATCGACCCCAAGACGCGAGAGATCGTGGGCTATGACTGCGACTTCGCGGCCTACCTGGCCAAGAGGATGGGCGTGAAGCTCGAGCTCAAGGGCGTCACCTCGGCGGCCCGCATTCCCCAGCTCCAGGCGGGCAACATCGACCTGGTCATCGCAACGCTGACCTACACGCCCGAGCGGGCCAAGCAGGTCGACTTCTCCTACACCTACTTCCTCACGGGGCAGAAATTCCTTGTGAAGAAGGGCACCGTGAAGAGCCTCGCCGACCTCGACGGCAAGAAGATCGGCACGGCCAAGGGCACCACCTCCGAGCAGAACGCCTCGAAGGCACTGCCCAAGGCGACGATCCTGTCCTTCGACGACTACCCCCAGGCCTTCCTCGCCCTTCAGCAGGGGAAGGTCGCGGCGGTGACGACGGACGAGTCGATCCTGGCCGGCATCCTCGGCAAGGCTCCCAACAAGGACCAGTACGAGATCGCCGACATCCGGATCTCCGACGAGCCCTACGGGATCGCCATGCGCAAGGAAAGCCCCAAGATGCTGAAGTTCGTCAACGACACGCTCCTCGAGATGGAGAAGAACGGCGAAGCCAAGAGGATCTGGGACAAGTGGTTCAATCCCAAGAGCGACCAGCCCATGGAGCGCGGCAAGTTCAAGATCACGGCAGACCGGAAGTAGGATCCGTTCTTCGGTCCCATCGTTTGTCTTGACCGGCAGCCGTCCGCATCCGCCCTGCAGGAGGGTGCGGACGGCTCCTTTTTCCATCGCCGGGCGTCCGCGATGGATTCATCCGGCGGCAGCGGAAACATGTTCAGTTACCAGTTCGACTGGTCCGTCGTCCTCACGGGGCAGTACTCCCAGTGGATCGTCGACGGCATCAAGATCACCATCCAGCTCTCGGCGGTGTCGATCGTCCTGTCGTTCTTGATGGGGCTTCTGATCGCCGTCATGCGCCTGAGCAACGTCGGGCCCATCCGCTGGTTCGCGCAGGGCTACCTCGAGTTCATCCGCAACACGCCCCTGCTGGTGCAGTTCTTCTTCTGGTACTTCGGCTCCTACCAGATCCTGCCGCAGTCGGTGAACGATTGGCTCAACGCCCGGGACTTCGAGTTCTCCGCGGCGGTCATCGCCCTGACGATCTACACCTCGGCCTTCATCGCCGAGGACATCCGCTCGGGCATCCGCTCCATCCCGAAGGAGCAGATGGAGGCCGCCCGCAGCTCCGGCTTCTCCTACATCCGCTCCATGCAGTACATCATCCTGCCTCAGGCCGTGCGGCTCACGATCCCGCCGCTCATCAGCCAGTTCCTCAACCTCACGAAGAACTCGTCGCTGGCCATGACGATCGGCGTGGCCGAGCTGACGTACCAGGCCAGGCAGGTGGAAAGCTATACCTTCAAGGGCTTCGAGGCCTTCACGGCGGCGACGCTGGTCTACCTGACGCTGTCGGTCGTGATCACGGCCCTCGTGACGCTCTACGACAAGAAAGTCCTGTCTCCGACGGGGATGAAGTAACCCATGGACGGCTGGTTCGGATTCCAGGTCATCTGGGACAACATCGAGCACTTCCTCATCGGGCGCTACCCCAGCGGGCCCATCGGCGGGCTTGCGCTCACGATCTGGCTGGCCGTGGTGTCCTGCACCCTCTCGATCCTCATCGGCATCTTCACGGGCCTGCTGTGCGTCTCGCAGAACCGGTTCATCAAGTACCCCGTGCTGACCGTCGTGAACGCGATCCGCGGGATCCCGCTGCTGATGGTCATCTTCTGGATGTACTTCCTGCTGCCGGCCTTCATGGGGATGGTCGTCCCGGAGAGCTGGACGGTCATCGCGGCGCTCACCGTCTTCACCTCGGCCTACATGTCCCAGATCGTCCAGGCCGGCATCGAGGCCATCCCCCGCGGCCAGACCGAGGCGGGTCTCTCGACGGGCCTGTCCCGCAGCCGGGTGATGGTCTTCATCGTCCTGCCCCAGGCCGTGCGCAACATGATCCCCTCCTTCGTGAACCAGCTCGTCTCCCTCATCAAGGACACGTCGCTCGCCTTCATCGTCGGGGTGGCCGAGCTCACCCACGTGGCCACCCAGGTGAACAACCGCACCATGATCTACCCGGCCCAGATCTTCCTCTTCATCGCCGTCATCTACTTCATCCTCTGCTTCATGCTCACGAGCTACTCGAGGCATTTGGAGAGGAAGCTCGCCTACCGGAAAGGCATCTGAGGCTTCATCTGAGATCTTCGGCGTCACTTCCGCTCAATCGCTTCAAGTATGGCACAAACCCAGGTGACAGGTTACAGGTGTCAGGTGGCAGAAAAGATGGGCAATGGGGTCTTCCTGTTACCTG
>JAGPKU010000002.1:52834-60281 GCA_018053845.1 Syntrophobacterales bacterium
CCTGTTACCTGCTACCTGTGCCTCTTCTTTCTTTTCGACTTGACCCCGCAGCCTGCCGCCCGTAATATCCCCTCGGCAAAAAACCGCTCGAAAGGGGAACGCGATGTCCGACGGGAAAACGTACGACATTCCGCACGAGGTGCGGGCGCAGGTCATGGCGGGGCTGGCCCTGGCCTGGGACGGTCAGTGGTTCCTGAAGGTTCATGACAAGTTCGGGTGGGAGACGGCCGCCGAGATCAACCTCCGGACGCGCCATGCCTTCGGGCGCCTAGAGATGCGCAGTACTTTGCAGGCCCTGGGCAAGAAGAAGGCCGACAGCCTGCGGGACGCCCTCGAGGTCTGGCAGGCCTACTTCCGCATGTTCGGGGCCGACCGCGGCGTCTTCGCGGGGGATTACGCCATCGAGGAAGACACGCTGACGGTAACGGTCCACAAGTGCGCGGCCCTGGAAGGGGCGAGGCGGGCGAAACTGGGAAAAGACGTCCAGGCCTGCCTCACCTGCGAGCAGCTCTGGCAGATCTGGTTCGGGACGCTGCTGCCCGATCACGACGTGACCCAGGAGGTCATCGCCCGGATGGGCTTCGGCGCCCCGGAATGCCGTTTCCGCGTGACGGCAAGGAAGAAATGACAAAACGGGTATCGGGGCTGCGGTGTCGGCAGGTGATGGATCCGCCAGGCCGGTCCAAACGGCCTGCAGGCAAGACGACACGAAGAGACGGAAGTCAGGAAGTGATGAAGATCGGAAGGTAGGCGTGGATTGCAGATTTCCGTTTCGTATCCGCTCTTCCTCACTTCTGCTCTTCCTCACTTCACAAACGCCAAGCCGGTGAGCGATCGCGGTGCCAAGCTAGGATGCGCCCCCGGTCAGCACCCTGATTCCTTCTTATAATCAACCGCCTGACGGGCCTGCCTGATCTGCCTCCGGGCGCGGATGAACTCGAACACGCTGGGCAGGATGGAGAGCACGATGATGCCGAGGATCACGAGGGTGAAGTTCTGTTTCACGAAGGGGAGGTTGCCGAAGAAGTAGCCGCCCAGGATGAAGACGCACATCCAGGTGATCGCCCCGGAGATGTTGAAGGCGAGAAACTTCGGGTACGTCATCTTCCCGATGCCCGCCACGAAGGGGGCGAAGGTCCGGATGATGGGCAGGAACTTCCCGATGAAGATCGTCTTGCCGCCGTACTTCTCGTAGAAGTGATGCGTCCGGTCCAGGTATTCTTCCTTCACCCACCCCCGCTCGACGATCTGGGCCCCCACGAAGCGGCCGACCCAGTAGTTGACGTTGTCGCCGATGATCGCGGCGGCGGCCAGCAGCATGAGGGCTGTCTGCAGGTCGAGGGACCCGCGGGCGGCGATCGTGCCCGTCACGAACAGCAGCGAGTCCCCCGGCAGGAAGGGCGTCACCACGAGGCCCGTCTCGCAGAAGATGATCGCAAACAGGATGAGGTAGACCCATGTCCCGTAGGTCTGGATCAGGCCGTCCAGGTGCCGGTCGATGTGCAGGACGAAGTCGATGTAGTTTACAATAAAATCCATAATCCAGGCATCAGGCGTTGGGCATTAGGCACCAGGCATAAAGAATTCTCCGCTTCTTCGCAAGCGATATTTGTGCCAACCGTCGCGCCTTTGTGTGTCCGATGATCGATCCCGCCTCTTTTCTCTTGCCCCTGTTGCCTGACGCCTGAATCCTGCTGCCTATTTTATCTTATCGATATCCGCTCCCCGGCCCACGACGACGAGAACCTCGCTGTCCTTGACGACGAAACTCGCCGCGGGAATCATCTGGATCTTGTCCGTGAGCGTGTCTCGCACCGCGATCACGTCGACGTGATACCGGTTGCGCAGCTGCAGCTCCGCGATGGACTTGCCGATGAAACCGGCGGGCGGAGCGATCTCGCAGATGATGTAATCCTCGGACAGCGGGATGTAGTCCAGGACGTTGGGCGACACGATGCTCCTGGCGACCTTGTCGGCCATGATCTTCTCCGGGATGATGACCTCCGTGGCCCCGACCTTTTCCAGGATGAGCTTGTGGTCCTCGTTCGGGGCCTTGACGAGGATGTTCTTCACCTTCATCTGCTTGAGGTGCAGGGTGATCAGGGTGCTGGCCGCCAGGTCCTCCCCGAAGGAGACGATGACGAGGTCGTCCTCGCGCAGGCCGATGGCGTTCATGATCTCCTGGTCCGTGCCGTCGGCGACGATGGCCTTGGAGGCGCAGTCCCTCACGAGTTGAACGGCCTCCTTCGACTTGTCGATGGCGATCACCTCGACGCCGCTCTTGCTGAGATCCTTCACGAGGTTGATCCCGAAGATGCCCAGACCGATCACGACGACCCGCTTTTTCACGGCAGTGCCTCCTTACCCGACCATGACGGTCTCTTCCGCATACACGACGGTTTTCTTTCCCTCCCGGAACGACAGCGAAAAGGCCAGCGTCAGGGGCCCCACCCGTCCGGCAAACATCATGAAGGCGATCATCATCTTCTGGAACTCCCCCAGCTTCGGCGTGACCCCCATGGAGAGGCCCACGGTGCCGAAGGCCGATACGGTCTCGAAGATGTACTCCACGAACCGCTGCCGCTCCATGGGGCCCGCCTCTGTGTGCCCTGCCGCCATGACGGCCGCCACGACAAGAAACACGGAGATGATCGAGGCCAGCGTGATGGACAGGGTCCGGCCGATCAGCTCCTTCGGCACGGTCCGGTTGGCCACCGTCACCTCCTCGCTTCCGCGCCAGCGGTTCCACATCATGAGCAGCAGCAGGGCGAAGCTCGTCGTCTTGATCCCGCCTGCCGTCGAGCCCGGGGAGCCTCCGATGAACATGAGCACGAGCATCATCAGGATCGTGGCGTTGGTCAGCTGGCCGATCTCGACGGTGTTGAATCCCGCCGTGCGGGGCGTGATGGACTGGAAGAGCGAAACGAGGATCTGCGTTCGGGGGGTGAGGCCCTTGAGGATGTAGTCGTCCTCGAAGAACCAGAACAGTCCCGCCCCGGCGACAACGAGGCCCGCCGTGGTGACCAGGACGATCCGGCTGTGGAGCGAGAGCCTGGCGTTGCGATCTCTGAGCCGCGCAAACACCTCGTGGTGAACGACGAAGCCGATCCCGCCCAGGATGATGAGCACCATCACCGTGACGTTCAGCAGCAGATCCCCCTGGTAACGGACGAAGCTGTCCGGGAACAGGGAGAACCCGCAGTTGTTGAAGGCCGAGATCGCGTGAAACACGGCGTAATAGAAGGCGGTCGGTGCGGGAAAATCCTGGGTGAAACGGATGAAGAGCAGCGCCACGCCCGCGGACTCGATGATGAGCGTGGCGAGAATCACCGACTTGAGGATGACGAAGAAGTCCCGCCTCGGCGTATGCAGGAATGAGCTCTGCACGATCTCCCGGCCCTTGAAGGAAATGCTCCGCCCCATCATCCCGAAGAGAAACGCCGAGAAGGTGAGGATGCCGAGCCCGCCGACCTGAAAAAGGCAGATGAGGACGACTTGGCCCGCCGTGGTGAGATCGGTGCCCACGTCCACCGTGGCAAGACCCGTCACGCAGACAGCCGAAGCCGACATGAAGAGGGCATCGACAAAACGAAGACCCCTGGTCGAGGCGAAGGGAAGCCACAGCAGGACGGCGCCGGCCAGGATGACACATGCGAAGCTGAGGATGAAGATCCTCGCCGGCGAGAGGTGTCGCGTGAAAAACGGTCCCAGCCTCAGGGGCTCTCTGTTGTGCATAGGCCGGATAAAAAAACACGCCTTCACCGTGTATCAAGGAAGAAGGCGCTTTCATTTCGGCTGTTTATACGCCCCCCCGGACCGGCCGTCAACAGAAACTTTTCCCGTTCATCACCTCAGCGCCGCCTTCAGGGAGGCGGCGTAGGCCTCGACGGCGGCGATGAGATCCGGGTCGCCGGCCCTGTCACCGATGAGCTTTACGAAGGCGCTCCCGACGACGACCCCGTCGGCGAGACCGCCGATCTGCCGGGCCTGCTCGGGCGTAGAGACGCCGAAGCCGACGACGACGGGACGCTCCGTCAGCGAACGGATCGCCTCGACGTTTGCGCGCGTCTCTTCCATCTCGGGGCCGCGGGTTCCCGTGACGCCCGTGACGGAGATGTAGTAGATGAAACCGGTGGCTGACTTCACAACCTTTTTGACCCGGTCCGCTCCCGTCGTGGGCGCCACGAGGGTGATGAAGTCAATGCCGGCCGGGTCGGTGTAGCGGCGAAGCTCCGCCGCTTCCTCGAACGGAAGATCCACGACGAGCGCTCCGTCCACGCCCGCGTCGGAGGCCCGCACCGCGAAGGCCTCACCGCCCATGGAAAAGATGGGATTGTAATAGCTGAAGAGCACCAGCGGGATCCGCACGCTTCCCCTGAGTTCGCCGACCAGACCAAGGACGCGGTCGAGGGTCGCTCCGTTTTTCAGGGCCGCCTGGGATGCAGCCTGGATCACGGGACCGTCGGCCGTCGGGTCCGAAAAGGGCACGCCCACCTCCAGGATGTCCACGCCCGCCCGCTCCAGGGCCGGGATCAGCCGACGCGTCGTCGCCAGGTCGGGGTATCCCGCCGTGATGTAGGCCACGAGGGCCTTCTCGCCTTTGCCCTTCAGCTCCGCGAAGGTCTTTTCGATTCGCTTCATGGTGTCTTTTCCTCGAGTTTCAACTCCCCCTGTTTCCCCCTTTTCAAAAGGGGGAAATCTTGAAGGCCCCCCTTTTGCAACGGGGGAAAGGGGGATTTACTGTTTGCTCTCTTCGATGATCCCCGCGTCCTTGTCGCCGCGCCCCGAGAGATTGATGACGACGATCCGGTCTTTCCCCATCGCCGTCGCCAGCCTCACGGCGTAGGCGACGGCATGGGCGCTCTCCATGGCGGGGATGATGCCCTCGGTGAGGCAGAGCAGGCGGAAGGCCTCCAGGGCCTCGCGATCCTCGATGGAGACGTACTCCGCCCTTCCCGTATCCTTCAACCAGCTGTGCTCGGGCCCCACCCCGGGGTAATCGAGCCCCGCCGCCACGGAGTGGGCCTCGCGGATCTGGCCGGCCTCGTCCTGCAGGAGGTAGGACTTGCTGCCGTGCAGAACGCCGACGCTCCCCGCCGAGATGGAGGCCGAATGCTTCCCCGTGGCGATCCCGAACCCCGCCGCCTCGACGCCGACCAGGCGAACGCTGCGGTCGTTACGGAAAGGGTGGAAGATCCCCATGGCGTTGCTCCCCCCGCCCACGCAGGCGACGATGCAGTCCGGCAGACGCCCCTCCTGCCGGAGGATCTGGCGCCTCGCCTCGCGCCCGATGACGCTCTGGAAGTCCCGGACCATCATCGGGTAGGGATGGGGACCCGCGACGGAGCCGATGATGTAGAACGTGTCGCGCACGCGGGTCACCCAGTGGCGCATCGCCTCGTTCATGGCGTCTTTCAGCGTGGCCGACCCGGCCGTGACGGGAACCACCTCGGCGCCGAGGATCCTCATCCGCAGGACGTTGGGCGCCTGCCGCCGGATGTCCTCCTCGCCCATGAAGACGCGGCACTCCATCCCGAAGAGCGCGGCCGCGGTGGCCGTGGCCACCCCGTGCTGGCCCGCGCCCGTCTCGGCGATGACGTGCCGCTTGCCCATCCGGCGGGCGAGCAGGGCCTGGCCGAGGGTGTTGTTGATCTTGTGGGACCCCGTGTGGTTGAGGTCTTCGCGCTTCAGGTAGATCTTCGCCCCGCCGAGCGTTTCCGTGAGGTTCCGCGCCAAGTACAGCGGCGTCTCCCTCCCCGAGTATTGCCGGAGGTAATCGCGAAACTCCGCCTGGAAGGCCTTGTCCCTGCGGCTCTCCCGGTAGGCGGCCTCCAGCTCCGCGAGTGCGGGCATGATCGTCTCGGCGACGTAGCGCCCACCGAAGATTCCAAAATGTCCCTTCCTGTCGGGCAGCGATGGCATCTTCACGCTTATGACTCCTTCATGGGTTCATGGACATTCTTTATGAAATCCCCCGGCCTGCCCCCTTTTGCAAAGGGGGCCCCGGGAAGTCATCCCCGCTTGGAAAAGGGGGTCTGCAGGGGGATTTTCCTGAATAGGCATTCCCGGTCGTCTGCGAAGCTCGAGGCATCGCACTGTCTCACTGCGGCGATGAGGGCATGGAGCTTTTGATGATCCTTTTTCCCCGGTGCCGCCTCGACGCCGCTCGAGAGGTCGACAGCCAGCGGCCGAACGGCCTCCAGGGCCGCCCCGACATTGGCCGCGTTCAGCCCCCCCGCCAGGATGAGGGGATGGCGGGCGGCAAAGCGGCGCGCGAGATCCCAGTCGCAGGTCTTCCCCGTCCCGCCGAGGCGGACCGGGTCGCGGGCATCGACGAGAAAGGCGCGCACCGGGTAGGCGGCCTTCGCGGCGACGTCTTGCTCGCCCTCGAAGGAAACGGCCTTGATCAGCCTCTCGCGGGGAAAGCGGCGGCAGTAATCGGGAGACTCGCCCCCGTGGAGCTGCACGAAATCAAGCCCGCAGCTCTTTGCGATCTGCAGCACTTCATCGGAGGGCCGGTTCACGAAGACCCCCACCGTGCAGACTCTCGCCGGCAGCGACCGGACGATCGCCTTCACCTGCGCGGGAGTCACGCAGCGGGGGCTCGAGGCGTGAAACACGAAACCCAGCGCATCGGCCCCGGCTTCGGCTGCCGCCCAGGCATCCTCGATATTCGTGATGCCGCAGATCTTGATCTGTACCATCTCTGTCAGTTCCGTCTATCCAGTCTGTCCGGTCGACCGCGTTCTCTTTCCCTATGGTCTGTCGCCTGCGGCCTGTTTCCTATCCTGTCCCAACAGTTCCCTCAGTTTCTTCCCGATGTCCGGCTCCCGCATCAGGCTCTCGCCGACGAGGAAGGAGTGAATGCCTGCCTCCATGAGCCGTTCGATGTCCTGGCGGCTGTTGATCCCGCTTTCGCTCACGATCGTGACGCCCTCCGGGACCAGGCGGGCAAGCCGGGTGCTGACCTCGAGGTCCGTCCGGAAGGTTTCCAGGTCGCGGTTGTTGATCCCCACGACCCGCGCCCCCGCCGAAAGGGCTTTCTCCACGTCGGACTCGTCGTGGACCTCCACGAGGGCCGCAAGCCCCAGCTCTGAGGCAAACCCAATGAATTCGAGCAGCTCCCCCGCCTCCAGGAGCCTCGCGATGAGAAGAAGCGCATCGGCGCCCAGGACCCTTGTCTCGCTGACCTGGTAGGCGTCGATGATGAAATCCTTTCTCAGGAGCGGCAGATTCACGGCCTTTCGGATCTGGGGCACGTACGCGGGCCTGCCCTCGAAGAACTTGCGTTCCGTCAAAACGGATACGGCCGAGGCGCCGTTTTTCGCGTAAAGCCCCGCAATCTCGACGGGGTCGAAGTCCTCACGGATCAGTCCTTTCGACGGCGAACTGCGCTTGACCTCGGCGATCACCGCGCAGCCGGGCCCCTGGAGCGCCGCCGCGAAGT
>JAGPKU010000002.1:60381-86105 GCA_018053845.1 Syntrophobacterales bacterium
TTTTTCGCGTAAAGCCCCGCAATCTCGACGGGGTCGAAGTCCTCACGGATCAGTCCTTTCGACGGCGAACTGCGCTTGACCTCGGCGATCACCGCGCAGCCGGGCCCCTGGAGCGCCGCCGCGAAGTTGCGGGTCGAGGGGCGGTCGGCGAGCATCCGCCTGAGATCCCCGGGTGGCAGGATCTTCTTCTGGCGGGCGATTTCTTCCCTTTTGTTTTCTATGATCTTCTGAAGGATCATGCTTCGTAAAATGCCCCTTCAACCCCCTTTTGCAACGGGGGAACCATCGGGGTCGTCCCTGGACCCTGTAAAATCGCTTTTCAGCGTCTGCTCATCTCGATGAGGGCCTGGAGCTTCCTGATCGCGGCGCCGCTGTCGATGCACTCTTCGGCCACCTTGATTCCCTCGGAAATCGTCTGCGCCTTGCCGCCGGCAACAATGGCCAGGGCTGCATTGAGGACGACGATCTTGCGCCGCGCCCCGTCCTCGCCGGTGAGCACGCCCTTGGTGATCTCGGCGTTCGTCGAGGCGTCGCCGCCGGCGAGTTCCTCGCCGCCGTAGGTTTTCCCGAAGTAATCGACGGGGTCGATGTTGTAGGTCGTGACGATCCCGTCCTTCAGCTCCGAAACGCGGGTCGGTCCCGTTACGGTGGCCTCGTCGAGGCCGTCGGCCCCATGGACGATGAAGGCCCGTTTCGTGCCCAGGTTCTTCAGCACCTCGGCGAACATTTCCGTCAGCTTCGGCTCATAGACGCCGATGAGCTGCGCCGTGGCCGAGGCCGGGTTGGTGAGAGGCCCCAGCATATTGAAGATCGTGCGCAGGCCGATCTCCCGGCGGGGCCCGATGGCGTACTTCATGGCCCCGTGGAGCTTCGGCGCAAAGAGAAACCCGATGCCCGCCTGCTGGACGCACTCCTCGACGATCTCGGGGGGCGCGTCGATGTTGACGCCGACGGCCTCGAGCACATCGGCGCTGCCGCAGCCGCTCGAGACGGCGCGGTTGCCGTGCTTGGCCACCGTGAGACCCGCCGCCGCCACCACGAAGGCCGCCGTCGTCGAAATGTTGAAGGTGTTGCGGCCGTCGCCCCCCGTGCCGCAGGTGTCGACGATGACGGGGGAGCGGGCGTCGATGCGGGTCGCCTTGAGGCGCATCACCCGGGCGGCGCCGGTGACCTCGGCGACGGTTTCCCCTTTCATGCGCAGGGCCGTGATGAACGCCCCGATCTGGGCGGGTGTAGCCCTTCCCTCCATGATTTCCGTCATGGCCGCCGTCATTTCCGCTTCCTGCAGGTCGATGGCCCGAACGGCCTTTGCCAGTGCTTCCCGGATCATGATGCTATGCTCCTTTCCCGTTCCCGGAGGCGATCTCCAGGAAGTTTTTCAGAATTCGTTTCCCGTTCGGGGTGAGGACCGACTCGGGGTGGAACTGTACCCCCTCCACGGGGAAGTGCCTGTGCCGAAGCCCCATGACCTCGCCCTCTTCCGTTTCCGCGCTCACCTCCAGGAAAGGCGGGAGCGTGTCCCTCCGCACCAGCAGAGAGTGATACCGCCCCGCCGTGAGCGGGTTGGGCAGGCCCCTGAAGATCGTGCGGCCGTCGTTGTAGACGGGCGAGGTCTTGCCGTGCATGAGCCTGTCGGCACGGACGACCTCGGCGCCGAAGGCGTAGCCGATGGCCTGGTGCCCCAGGCAGATGCCCATGATGGGGATCCGCTCGTGAAACCGGCGGATCGTCTCGACCGTCACCCCCGCCTCTTTCGGCGTGCAGGGCCCGGGCGACAGGAAGATCGCCTCGGGGGCCACGGCCTCGATTTCCTCGACGGTGATCTCATCGTTGCGGTGCACGGCCACCTCGCAGCCCAGCTGGCCCAGATACTGGACGAGGTTGTAGGTGAACGAGTCGTAGTTGTCGATCATCAGGTACATCTGTCGTCTCCTCTTTTTCTGAAAATCCCCCTTCCCCCTTTGATAAAAAGGGGGCGCATGGGGTTTAGTCGTCCGTCAGTTCGAATCCCCTTGCCGCCAGCTTCACCGCCTTCATCATCCCCGCGGCCTTGTTCAGGGTCTCCTCGTATTCCTTCTCCGGGTCGGAGTCGGCCACGATGCCCGCGCCCACCTGAATCGAGAGCGTTCCGCCCCGCAGGAGCATCGTCCGGATCGTGATGCAGAAGTCCATGTTGCCCGTGAAGCTCATATACCCCACGGCGCCTCCGTAGGGACCGCGGCCCTCCGGCTCGAGCTCGTCGATGATCTCCATGGCGCGCACCTTGGGCGCCCCCGTCAGCGTGCCCGCCGGGAAGGCGGCCCGCATCACGTCAAAACAGTCCTTCCCCTCGGCCAGCCGGGCCCGCACGTTGGAGACGAGGTGCATGACGTGGGAGTAGCGCTCGACGATCATGTACTGGTTGACCTGGACGCTGCCGATGGCCGCAATGCGCCCGAGGTCGTTGCGGCCCAGGTCGACGAGCATGACATGCTCGGCCCGCTCCTTCGGGTCCTCGAGAAGCTCGTCGGCCAGCGCCCGGTCCTCCTGCTCCGTGCGGCCGCGCCTTCTGGTACCCGCGATGGGCCTCAGCTCCGCGAAGCCGTCCTCGACGCGGACCATGACCTCCGGCGAGGAGCCGATGAGGTGGACATCCTCCATCTTCAGGAAGAAAAGGTAGGGCGAGGGGTTGACGAAGCGCAGCGCCCGGTAGAGATCGACGGGGTCGATCGCGTTAGCGGCCGAGAACCGCTGCGAGAGGACCGTCTGGATGATGTCGCCCGCCCCGATGTAGTCCTTTGCCCGGCTCACCATCCCCCGAAAGGCCCCGGGGGTCATGTTGGGCCGGAATTCGACGTCCCGCTGGACATCCCTGCTTCTCAGGAGCAGCGGTTTGACGGGCTCCTGGAGCCGCTCGATCATGCCGTCGATCTTCGCCGTCGCCTCGGCGTAGGCCCCCTCGAGGCATCCCGGCCCGTCTTCGCAGCGGGCCGACGCCACCACCTTGATCGTGTGGCGGACGTTGTCGAAGACGATGAGCGTGTCGGTGACCATGAAGACGGCATCGTCCAGGCCGCTTTCCGCCCGGCGGCCTTTCTCCAGCCGCCTCTCGAAGTATCGAACCATGTCGTAGGACAGAAACCCCACGGCGCCGCCGCTGAAGCGGGGCAGGCCGTCCACGGTGACGGGCCGGTACCGTGCGAGAAGCTCCTTCAGGACCGCCAGGGGATCGCCCCCGTGTGGAATCTGCATGCGGCTGCCGTTGCTCCGCACCTCGACCTCGTCGGGCCTTACGCGGATGACGGCCATGGGGTCCGCGCCCAGGAAGGTGTAGCGGCCCCACTTCTCGCCGCCCTCGACGCTCTCCAGCAGGAAGGCGTAGGGGCGCTTGCGGATCTTGAGAAGGGCCGTCACCGGCGTTTCCTCGTCGGCGAGAATCTCGCGGTAGACGGGGATGAGGTTGCCGCGTTTCGAAAGCTCCCTGAATTCCTCAAAAGACGGCTTGAACATCTCCTCTTCCTTCCCGATGTCCCCTTCACTGCCCCCTCTCCCCGCCGAGGGAGAGGGTTGGGGCGAGGGGATCTTTTGTCCCTCAACGAAAAAAGGCCGTGCTCTTCGCACGGCCCATTTCAGATTGCGCAAACAAACAAGCCGTGGAGCACCTCCGGGTCCCCCACGGCCTTGATTTCACTTTTTCACGTCATTACGGCAGCAGGCAAACCCCTCCTATGGAGTTGCGCCACCACCAGCCGGTTTTCGAAAGGATCGTCTTTGACATCATGGTTTCTCCAACTGTTTGCCTGTATAACAGACCTCGCCCCGCCTGTCAAGACGGTTTATCGGGGCGCATCAGCTCCGCCAGGTCGGCGGCATCCCCGTCGAGGGCGGCCCTCGCGACGCGGCCCAGCGCCCTGCGGTACAGGCCGATCATCCGCCCGGTGTGCGGATTGTCCTTGATGATCCCCGCGTGAAGCTCCGGACGGGAGAACACCCGGTCGATCATCTCCATTTTCCCTCGAAACAGCGGGGTGGAAAAGCGCCCCAATTCTTCCCGTGAAATCCCCGTGTCACGGACCGCGAGACCCAGGACGAGCGTGTCGAGGTGATTCAGGACCTGGACGACGGCCATGACCTCGTCGTGCCGCTCGGGGGTCGTCTCGACGAGTTTCGCCCCGCGCCGCTCCAGGATGCCCCGAATGCGGGGAAGCCACGTGTCGCCCCTCGACGGGCAGATCGCGACGTTCTGACCCTCCAGGGAAGGCGCTGAAGGCCCGAAGAGCGGGTGGAGGCCGATCACCTCCGAGACCGACGATTCCAGCATGGCCTGCACCGGCGCGGCCTTCAGGGAAGTGAGGTCCATGAGGAGGGAGTCCCGCTTCATGTGCGGGCCCACCTGCCGGATGACCGCCCTCGTCACCCCGATGGGCACGCTCACGATGACGACGGGGCACACGGCGGCCATCTCCGCGGGGCGCGGCCCCCGGTCCTTTCCCGAGACGATGACGGGGTGGCCTTCCTGTTCGAAGAAGTCGGCGAACCAACGGCCCATGCCGCCCGTGCCCCCGATGATGCCGATGGGGAAATGGTTCGAAGGAAGGTGTGTTCTCTTCTCGTCATTCATCGGTTTGCCTTCTGTCTCAGCAGGTGATCCGCCAGGACCAGGCAGACCATGGCCTCGCAGACGGGGATGACGCGCGGGATGACGCAGGCATCGTGCCTTCCCCGCACCGAGATCGTTTTCGGGTTCCCGTGGATGTCGATCGTTTCCTGCTCCAGCGCGATCGAGGCGATCGGCTTGCAGGCCGCGCGGATCACGATCTCCTGCCCCGTCGTGATCCCCGCAAGGATCCCGCCCGCGCGGTTCGTCACGAACCCGCCGGGACCGATGGGATCGTTGCACTGCGACCCTTTCAGCCGAGCCGCGTGGAACCCCGCGCCGATCTCGACCCCCTTCACCGTGCCGATACCCATGAGGGCCTTTGCCAGGTCGGCGTCCATCTTGTCGAAGACGGGCTCGCCGAGCCCGGCCGGGCAGCCCGTCACGCGCACCTCCACGATGCCGCCGAGGGTGTCGCCTGCGCGCCCGGCCTCTTCGAGCCGTGCCTCCATCCGTGCCGCCGCCGAAGGATCGGGGCAAAGCAGGCGGTTCGAACCGATTGCCGCCGCCGCGCGGGTCTCGATCCCGATGCCGCCCAGCTCCACCGTGCAGCCCGACACGGCGATCCCCTCGCGTGCCAGGACCTTGCGGGCGACGGCCCCGGCCGCCACGCGCGCAGCGGTTTCGCGCCCCGAGGCGCGGCCGCCTCCGCGGTGGTCCCGGATGCCGTATTTCTTCAAGTAGGGGAGGTCCCCGTGCCCGGGACGGAAAACCTCCCGCAGCTCTTCATAGGCGCCGCTGTCGATATCCAGGTTGCGGATCAAGAGGGCGATCGGCGTCCCCGTCGTTTTCCCCTCGAAGACCCCCGAGAGGATCTCCACGCGGTCGGCCTCTTTCCTGGGTGAGGATGCCGCGTGTCCCCCCGGCCGGCGGCGGTCGAGCTCCCCCTGGATGTCCGCCTCCGCAAGATTGAGACCCGGCGGGCAGCCGTCGATGACGGCCCCGAGGGCCGCGCCGTGGGATTCCCCGAACGTGGTGACCCTGAAGATCACGCCGAAGGTGTTACCGGACATGAGACCGCCCCCCGTCTTTTTTCGGTCGATGGTCTACGGGCTCCCCCGTCACCGCTTCGGCGATTTCCGCAGCGATGCCCGCGGGGTCCCTGCCGTCCGTGTCCAGGACCCGGTCGGCCACGGTCCGGTACACCGGAAGGCGCTCCGCAAGGACCCGCCCGATTTCCTCGAGCGTCCCGACCCCCGTGAGCGCAGGCCGCTGCGCCTGCCCGTCTTCGTCGCCGCCGATCCGGCGGGCCAGCGTCTCCGGTTCCGCCCTGAGCCACACGAAGGTCCCGCGTTCCCTGAGGGCCCCGACGTTTTCCGGGTCCATGACCGCGCCGCCGCCCAGAGCGATGACGGCCTGCTCGAGGGCCGACAGCTCCCCGATGACCGCTTTCTCCGCTTCGCGAAAGGCCGGCCAGCCGCCCGCCTCGACGATCTCGCGGACGGTCTTCCCCGTTTTCGCGAAGACCATCCGGTCCGAGTCGAAAAAGGGCCGCTCCAGGAGCCTCGCCAGCTCCCTGCCGACCGACGTCTTGCCGCTCCCGCGGTATCCGATCAGGATGATGTTCATAGAACAGGGTCCAAGGGACAGGGGACAGGGTTCAGGGTGAAAACGAAAACAGACATTGTAAAAGCCCTCTGAGGCCCCCTCACCTTTATCCCCTCCCGCCGGGGGAGAGGAACAGCGGATCGGGAGATCATGTCGTCTTATAGAGTTTCTCCAGTTCCGTCCAGAAGCCCGGGAAGGATTTCCCGACGCAGCCCGGGTTTCGGATCCGCATGCCCGGGGCGACGAGCCCCAGCACGGCGAAGCTCATGGCGATCCGGTGATCGTTGTAGGTCTCGATCTCGGCGCCCCGGGGCTTCCCCCCCGTGACGACGAGGCCGTCCTCGAGTTCCTCGGCCCGGACGCCGGTCTTTGCGAGCTCCGTTACGAGGGCCGCCAGGCGGTTGCTCTCCTTGAGCCGCAGGTGCGGCACGTTGCGGATAAACGTCCTGCCCGGCCGCAGGGCCGCGAGCACGGCCATCGTCGGGACCATGTCGGGGATGTCCTCCATGGAGGCCGTGAAATCGCCGGCCGCGAGTTTCCCGCCCGACACCTCGATCCACTGGTTGGTGGCCGCCACGCCGCAGCCGAGTTCCTTGAGGAACCGCAGGAACCGCACGTCCCCCTGGTGGGTCCAGAAGTTCGTGTTCGCGACGCGGACCGTGCCCCCGCAGAAGGCCGCCGCGAGGAAGAAGTACGACGCGCTCGACAGGTCCCCTTCCACGAGATACCGGCAAGGCCGGTATCGGTGCCCGTTGCGCACGGAAAAGACGTTCTCGGCGCTTTTCTCCACGGCAACGCCGAAGGCCTTCATCGCTGCGAGGGTCATCTCCACGTAGGGGCGCGACACTGAGGCCCCCCGGATCTCGACCTCCACGTCCCCGGCGGCATAGGGGGCCGCCAGCAGGATCGAAGAGACATACTGGCTGCTCTCGATATCCCGGAAGACGACACGGCCGCCCCGGAGCGTGCCGCCATGGATGGTGACGGGCGGATAGCCCGGGGTGTTCCGGCAGGTGCTGGAGACGCCGAGATGGGCGATCCCCTCGAGCAGCGGCTTCAGGGGACGCTCGCAGAGGCGTGGATCTCCCGTCAGGGTGATGTCGCCCTGCCCGAGGGCTGCTATGCCGACGAGAAACCGCATGGCCGTTCCGTTGCTGCCCAGGTGGAGCTCCCGGCCGGGGTTCGCGATGCGCCCTCCCGTGCCCGTGACGATCACGTCGGGGCCGGAGCAGACGATCTGCGCACCGAGCAGCCGCAGCGCCCCGACGAGATGGACCGTGTCCTCCGCGATCAGCGCGTTGCGCAGCAGCGACGTCCCGGCGGCCAACGACGCCGCGACGAGGGCGCGCTGGGTGTAGCTCTTCGATCCGGGCACCTGCACCGTGGCGGCCACGCGCTCGATCGGCCTGATTTCGATCATGTTTGTCACTCGTCAACCCCGACACAACTGAGGAAGAGAATCATTCCCCCTCCTCCACTTCCTCCTCCCACCAGGGGAAGAGAACAGGGGAACAGGTCCTTCGAACTCGTTCCTCGTTCTACGCCCCTATTTTTCCAAGGTCGTCCGCACCACTCGCGTCATCAGTTCCACCGGGGGTTCGAGCCCCGTCCAGGTGCGGATCTGCTCCGCCCCCTGGCGGACGAACATGGTGAGCCCCGTGACGACACCGCACCCCGCGGCCCGGGCCTCACGAAGCAGGCGTGTCTCGAGGGGGTTGTAGATCGTCTCCACGACCCATTCGAACCGGGCCAGCCGGCGCCCGTCGACGGGGGATTCCCCCGTGTGTGGGTGCATCCCGACGGGGGTCGCATTGACCAGCACGTCCGCCTCCACCGCGCCCAGCCGGGCCAGCGGCTGTGTCTCGCACGAAAACCACCGGGCCAGGGACTCGGCACGGTCGCGGTTCCGGTTGAAGATCATCGGGGTCCCGCCCGCCCGGAGGATCGCATGGACGGCGGCGCGCGCGGCGCCGCCCGCGCCCAGCACGGCGACCGTCCGTCCCTTCAGGGCGAAATGTTCCTGCATGGCTTCGGACAGGCCCGTCCAGTCCGTGTTCGAGCCCCGGAGCCGCCCCCGGTCGTTGGTCACGGTGTTGACGGCCCCGATGGCGCGGGCATCGTCGTCCACCTCGTCGAGAAAGGCCATGATGGCCCCCTTCAGAGGCAGGGTTACGCTCACGCCGTCCAGCGGCCTCTCCCGGATCATCCGCACGGCAAGCTCCAGGTTCTCCACGCGATGGGACTCGTAGCCGGCGCGGAGCCCCATGGCCCCGAAGGCGGCGTTCATCATCAGCGGCGAGAGGCTTTGCCTCACCGGGTTCCCGAAGAGGGCGAAGTGCCTCTTTCCTGTCGCCACGGCGTCCCTCATGACTGCAGCATCCCCAGGATGGTTCTCATCTCCCCGACCGTCAACTGCCCCGGCGCCGACGCAGTGCCCTTCTCGAGGCTCGCGTAACTCCAGCGGGACCCGAGAAGCGGGGCCGCCACCCGGCTCAGGCGTCCTTTCTCCCCCATGCAGAAGGCAATGGTGTCCTGTCCCATCTGCCGGGCAAGCGGCAGGAGCTCCAGGATCCGGAGATTGTCCTCCGTGCGGTTCGCGAAAGTCACGATCTTCACTACGTCGGCCCCGAGAGCCCGGCAGGCCTTCAACCGCCCGGCCAGCGTCTTTGCGGAGGGGGTCCCCGCCGGGTCGTGGTGCGACACGATGAGCCCCGTCCTTCCGCCGCGGGACCGGACCGCATCGGCCAGCCGGCCCACGGCCTTTTCCCCCGTCCGCTGCTCGACATCCACGAGGCGGGCGCCCAACTCGACGGCCTCGTGCAGCAGGTCGAGACGGCGGGCCTCGCAGCCCGCGAAGAAGCCGCCCTCGTCGCGCCGGCGGTTCGTCACCACGATCCGATCCCTGCCGGCATAGAGAAGCACCGGGAGCTCGGGGGCCTCGATGCGGTCGATGCGCAGCTCGACGAGGTCCGCCAGGGGCAGGGCCCGCCCCAGCAGGGACAGGGCCTCCTCGTTGGTGGCGGGAACGACGGAGATGCAGATCACGAGGGTTCCACCTCCCGGGGGTACGACCCCAGTACCTTCAGAAAGGCCGTCTTGCGCCTGAGACTCCGCAGGCTGTCCTTCACGGCCCGGTCCTCCGCGTGGCCTTCGAGATCGACGAAGAACAGGTACTGCCACATCCGGTCCCGCACCGGGTGGGACTCGATGCGCAGCAGGTTGATCCCCGCCGAAGCGAAGGGGGCCAGGGCCGCGTGCAGCGCCCCGGGCCGGTGCTGCGTCGAGAAGAGGACGGAGGTCTTGTCGCGGCCCGTCGGGATGTTGGTGCCCGTCCCGATGACGATGAAGCGCGTCGTGTTCTCCGGGTGGTCCTCGATGCCCGTCTCGACGGCGGGAAGGCCGTAAATCTCCGAGGCCAGGCGGCTCGCGATGGCCGCCCCCTGCCGGTCGCCCAGGGCCTGCAGCACCGCCGCCGAGGTGCTCTCCGTCTCGACGGGCGCCGCCTCGGGCAGATGCCGGGCCAGCCACTGCCGGCACTGGGCCAGCGCCTGGGGGTGGGAGTAAACCCTGCGGATGCGCCTCCCGGCCCCCTTCGCCAGCAGGCAGTGGGAGACGCGCAGGCAGATCTCGCCCCGGATCGCCAGGGGCGTTGCGATGAGCCGCTCCAGGGTGGTCCGCACGGGCCCCTCCACGGAGTTCTCCAGGGGAACGACGCCGAGGTCGCCGCGGCGCTTCTCCACGGCATCGAAGACGGCGCCGATCGTCACCTGCGGCGCCAGGAGCGTGCTCCGCCCGAAGCGCTCGAGGGCCGCCAGGTGGGCGAAGGACCCCTCCGGTCCCAGGCAGGCGACCGACAGCGGCGCCTGGAGGGTGCGCGACGCGGAGAGGATCTCTCGCCAGATGCTCCGCAGCGCCTCCGCGGGAAGAGGCCCTTCGTTCAGGGACGCGATCCCGTCGAGGACCCGGCGCTCCTGCACCGGGTCGAAGACGGCAAGCCCGGCTTCGGCCTTCATCCGGCCCATCTCGACGGACAGGCGGGCACGCTCGTTGAGGAGCCTCACGAGTTGGCGGTCCCTGTCCCGGATCCCGCGCCGGATGCCTTCCACGTCCGTTCGTCTCATGATCGCATCGCCTCGATCGTCTCCCGCACCGCGTCGAGCGGCACGCCGCCGTTGACGAACGGCATGCCGGGTTTCTTGAGCAGGACGAAATGAATCCGGCCGCCCTGCTTCTTCTTGTCCTTCTCCATCCGCGCCAGGAGCCTTCCCGCGTCGAGGTCCCGGGGGATGCGGCGCGGCAGTCCCAGGCGCTCGAGGGCCCTCTCGATGCGGTCCCGGTCTTCGGCGCCCAGGTAGCGCAGGCGCTCCGAGATCGCCGCCGCGGCAGCCATTCCCATCGCCACGGCCTCGCCGTGGGAGATCGCGTATCCCGACTCCGCCTCGACGGCGTGGCCCACGGTGTGCCCGAAATTGAGGATGCGTCGCAGGCCTTTCTCCGTCTCGTCGATCTCGACGATGCCCTTTTTGATGCGGCACGACGAGGACACGACCCTCTCCAGGATGGCCGGATCCCGCCCCTGCAGGGCCGCGGCGTTGTCCTCGAGCACCGCCAGCAGCTCCGGGTCCTCGATGATACCATATTTGACGATCTCGGCCAGGCCGCTCGTGAATTCCCTCGGGGGAAGGGTCTCGAGAAAGCCGAGGTCGATGAACACGGCCTTCGGCTGGTGGAAGGTCCCGAGCAGGTTCTTCCCCTCCCCGGTGTCCACGCCGGTCTTGCCCCCGATGGAGCTGTCCACCTGCGCCAAGAGCGTCGTGGGGACCTGCACGAAGGGGATGCCCCTCATGTAAATGGAGGCGAGAAATCCCGTCACGTCCCCCGTCACGCCGCCGCCCAGGGCGATCAGGCCCGAGGCCCGGTCGGCGCCTTTTTCCAGGAGCCTTTCGGCAAGCCCCAGACAGGTCGCGACGGTCTTGGCCCCCTCGCCGGGGGGGATCGTCAGGCACTCGGCCGCCAGGCCCGCGCCGGCCAGCGCTTCGAGCACGCGCCCGCCGTGCAGGGCCGCCACGGTCTCGTCGCTAACGACGAACCAGCGCCCCGCCCAGCTGCCCTTGGCGAGGATCAGCGCCATGCGGTCCAGGATGCCGCATCCGATGTGGATGTCGTGGCTTGCGCTCAGACGCTTGTCGAGGTTCACGCGGATCCGGTTCATGACGAGAACCTCTCCATCCGCTGCAGGGCGGCCGACAGCACCGAGAGGTCTTCCATGAGCCGGTAGAACTTTTCCGGCTTCAGGGACTGCATCCCGTCGCAGACGGCCTTTTCGGGCTCGGGGTGAACCTCGACGATGATCCCGTCGGCCCCGACGGCCATGGCCGCGCGGGCCAGGGGCGTCACGTACCTCCAGTGGCCCGCCGCGTGGCTCGGGTCCACGATGACCGGCAGGTGCGAGAGCTGCTTGAGGACGACGACGGCCGAGAGGTCGAGCGTGTTGCGGGTGGCCGTCTCGAAGGTCCGGATGCCTCGCTCGCAGAGGATCACGTCGGCGTTGCCCTCGGAGAGGATGTACTCGGCCGACATGAGGAGCTCCTCGATCGTCGTCATCATGCCGCGCTTGAGCAGGACGGGCTTGCGGGCCTGACCCACCCGCTTCAGCAGGGCGAAATTCTGGACGTTGCGCGCGCCGATCTGGAGGATGTCGGCGTGGGCCTCCACGAGGTCGACATCGGCCGGGTTGACCACCTCCGTCACCACGGGGAGCCCCGTGCGCTCGCGGACCTTCTTCAGAAGCTTGAGCCCCTCCTCCTCGAGGCCCTGGAAGCTGTAAGGGGATGTCCGGGGCTTGAAGGCGCCGCCCCGCAGGATCTGCGCGCCGGCCTTCTTTGCCACCCAGGCGGATTCCATGAGCTGCTCCTCCGTCTCGACGGCGCAGGGCCCCGCCATGACGGTGAAGGAGCCGTTGCCGATTTCGACGCCGCCCACACGAACGACCGTGTCTGCGCCCTGGAATTCGCGGCTCGCGAGCTTGTAGGGCTTGAGGATGGGAACGACGCTTTCCACGCCCGGCAGGTGCCCCACGGACTTGATCTGCTCCCGGCCCCGCGCGTCGCCCACGGCGCCGATGATCGTCTTCTCCGTCCCGCGGGACAGGTGGGCCCGGTAGCCGACGGATTCGATCCACTCGACGACCCGGTCGATCTGCCCGTCCGTTGCGTTCTTCTTCATCACGATGATCATGATTCCGTTACCTCCAATGAAAAGGGCCATGATGGCTGCCGCCGTCATGGCCCGGGAGAAGGAGAAATAAAAAAGCCATGGGCGGCGTCTTTCGATCTACCCATGGCTTCGGTTTGGCTTATTCTGTGGTGCCTAAGTCCTCCTCAGCGACGGGCAGACCTGTCCGTAAAAATAATAGCTAAACCAGAAGCGGAAATTACGGATGTGGGTGCTGTCCATCACGAGAAATTCCTTCAAGAGTTGAATCATGAAAACACGATTGGGCACGCCTGTCAACAACATTTTTTCTTCACGCCGCCCGGGGTGCTCTGAAAGCCTTGAGGGGCGGGCTGTTGCGGGATCATCGAAGAGAAGTTGCCCCTCTCCCCAGCAGAGGCTGTGTCATAATCGGCTATCGTCATTGCGAGCGACCGCAGGGAGCGCGGCAATCTCAATCTTTCCGAGGATATCCGAGATTGCTTCAGTCGCCTCGCTCCTTCGCAATGACATTGCGACACAGTCTCCGAGGGGAGAGGGGGTCTTGGAATCAATCACCCTCCCCTCTATCCCCTCCCGTCGAGGGAGGGGAAGCGTGAAGGCTGTTTCTCGGCAGCATTGCAGCAACCCGCCTTTGCCTGACCGTTACATAAACGAGTCGCCGGGCGAGAGCTTGAAGCGGATGGGGATTTCCACCCAGGCGCCCACGGGGCTGCCCATCCGTTTTGCCGGTTCGAAGCGCCAGGCCCGCACGGCCTCGAGGGCCGAATCGTCCAGGGACGCATAACCCGAGGAACGCTTGATCCGGATGGCCCCGATGCGCCCGTCGGAGCGGACCTCGGCCGCGATCAGCACGTCGCCCTCCCAGCCCCGCTGCCTTGCGGCACTGGGATAGAAAGGAGGCCGGTTCTCGCGGTAGCGGGGCATCGCCTCCGAGTACCCTTCCTGCGAGGCGGCTCCTGCCTGCCGCTGCCCCCGGGCGGCTTCACCCGCGGCCGCACCGCGTCCCGGTGCCGCCGCGGCCAGCTGCGTCCGGGCGGGCTCGACGGCGATGTTCGTCTCCGCCGCCTGCCGCTCGGCCGGGCTAGGGTCGGCCGGCTCGGCGATGACGGCCTTCTCCAGGGCCTTCGGGACCGTGACGGGGTCCGCCTTCACCGTTCGGGTCTGTCCCTTTTTCCCCTCGGCCGGGGAAGCGGCGCCGTTTTCGGGGCCCGCCGTGACCGTCACGAGAGAGACCCGCACGATCCCCTCGTCCCCGGCCGTCGGGAAGCTGACGAAGGGGTTCGCCACGGCATAGAGAACAAAGGCGAGGATGCCCGCATGGAGAACCGCAGACAGGGCGATCCCGGGCATCATGCCTCTGCCGCGGCGGCGCGCCGCCTGCCGTGCGGAGTCCTCCGCTGGCCCGGCTATTGCCAGACCCAGATCAACGGGATTCTTTCTTCTCCAAGTCGTGACGTTCATGATTCACCTGCCCGGCCCGGCTGCCGCCTGCACCGCATCAGAAATACAGCGAAACCCCTCCCCGGAAATTGATCTCCGGCGCGGGGTAGTAGCTCAGCCCCGAGAAGGTCTCGTACCCCACGGGGACATAACTCTTGTTGGTCAGGTTCTCCACCCCGACGAAGGCCGTCGGTTTGGCGACGCCGAAGGCCTTCCAGTCGGGCTGCCAGCGCAGATAGAGATTGACGATCGTGTAGCTGTCGAGCTTCGTCGCACTGTTGTCGTTGTCGGAGCCGAAGTACTGGTCGTCCACGTACCGGACCTCGGGGCGCAACGTGAAGTTCCAGGGAAGGTAGATCTCGAGGGCGGCGTTAGCCATGTGGTGCGGCACGAGCGGGACGTCCTTGTCCCGGTTCGCCCCCTCGCGGAAGTACGCCTCCTGGAACGTGTAGTTGGCCAGGAGCCGAGCCAGCTTCCGGAACTGCCAGTCCAGCGTGAATTCGATGCCCTGGTGCCGCGTCTTGTCGAGGTTCTCGTTGCGGAACGTGACGGGGTTGTAGCTGATCTCGTCCTCCATGTCGATGAGGTAGAACGTGAGGCCCAGTTTGAGATCCTTGAGCGGGCTGACCTGCGTGCCCGCCTCGAAGCTCTTGCCCGTCTCCTTCTCCAGGTCCGTCAGGAAGCTGTCGAAGGGAAACGCGTAATACGAGGCCTGCTGGTCGAGCGACGGGAAGCGGTAGATCGTGGCGTACTTGGCCCAGGCCTTCGCCTTCTCGCCGAAGAGATACGTGAGCGAACCCTCCCAGGCCGTTCCCTTGTGAATCTTCTCGGAGTCGAAGATGTTCACTCCCGTCCCGAGGTCCGTTTCGCTCCCGTCGACGTTGGCCCTTTCCGTCCGGGCGCCCAGGACCAGGATGAGGTTCTTCAGGACGCTGAACTCGTCGCGGGCGTAGAGCCCCAGGGTCTGCCGCTTGAGATCCGCCTCGTAGGTCCGCACCGCCTGCGAGCGGTTCGAGAAGGTGTCCTTGTCGAGCTTGTCCTGGTAGAAGTCGAATCCGACGGTGAGCTTGTTGTCGAAGCCGAAGAGTTTTTTGTCCAGGATGTAGCGCGGGGTAGCCCCCACCGTGTCGATGTCGATCTTCGTGAAGGAGGCAAAGGAGGCGTAGTTGGAGGTCACCTCCCGCCGGCCGTAGATCAGGTTGGCGTCGATGCGGCCCCAGGAGCCCAGGATGCTCTTGACGAGCAGGTTGGCGTCGAAAAAGGCCGTGCTGGCGTCGTCGTCGGGGTTCTGGGCCTGCTTGCGATTCGCCGCCAGTTGGGCCGGTGTCAGGGCTCCCGGGAACTGGTTGTCGGTCTTGTTGGCCGTGATGCCCAGGGAAACGTCGAGGGCGTCCGTGGGGTTGTAGCCCACGCTGCCGCCGGCGCTTTCCGTCGTGAACTTGGAGCGGTCCCGGTAGCCGCTTGACGTGAGGGCCTCGCCGCTCAGCGCGTAGTAGACCTTGTCGGCCGAGCCCCGGATGCCGGCGCGCCCGTTGTACGTGTTGTAGCTTCCGCCGATGAAGGTCGCATCCCCTTTCGGTTTCCCCTCGCCGCGCTTGGTGATGATGTTGATGGAGCCGGCGATGGCCGAATCCCCGTAGAGGACGCTGTTGGCGCCCCGGACGACCTCGATGCGCTCGATCTCGGAGAGCGGGATCTCGAGCCAGTTGATCCCGGCGATGTCGGGGCGGTTCAGGCGCCTGCCGTCGAGCAGCACCACGTGGCGCAGGTAGCCCGCCTCGGTGCCGAAGGCCCGCATGTCGACGATGGACTGCGAGGCGTTGCCGCTGTAACTGGTGACGTTGACACCCACGAGGCCCGTCAGCACCTCGGGGACGCTCGTGGCGCCCGAATTCTGGATATCCTCGGCAGTGATCACCGTCACGTTGGCCGGCACCTTGCGGACTTCCTGGGCATCACGGGTGGCCGTGACGACCACCTCGCCCATCCGGTACTCGGGTTTCGCGGTCGACGGCGCCGCCTGGGCGAAAGGCATCCCGGGCACGGCCACTGCGGCCGAGACGAGCAGACACAAACTGACGAACCCTTCACGCATGCGAATCATTTCAGTTCCTCCTTCCCCCTCGGGAATTGGTATGTGTCGTGCCGTCGGTCAAGTCTACTGGCTTGCGGCCCCCTACTCTCCGCGCCTTCCGGGTCCCCTGTGCCGGAAACCCGTGGCATGCTGCGGATTTCGTTCCGCCTACAGTTGCGGGGCAGCGCCGGACTTCGACCGGCTTCCTCGCTCCGACGGCGATTGACGCCTTGCTTTTATCCGACTTCCTTCACTTCCCTCACTTCTTCCACATCTTGCCTATGTCAGCGTGATCCGCGGCGCCCCCGTCCCGGGGTGCCGGTCCACCATGACGCGGGTCTCGTAGGCCTTCCGGATGTGCTCCTCCGTGATGACGGCCTCGACGGGCCCCGCCGCCTCGATGCGGCCGTCCTTCAGGAGGATGATCCGGTCGCAGTAGTGGGCCGCCAGGTTGATGTCGTGGGTCACGGCAATGACCGTGAGCCCCCTGTCCCGGTTGAGCACCCGGATGCGGTCGAAGAAATCGACCTGGTGCCGGATGTCCAGGAAGGCCGTGGGCTCGTCCAGCAGCATGAGCCGCGGCTCCTGGGCGAGCGCCCGCGCGATGAGCACCCGCTGCCGCTCGCCCCCCGAGAGCGACTCCATGTCGCGGGCCGCCAGCGCCAGCGTGTCCGTCATCTCCATGGCCTCGCGGGCGATGCGGTAGTCTCGGTCGGCCTCGAAGCGCCAGCGCCCGAGGTGCGGCGAGCGGCCCATGAGCACGACCTCCTCGACGGAGAACGGGAAGGCCAGGGCCGAGTACTGTGGCACGACGGCCACGGACCGGGCCAGGGCCTCGCGCCGCAGCCTGCCGATCTCCGTCCCCTCGAGACGGACCTCTCCCTCCTGGGGCTTGAGGATCCCGTCGATGACGCGCAGCAGCGTCGTCTTGCCCGAGCCGTTGGGACCGATGACGCCCAGGAAATCGCCCTTCTCGACATCGAAGGCGACGCCCCGCAGGACCCACTGCTCGCCGTACTTGAAGCTCACGCTGTCAACGCTCAGAAGCGGCATCGGCCGGCCTCCGTCTTCGTCAGCAGGTAGATGAAAAAGGGCGCCCCGAAGAGGGCCGTGATGACCCCCACGGGAAGCTCGCTGGGGGCGATCACCGTCCGGGCCAGCGTGTCGGCCGCCACGAGGAAGGTCGCCCCGAAGAGAAAGCTTGCCGGCAGCAGAAGCCGGTAATCGGAGCCGAAGATCATCCGGATCAGGTGCGGCACGAGGAGTCCCACGAAGCCGATGAGGCCCGAGAGCGACACGGCGGCCGCCGTGATGAAGGAGGCGGCAAAGAAGAGCACCCGCCGGGTCTTCTCGACCTCCACCCCGAGCTGCAGGGCCTGCTCCTCGCCGATGACGAGCAGGTTGAGGGCCCGGGCGTGCAGGTAGATGACGGCGGAGCCCGCCAGCAGGGCCGCGGCCCCCAGGAGGGTCTGCCCGGTTTCCGCCAGCCCCAGGTCCCCCATGAGCCAGAACATGATCCCGTGCAGGCGAGTGCCCGAGGCCGTGGAGATGAGGAACATGATGGCCGCCGTGCAGAAGGCGTTCACGATGACCCCCGAGAGCAGGAGCGTCCCCGACGGGGTCTCGCCCCGGCGGCCGGCCACGCCGAAGACGAGAACAATGGCCGCAAAGGAACCCAGGGCGGCAAGCACCGGGATGCCGAAGGGCAGGATGTCCAGCCCCGCGATGATCCCGACGACGGCGCCCACGGCGGCCCCGCCGGAAACCCCGAGGATGTAGGGGTCGGCCAGGGGGTTGCGCAGCAGCCCCTGGAACACGCCGCCCGCCGTGGACAGGGTGGCGCCCACGACGGCGGCCAGCAGGATGCGGGGGATGCGGACGGAGAAGACGATCGTGTGCTCGGGCGAGGTGTCCGAGGCGAAGCCCTGCCTCAGGAGCGCGAGCAGGTCGATCCGGTGGGGGCCGGTGACCGCGGCGATGGCCGCCACGGCCACAAACACGAAGGCAAGCAGGGCGCAGACGCGGCTCACCCGCAGCGGGGTTGCCGCCTTGCCCGTCTCGATTTTCGAGGCGACGGAAAGGGCAACGGCCGGGACGGCCAAAAGGGATGTGAAAAGGAAGAACCGGGTCACCGCAACCTCCCTCGAGGCTAACGGGATGGGCCAGTCTTCCGGCTTAGGGCACCCTACTCTCCCGCCTTCCCATCATGGTGACCATGACAGTGGCTCATCGGGATTTCGTTCCCATCACGGCTGCGGGGCAGCGGGGGATTTTCACCCCTCTTCCATCTGCCCACCCCTTTGGATACTTACCCACTAACAAAGCACCGGGGCTTTGTCAAGATCCGAAAAAGAAAGGAAGTCAGGAAGAGCGGAAGTTAAGAAGAGCCGAAAATGAAAGGGATTTTAGAGCAAGAAAGACTAAGGCCCCGCGACGCACTGCGCCATTTCTTCGATTCCGCCGACGGCCCGGGGGCTCAGGCGGTAGAGGCGTTCGGTGACCACGCAGATGCGGCCCTCCCTGACGGCGGGCAGCATGTGGAGCCTCTCCTTGAGCCGCTCGATGCCCCCTCCCGACATGAAGCCCTGCCCCGCGAGGAGGTAGTCGGGCGAGCGGCTGATGATCTCCTCGAGGGAGAACTTGGGGTACTTGTCCTTGCCGTCGGCGGCAACGTTTCGGATGCCGAGGATGCCGAAGGCCTCGTGGATGAGCGTGCCGGGTCCCGCCACGACGATGGGTTCGGGCTGGATGATGAAGAGGGCCGACTTCGGCGGCTTGACTCGCTTTTGTCGCGCTTTCTTCTCGAGGGCAGCCATGTCCTTCTCGATCCGGCCGGCCAGGTCCGCGGCGGCCTTTTCGACGCCGAGCACCGCCCCCAGATCCCGGATGCCCCCGGGCAGTTCCTTCAGGCGCCGGGGCTTGAAGACGTGACAAGGAATGCCGAGGTCACGCAGGCGGTTGTAGATCACCCTGGGGTTTCCGTCGTCGGTCAGGATCACGAGGTCCGGCTTTGCGCCGACGACGGCCTCGAGCGAGGGGTTCGTGAAGCCGCCCACGCGGGGCTTGGATTTCACGGCGGGAGGATAGTCGCAGTAGTCGGTCACCGCAACGACCCGGTCCCCGAGGCCCAGGTCGTAGAGGATCTCCGTGATGTTGGGGGCAAGGGACACGATCCGGACGGGCGCCGCCCCGAAGGCGGGCGAGGCGAAGCAGAAGAGGATCACAAGGGTCAAGAGGGCACGTTTCATGGCAGGTCATCCTATTCCAGGGCGCCCCCGCCGTCAACCCCGGCCTTGCAGCCTATTTCTCCCATTTTCTCTTGGCCGCGTCGGCAAAGAGCTCCGGGTACTCCCTCCGCGCGCACTCGGGGCAGATCCCGTGGCTGAAGTGGGCCTCCGAGTGGTCGCGGATGTAGGTCTCGATCTGGTTCCAGTATCCCCTGTCGTCTCGGATTTTCTTGCAGGATGCGCAGATGGGGATCAGTCCGCTCAACACCTTGACGCGGGAGAGTGCACTGCGGAGCTCGCCGATGAGTTTCTCGCGTTCGGCCTCCGCCAGTTTCCGCGCGGTGATGTCGCGATTGCTGCAGCGGGTGCCCAGGAAGCGCGACTCCCCGTCATAGACCGGCT
This sequence comes from Syntrophobacterales bacterium, assembly GCA_018053845.1. Lineage (GTDB taxonomy): Bacteria > Desulfobacterota > Syntrophia > Syntrophales > UBA2192 > UBA2192. The sequence goes on from JAGPKU010000002.1 coordinate 79,925, forward strand.
GAAAGGCCAGGGCGACCCAACGCTCGGCCCCATCGCGGCGGACGATCCGGAACTCGATCTCAGCCAGGCCGGTCTCGAATTTACGGCGGTTCATGTGCTCCGACACCCGGGCCAGGTCCTCCGAATGAATCAGCCGATAAAATAGCGTGGGGTCGGCCTCGAACTCTTCCGCGAGATAACCTGAAATCCGTTCACAGGACGGCGACGAGTAGACGAATTGGGCATCCGGGCCGAGCCAGAACTCCCAGTCGTAGGTGTTGTCGGCGATGATGCGGTACTTCTGCGCAGCCCTGCCGGCAAGTGTTTCGGCCTCACGGAGGCGGCTTGCCTCCGTCTCCGCTGCCTCGAGAGCCTTGCCGAGCCGCTTCACCTCGTGAAGAAGCTCCTTTTTCGTCAGATCTTTCACGGCACCCCCGATTCGCTCACCTGTCTTTCCATCGTTTCCGACCCGCCGAAAACGGGCTGCGGGGGATTGAACCCTATAAATCGTACCGGCCCGAGGCCTCCGGCTGATAGAGAATCCCTTCGACCTTCAGCCGTTTCATCCCCGAGGGGACCCTCCACTCGATGACGTCCCCGACCCGGTAGCCGATCAGCGCCGTCCCGATCGCCGAGAGGACGGAAATCCGGTTTTCCTCGATGCGCGCATCGGCTGGAAAGACAAGCGTGTAGGTCGTTTCTTCGCCCGACTCGAGATCCCGGATGCGGACAACCGAGTTCATCGTGACGACGTCGCCCGGGATTTTCTCGGGGTCCACCACCCTGGCCCGCTCGAGTTCCTTCTCCAGCAGAACGAGGTAGTCCTTCTTCTGTGGCCCAGCGGCCCTGACCCCGTCGATGAGGCTGCTCAGACGCTCCAGGTCGAATGTGGTGATCCAGATCTGCCTTTCTCTCATGACACGCTCCCTGCGAAGACAAAAATGCCGCCATCCCGCTCTGAGATGGCGGCCCGACCAATCCCGGTTCCTCCAGGATGAATCCCGGACCCCTTCGTGACAATTACATTTTTGTTACATATAACCTTTTCCCGCCAGTCCGTCAAGCAAGCGGTCCGTGCACGCCCTGCTGTCCCGGCGCTTGCGGCATGCATCCGATTTCCTGTATAGTACGCGCGACATGAGCCTCGAGATCCAGATCCTGATCGCCCTGTTCCTCGATTTGCTGTTCGGGGATCCCCGCGGGTTCCCCCATCCGGCGAGGATGATGCGGCGCTTTGCCCTCGCCCTGGAGCCTTCGCTTCGGAGGATGATCAAGTCTCCCCGGGAGGCGGGGCTGCTGGCTGCGGTGATGGTCATCGGCCTTTCGGGCCTTGCGGCCTGGGGGCTCCTGAGGCTCGCGGCGTCGCTGCATGCCTGGGCATACACGGTCCTCTCGATCTGGGTCTTCTACACGGCCCTCTCCGCGCGGTCCCTGGCCGACCAAGCCGCCGAGATCCACCGGGCCCTCGAGGTGGGAAACCTCCCGCTGGCCCGCAAGCGCGTCTCGGAGATGGTCCGGCGCGATACGGACCGCATGGACCGCGAGGAGATCGCCCGGGCCGCCATCGAGAGCGTGGCCCGCCACAGCGTCGACGGGGTCATGGCGCCGCTCCTCTGCGCCTTTCTCTTCGGACCCCTGGGCGTCATCCTCTACAAGTCCATCGACGCCCTCGACTCGGCCTTCGGGCACAAGAATGAGCAGTATTACGACTTTGGGCGCTTCCCTGCATGGCTCGACCGCCTGGCCAATTGGCTGCCGGCGAGGGTGACCGTGCTGTTCATGGCGCTGGCGGCGATGCTTCTCGGGATGAGGCCCCTGGCGGCCCTGCGGGTGAGCCGTCGCGACGGCGCAGTCCAGGAGAACACCAACGCAGCCCTTCCCGAAGCGGCCATGGCGGGGGCGCTGGGAATCCAGCTGGGGGGGCCCGTGTTCCGCGGCGGCTCTTTCGACCCCCAGCCTTTCATGGGGGACCCCCTGCAGCGGCTGGAGCCCGGGCACATCCGGCAGGCCAACGCCGTCCTCTTTGCCATGACGATCCTGGCCGCGACGATCCTCGCCCTGCTGCACAAGGGGATCGTTGCAACGCTGTGATACGTGAAATTCGGCTAGAGGCGAAGGGCGATTAGCAGCAGAGCTTTCTTGTTTTTGCCATAAGCCATTCGCCATAAGCCCCAAGCCAATTTTTAACAGGTGATGCCATCATGATCGACTGCCCCCGGATTGTCATAGGCGGAACGGAAAGCGGCGTGGGGAAAACGTCGCTCACCCTCGCCATCGTGGCGGCGCTTCGCCGCCGCGGTACGCGGGTCCAGACCTTCAAGGTGGGACCCGACTTTCTTGACCCTTCCTACCTTGCCGTCGCCTCGGGGCGACCCTGCTACAACCTCGACGGCTGGATGATGGGGCGCGACTACGTGGAGAGGCTCGTGGCGCGCACGACGGCCGACGCCGACATCGCCGTTATCGAAGGCGTCATGGGCCTCTTCGACGGGGCAAGCCACGACAGCCTCGAAGGAAGCACGGCCGAGATCGCCGCCTGGCTCAGGGCCCCCGTGATCCTCGTTGCCGATGTCTACGGCATGGCGAGGAGTCTCGCCGCCGTCGTCAAGGGTTTCGCCGACTTCGAGCGCAAGGTGAGGGTTGTCGGCGTCGTCGCCAACCACTGCGGATCCGTGCGGCACGGGATCATGCTGGCCGAGGCGCTGCAGGCCTCGCGCCTGCCGCCCATGGTGGCGGCGATCCCCCGGGGGGCGCTGCCGGCGCTTCCCGAGAGGCACCTGGGACTCGTGACGGCCGATTCGCGAAACCTCCCGCCGCAGGCGCTGGATGCGCTGGCCGACGCCTTCGAGCATTATTCAACGCTGGGCGAGATCGTCAACATGGCCCGCAGTGCGCCCTTCCTTTACGTCGAGGCGCCGGAGCGGAAAGGGATCGCGGGCAGGGCCCGCCTGGGCGTGGCCTGCGACGCGGCCTTTCATTTCTACTATCGGGATGTCCTCGACGAGCTCGAGGACGGGGGATGTACCCTCGTCCCGTTCTCGCCCGTCGCCGACAGGGCCCTTCCCGAGGGCCTCGACGCGCTCTACATCGGTGGCGGCTATCCCGAGGAGCTGGCCGCGGAGCTCTCGGCCAATGGCCCCATGATGGCGGCGGTGAGGGATTTTGCGGCCTCGGGCCGCCCCGTCTATGCAGAGTGCGGCGGACTCATGTACCTCTGCCGGGAGATGGAGACGGTCGACGGGAAACGGCACCCCATGGCGGGGCTGCTGCCGGCGGTGACGAAGATGCATCGGGCCCTGCAGGCCCTGGCCTACGTGGAGGTGACCCTGGAGGAAGACGCCCTCTGGGGACGCGCCGGGGAGAGCGTCAGGGGCCATGAGTTCCACCACTCCACGCTCACGGAAAACCCGGCGGGCGTGGAGGGCTGGCGGTCCGTCTACCGCATGCGCAAGCTTCGCATCGACGCGCCCGTCGAGGAGGGGTTCAAAAAGGGTGGCATCCTGGCCAGCTACGCCCACCTCCACCTCGCAAGCCGGCCGAGGGCCATGGAGCGCTTCATCGCGTCCTGCGAGAGGCGAGCGCCCAGCAAGCCGGACTGAGGGGGAAACTGCGGCTCGCAGGCGTCCCGGACCCGGAGTCCGCCCCTCCGAGACGGGCGGGCAAGAAAAAAGGGCACGCTGCGGGGCGTGCCCTTTCGTTTCTCGCTTGTCCCGCTTATTTCTTCTTTGCAGCCTCTTTCTTCACCTTCCACTCCGCCTCGGCCTTTTCCTCCATCTCCTCGAGCCGGGTGTAGTAGTCCGGGATCTCCTCGAGGTGATCCATGGAGATCTCGAGGGCCGTGTACTTGTCCGTCGTGTGCTCTTGCTCGACCTTGATCCCCATGATCAGCTGGTCGAGGTCGAAGTCCGTGACCTTGTGGGCGTCCGCCCGGCCGCCCTTGAGTTTCTGCTTGAAGTTCTTGATGTCGATGCCGTGGGCCTTCTGGATCGCCGCCCGGTATTCATCGAACTTCTTCTGATCCGCCGCGGGTGCCGCCGAGGCGCCGGCGGCAAACACAAGGCTCAAAGCGGCTGCAAAAAGCAGTGCCGGCAGGATTCGACTCAGGATCTTTTTTCTCATGCGCAGGCCTCCTTTCCTTTATTTGTATTTGCCGCTTGAAATTGTAAGCGGCTTTCGAGGAATTTGCACCTGAAACTTTGCGAGGGGCCCGCGATAGAAAAGGGGGTTCTCCCGCGGGAAGAGCCCCCTTCAGAACGCCTCTTTATGGAGTGAAGGCAATACCGTTCCTTCAGTCCTGTTTGCGGAACAAAAGGTTGCGGCGCGCGGCGGGAAGGGTGATCTGCCTCTCCGGCCCGCGCCTGCGCCCGGTGCAGCACAGAATCCCCAGCGACAGTGCCGAGATGATCATGGCCACGGCGGCCGTCGGGTTTTTCACGGCCAGCACAAGGGGCCACAGGATGCCCCGGGTGATCTGCCTGAGGTCCTCGTCACGGCTGATGAACTCCGCAATCGGGGGGGAAACCCGGTAATAGAAATCCACGAATGCCCTGCCGGGGCCGTTCGTCAGGAGGCAGGTATCCCGGAATTCCCTCAGCAGTATGACCTCCGGCTCCAGGGGACTGCCGAAGGCTGCCGTCGCGATGAAGCAGCCGCCCCCGCCCCCGCCGCCCGAAACGGCGCCGCTGTCCGGAGAGGGCGCAGGAGTGGACCCGCCCGGCACGGTGTAGACGATCTCGTTGGAATAGCCGCTCTGGTTGCCCGATGTGTCGTAGGCCGTGACGGCCATGTAATAGGTCACTCCTTCGACGAGAGCCGAGATCGTGCATCGCGTCGAGTTCGAAACATCCACGGAGTTCGTGTAGTAGCGCGACGATGTCCCGTAATACAGCCGATACCCCGCCACGGTCGGCTCGGGATTCGGGTCCCAGGCAACAGTCACCGTCGCAGCGCCGGAGGGTTCAGCGAAAAGGATGGTCAGCAGGACGGCAAGAACGACGAAGAGGCTCAGCAGGGCCGAATTTCTATTCAAGTGTTTGTTTTTTTGTTGTTTTTTAACGTATCGCTTCAACGCTGATGCTCCTGGGCGCACAGGCCGTCATGCGGCCCGGTCATGTATCCTGAGCAACGGATGTACCAGGAGCAAACGATTACTGCCAATATGTTGATATTAATAGCTATTTTGTTTTGGCCTGGCCTTCCGTAGCCCTGCCGGAAACAGCAAAAACGAAGGGTATACCCTACAGGGATTCACAGGGATCTCGTCGCTAACCCTTGAAAAATGGAAAATCGACAGTGAAGGAATATCCCTGCGCATTACTTGTATGATGAAGGGTTCCCACGTCTGCGGAAGTCCCGCGCCAGGTCGTGGCAGTCAAGGAGAGCGGAGAAGGGCATCACCGGTGCGATAGTTGCAAGAACGGCAGATCAACACCGGGGAATAAAGCATGCCGAATCGCCGTTTCATTGTCTTGTGTCTCAGCCTCGCCTTCGTCTTTTCCTGCGGGCCCAGCCCTTCGGGGCGGGACGGCTCGCCCATCGACGTCGTGCAGCCGCCGTCCATGGAAAAGCAGGAACCGTCGGTCGTGCGGGTGACAAAGGACGGCTACGACATTGCCATCACGCAGAAGGCAGCCTACACGGTGCGCGGGATCGTGATCGGGCGGGAGAATTACCACTCGGGCTGGAACGCGCTCATCTCGCCTGCGGACGTGGCCCTGTGCTGGGGAAAGATGGCCGAGAACGGAACCTACAAGCGGCTCAAGTGGTCCCAGGGAAACCGGTGGTACTTCTGGCGTGCGGGGGAGGATTTCGGCTACACGAACGAATTCATTGCGGGGCACAGCTCAAACAACCACCTGATCCCCGCCACGCCGAACCTCGAGAAGGCCGTGAAGAGCCTCCGGGAGGGCGACGCCGTGGAGCTGACGGGGCACCTCGTGGACGTGGCCGCGACGAAGAAATCACAGGACTACTGGTGGAGATCGTCGATGACAACCTCGGATCGGGGCGAGGGCTCGTGCGAGATCATCTACCTGACGCGCATCAAGGTGCACGGCAGGATCTATCAATAGAAAACCACTACTGTCCGGAATAATCGGCAAATAAATTCAGCTGGTTAGGATCTTGTTGCATTTCGGCCGCGCCATTACTGAGTGTAAGTAGCTGATATAAGGGTGTTCTTTCAAAAAGCGAGACACTTAAA
>JAGPKU010000024.1 GCA_018053845.1 Syntrophobacterales bacterium
GCTTCGACGTGCTGGGCATTCTCGGGCTCCTCGTGTTTGTCCTGCTGGAGATCACCCCCTTCGCGATCATGTGGGTGCTCTTCACCTTCCTGTACCTCTTCATGCCGAACCGGCATGTCAACCGCCGCTCGGGCGTCATCGCCGGCATCGTCGCCGGAACGGTGTACGTCGTCGTCCAGATGGTCTACGTCAAGTTCCAGGTGGGCGTCGCCAACTACAACGCCATCTACGGCAGCTTCGCCGCACTGCCCCTCTTTCTGACGTGGCTGCAGCTCAGCTGGCTCATCGTGCTGGCCGGCGCCGAGATCTCCTGCATCCACCAGCATGCCGACGCCCTCGAGTTCGGACCCGATTCGAGGCGCGCAAGCCATTCCTTCCGGCGGCTTTTGGCCCTGCGGATCGTCAACCACGTGAGCCGCAAGTTCGCAACGGGCGAGGTCCCCCTGACGGCGGCGGGCGTTTCCGAGAGCCTCGAGATCCCGCGGGGGCTCACCGAGGAGCTTCTCGAGGCACTCGCGGAGAGCGGGGTCCTCATCGAGGCGGACCGGCAGGGCGGCGACGAGGCCGCCTACGTGCCCGCCCGCGACACGGACCTCCTGACGGTGAAGTTCGTCATGGACGCCCTGGACCGGCGGGGGGTGGACCGGATCCCCGTGGCCGCGACGGAGGAACTCCAGCGCATCGAGCAGAGCCTGAAGGCCTTCGGAGAGGCGATCGAGAAATCGCCCGCCAACCTCCGCCTCAAGGACATCTGAGAATGGGGACGTTGGTAACAAATTGGACAAACTTCAGAAAAAGGAAGGCAGCATGAGTTTGTCTAATTTGTTACCAACGTCCCCGGTCGTTCGCGTCGTCGATCTCTGGAAGGAGTACCGCGAGGACGGGCAGGTCGTGATCCAAGCCCTGCGCGGCGCAAGCCTCGAGGTGGCCCCCGGCGAGGTGGTGGCCCTGTTCGGCAAGAGCGGCTCCGGCAAGACGACCCTCCTGAACATGCTTGCGGGCCTCGACCGGCCCACCCGGGGCACCGTCGAGATCGACGGCCGCAACCTCCAGGCCCTCGGGGAGGAAGGCCGCACCGAGCTGCGGCGATTGCGCCTGAGCTTCGTCTTCCAGTTCTTCAACCTCCTGCCCACCCTGACGGCCTTCGAGAACGTCTATCTCGCCCTCGAGCTGGCCGGCCGAACCGACGCGGGGGCCGCCCGCGCGGCCCTGGAGAAAGTTGGCCTCCAGGGCAAGGAGGGCCGCTACCCCCACGAGCTCTCGGGCGGCGAGCAGCAGCGCGTCGCCGTCGCGCGGGCCATCGTGAAGGAACCTGCGCTCATCCTGGCCGACGAGCCCACGGGAAACCTCGACACGGCGACGGGCGACCAGATCCTGCAGCTCATCACGCGGCGATGCAGGGAGGCGGCCACGTCGCTCATCATGGTGACCCACACGCCGCTTGCCTGCAAGTACGCCGACCGCATCCTGAAGATGGTGGACGGCGTGATCACGGAAGACGAACAATGCGATTAAGAAAGGCAATGGGCTTATGGCCAAGGGCATAAGGCAACGGAAAGAAGAATCCCGCATCCATTTCTTGCCCTAAGCCCGAAGCCTGTAACCGAGGTTTTCTTGCGCACCGTCACCCGATCCTTCCTTCGCTACCTCTACCGGCGCCGGAGCCTCAGCCTCCTGCAGCTCCTCGGGATTGCCTGCGGGGTGGCCGCCGTCATCGGCATGACCCTCTCGGCGCAGTCGGCCCTCTCGAGCTTCTCCCAGGCCGTGGAGTTCCTGCGCGGCAAATCCACCCACACCCTCGAGCGCCTCGCCGGCCCGATCGACGAGTCGGTCCTGCAGGACCTCGTCGCCGATCCGGCCGTCCTGTCCTTCGCGCCCGTCCTGGAGCGCCGCCTGAAGCTGGAAAACGGCGACCTGGTGAGGCTGCTGGGCATCGACCCCTTCCTGGACCGGGCCATCCGCCCCGAGCTGGCCCGGGCCCCCTTCGAGCGGCGCACGGGCGGATCCTTCGAGGACTCGCTGGCCTTCCTCACCGACGAGCGGGCCGTCCTGATCGAGGACGGGCTTGCCCGCACGCTCGGCCTCGCGGCCGGCGGCACCCTGCCCACCCTGAAGGGGCGCCTGCGGGTGATCGGGACCTTCGCCAACCCCTCGGGCGAGCCCCTGATCCTCATGGACATCGCCCACGCCCAGAGGCTGCTGGGACTTGCCGGCAGGATCGACCACGTCGACCTGATCCTCGGCGACGAGAGCGGCTTCGCCTCCCGCTGGCAGGAGGGCTGGCGCATCCAGTCCAAGCGCCAGCGTCAGGAAACCTTCGGGGCCATGGTGGGGGCCTTCCGGCTCAACCTGGAGGCCCTCTCGCTCATGGCCCTCTTCGTGAGCGTCTTCCTGATCTACAACACGGCCATGTTCGCCGTCGTCAGCCGCCGCCGCGACGCGGGCGTGCTGCGCAGCCTGGGCGCGAGCCGCGGCGAGGTCGCCCGGGCCTTCCTGGCCGAGATCGCCCTGTTCGGCATCGTCGGCGGCCTGCTCGGAAGCGTCTTCGGCTTTCTGCTGAGCCGGGCCCTCACGGATGTCATCGGCGGCACGATCAGCAGCCTGTACTTCTTCCTGCGGCCCGCCCCCATGCCCTGGAGCTGGTGGGTGCCCGCCGCCGGGGTCCTCATCGGCCTCGGGGCCAGCCTGCTGGGCAGCCTCTACCCCCTGCTGGAGCTCACCCGCACCGACCCCGTCGTCACCCTGCGGGGCCGCTCCGGGAGCCGCGAGAACCGGCGACGGGCCTGGCTCGTGGCGCTGGCGGGGGCGGCTGTCCTGATCGCCAGCATCGTCGTGCTCGCCTTCCTCTCGAAGCGCATCTACATGGCCTTCATCGGGGTCTTCGGCTTTCTCTTCGGCCTGAGCCTGCTGACGGGCGTGGTCCTGCTTTTCGCCGACCCGCTCCTGCGGCGCGGCCTCGGGTGGGCGGGGAAGCTGCCCGGACGGATCGCCGCGGGCAACATCACCCGCAACCTCGGCAGGACGGGTGTCGCCGTGGCCGCCTTCATGGTGGCCCTCTCCCTCTCGATCGGCCTGGGCTCCATGATCGGCAGCTTCCGCCAGTCCCTCATCTGGTGGATGGGCACACAGCTGCGCGGCGACCTGTACATCTCCAACGCCACGGACATGGAGGTCCCGGAGGAGTTCTACGAAGAGGTCAGGAACATCCCCGGGATCGGCGGCGTCGACACCTACCGCAAGGTGCAGGTCCTCTACCGAGGCCGGACAATCCACGTGGCGGGCATCAAGGCCGACGTGCTCCAGCGCTTCGCCCGGTTCGGCTGGGTCGAGGGAGGCGATGAGCACTGGGAGGCGGTCAGGCGCGGCGACGTCATCGTCTCGGAGAGCTTCGCCCGGAGCTTCGGCGCGGGCCCCGGAAGCGTCGTGACCCTGGAGGGGGTCGAAGGCCCCGTCGATCTGCGCATCGAGGCCGTCTTCTACGACTACTCGACGGAGCACGGCCTCGTCATGATGGACCGCAAAACCTACATCGGCCTCTACGGCGACCGGACGATCAACAGCATCGCCGTCTTCATCGACCCCGAGGAGCCCCGCAGGAAGCAGATCATCGACGACGTGCGCGCCCGGGCCATCGTGCGGGGCCTGCCCGCCTCGACGCGCGAGCAGTTCCACCGCAACATCCTCGAGGTCTTCGACAGCACCTTCGCCGTGACCCGCTCCATGCGCATCATGGCCATCGTCATCGCCTTCTTCGGGATCACGGGGGCCCTGATGACCCTGTTCATCGAGCGGCAGCGCGACTTCGGGATCCTCCGGGCCCTGGGGTTCTCCACGGGGCAGGTGGCCCGCATGACCCTGCTCGAGGCCCTGGGGATGGGGCTCGTGAGCTTCGTGCTGAGTTCGGGAGTCGGCACGGTCCTGGCGATCCTCCTGATCCGCGTCATCAACCTGCGGAGCTTCAACTGGACCGTTTTCTACCACCCCGACTGGCAGCCCTACGCCCTCACGGCGGCCACGGCCCTGGCCGCCAGCGTCGGCGCGGCGCTCTACCCGATCTGGAAGGTGCACCGCACCTACCCGCAGATGCAGATACGGGAGGAGTGAAACGAGTCTCTTGTCGCTGAGGCACGGACGTGCTATCGTTCGACTGCGGGGAGGCGCAAAAACGCAATGAGACGACAGCTGACCGCCATCATCGAGAAAGGGGAAAAGGGCCGGTATGTGGCCCTGTGCCCCGAATTCGACATCGCCAGCCAGGGGGAAACGATCGAACAGGCAAAACGAACCTCAAAGAGGCTGTGTCCCTCTTCCTGGAATGTGCCTCCAAGGAGGAAATCCAGGAGCGTTTCCAGGATGAGATCTTCGTCACGAGCATAGAGGTTTCGACGCTTGCCTGAGCTTCCCGTCCTTTCCGGAAGAGAAGTCTGTGCGATTCTCGCGGGACGCGGATTCGTGGAAGTCCGGCGCCGAGGCAGCCACATCGTATGCAGAAGAAAGAAGGAAACGCAACCAGGACCGTCCCGGTGCCCGACCATAAAGAGATCCTGACGGGGACCCTCCCGTGCATCATTCGACAGTCCGGCCTGAGCAGAGCGGATTTCGAGTAGCAACATCGGCCCCTTCCAAAGAAACGGACATTGTGAGCAAGGCCGCCGGAGATGCCTGTCAGACTGCCCACGCGCCCGATCCCCCTGTCCCTGATCATCGTCCTGATCCTCCTCGCCTGCACCCCCGCGCACGCCGCCGACGAGTGGAGACAGGCCGTCGGGCCGTGGAAGTGGAGCTTCCCGCGGGACCACGGGGCGCACCCGGAGTTCCGCACCGAGTGGTGGTACTTCACGGGCAACCTGCGCGACGCCGCGGGAAACCGCTACGGCTACCAGCTCACCTTCTTCCGGCAGGGCGTGCGCCTCAGGGCCTCCGACCCCGGCAACCCCTGGTCGCTGCGGGATCTCTACCCCGCGCACTTCGCCCTCACCGACGCCCGCAGCGGGGCCTTCCACTTTGCCGAGCAGATCACCCGATCAGGGCCGGGGCTTGCCGGAGCGGCCACGAACGGCATGACCGTGTGGAACCTCGGCTGGTCGGCGAAGATGGAAGGGAATCGCATCGTGATCCGCGCACGGCACGGGGGGATGGAGCTTGACCTCGAGCTCGCGCCGAGAAAACCCCCGGTCCTTCAGGGCGACAAGGGCCTCAGCCGCAAGGGGCCCGGCAGGGGCCAGGCGTCCTACTACTACTCCTTCACAGACCTGGCGACGAGGGGGACGATCCGGACGCCGGGCGCCCTGATGCCCCTGCCCGTGGAGGGGGTGAGCTGGTTCGATCAGGAGTTCAGCTCCAACGCCCTCACGAAAGACCAGGTCGGGTGGGACTGGTTCTCGCTCCACCTCTCCGACGGGCGGGACCTGATGCTGTACTTTCTCAGGAAGAGCGACGGGACGGTGGAGAAGGAATCCTCGGGCACCCTCGTGGAGGCCGACGGCCGCTCCCGGCACCTCCAGCTGGGCGAAATCGGCGTGGAGGTCATCGCGACATGGACAAGCCCGAGAAGCGGCGGGAAATACCCGGGCCGCTGGCGGATCCGCATCCCCGCAGCGGGCATCGACCTGCGGCTCGCGCCGCTGGTCCCGGCGCAGGAACTGATCACGGAGGGCTCGACGGGCGTGACCTACTGGGAGGGCGCCGTGGACGGCAAGGGCTCATCGGCCGGCAGCCCCGTCACCTGCGAGGGCTACGTGGAGATGACGGGCTACGCCGGCAGCCTGGGGGGCCTCTTCTGACATCGGGGAGGTCGGTGACAGATGGGACAAGTCGCCTAGGCAGGGTCTAAAGGCCCTGCCTTCCGGGGATCATTCGGCGCGCGCTACTTCAGCAACGTCAAAAAAGTAATGAGGATGAGCCAGAGTGCGGCCGAGATCACACCCCCCCAAAGTATGCCTTTTCCCGGGCAGGAACATTCATACGCCGCTGGTTTCTTCCCCGCCACAACATGAGGGACACTGTCGGCTTTTGCCGCTACTGCCCTGCTTTGATTCCCCATGACCGCAAATCCTCCATGGCCTGTATGATGTCAGCTTACCTGCCGCAACCATGGGAGATCTATCAGAAAACGAGCCGACTGTCCGAAGCTGACGGGTGCTCCTACCACATTTGCAGAGCCAATGCAACTAATACTTTTTTCGTATGCGAGACGACATGAAGGCAATCCAGTAGGGCCGAATGCCTTGCACTTCTGACTTTTCCCTCGCATCGGATTTTTTTTATCGTGCCGGCTTGAGATCCGCCGGGGGCCTTGCCAGTCGGTAGAAACGGATATGCTCGGCGGGCAGCAGCTTCTCGCCGATCATGACGTCGCCGATGAACTCCAGGCCGCCGCTTCCCTCCCAGGGCGCATGGGTGCCGTTGGCCTGGACGGACTTGGGATAGTAGAAGTTCACGACCAGCGAGAGGCCGTTCTCATGCTCCCAGGGGGTCTGAATGAAGGGGTTCTTCCCGCCTTCCATGGCCTTGCCGGCCGCCTCGGACGCCATCCGCCACAGGGCGCGCTCCTTCGGGCAGAGGAAGTCCCTCGAGAAGGGGGATCTCGGCGAGACGGCGGGGTTGAACTGGCCCTTTTTGAAGGCGACGCCGCGGATGCCGCTCCCGTAGGACCGCCTTGCACTCTCGGAACGCTCGGCCAGGCGCACGCGGTTCATGACGCCCCAGGCGATGGCCTCGTGGACGAGGGGGTCGTCGCCGAACCCCGTGGAGAGCGCCTCGGCATAGACCAGGCGCGCCAGCAGCTCCTTCGGGGAAAGCCTCGCCTTCGCGGCCGTGTACTCGACCGTGTCCGAGGGCTCGCGCGCCAGGCACTTCGGCACGTCGGCGGCGGCCGCGCCCGGCGCACAGGCAAGACACAGCAGCACGATGACCAGACCAGAGATCAGGGACGTTGGTAACATATTAGACAAACTCACGCTCCCGCCTTGCGTTCCAGGATCTTGTATACGCCTGTCCTCGTAACACCCACGAGGCGCGCCAGATTCGTCAGTGTCATCCCCGGGTGGTTCAAAAGCTCAAACACCAACCGAACCCTCACCTGTGTCACACTAGTTCGGCGGCTGCCGGAAGCGAGTTCCAGCATACTGATGCCCGCCTCCTCGCAGCACTCGCGGACCCTTTCTTCGGGTGACCGGGCTGCAGGCTGCGGGGGGCGATGCCCCCTGGATGGCAAGCCCCGGACAAATCCCTCCCCTCCGAGCACTCGATTGTCCCCTGAAGTCTCTTCCAGGTCGTCTGCGCGGCCGATACTCCGCAACCACTCCAACAGGCTCCAGTCCGATCTCCACTTGCGCTTTTTCCCGCCTGCGGTTTCCTCCCGAATCCCGCGTTCCAGAAACTCCCTGTATTGCCGTCGCGCCTCCCCTCCTTTCTCCCCGAACCGGGACAACACAAACGACACGTCATGCCAGGGGTATTCGGAACCATTGACGATGAAGGCGTGCCCGCACCACGGATAGGAATTCAGCGCGGTCATGTCGTCGACCAATCCCGCCCTCAGCGGGTTGAGGTGGATGTAGCGGATCAATTCCCTGAAATAGGCCTCCTCTTCGCACAGGATGGATTTGTAACGGTTCTGGAAAAGATAGCCCTGCCGGTCGTGCCTGCGGTTGTAGTAAACGGCATAACCCGTCAGAAGGCGGCGCATGAATTTCGAGATCCCCAGCGGCCCGCTGCGGATGAGCGCGTGCGCGTGATTGGGCAGCAAGGCCCAGGCATAGACCGTGGTCTGCGTCTCCACGGCCACCGTGGCCAGCCGCGAGATGAAATGTCTCCGGTCCCCGTCGTCGTCGAAGATCCTCCGCTGCTCGATCCCTCGGACGATGACATGATGGATGGCGCCTTCGGCGTCCAATCGGGCTTTTCTCGGCAATCGATTCTCCTGAAACGGCACCCGTCGGGTGAAGTTTGTCTAATATGTTACCAACGTCCCCGATCTCAGCTGTATTTGAGGACGATGCCCTCGATGATGTTGGAGACGTCTTCGCAGTTGTCCACGGCGGTCTCGATGCGGCCGATGATGTCCTTCACCTTGATGAGCTCGATGGCGTCCTTCTCCTCCTCGAAGAGACGCACCATGGCCGCCCGGTAGAGCTGATCCGCCTCGTTCTCGAGCGTGTTGATCTCCACGCACAGCGAGAGGATCAGCGACGCGTCCTGCTTCTTGCGGACGGAAAAAACGACTTTGCGGATCTTTCCGATCGCCTCGCCGAGAATTTCGGTGATCTTCACGAGCTCCGGCGCGGGCGCCTTCATCCGGTAGAGGTACATCCGCACGGCGGCGGACTCGATCTCGTCGAGGACGCTGTCCATCTTGTTGGCCAGCAGGTAGATGTCCTCCCGGTCCATGGGCGTCAGGAACATCCTGTGCATCCTCTTGTAGACCTGGTGGGTGATGTGGTCGGCCTCGTGCTCGATCTCCTTGAGCTTGCCCACCTTGTACTCCGAATAGGCATAGTTGCCGATGATCTCGGTGAACAGCTTCACCCCTTCCTCGAGCTTGTCGGCCAGCTCTTCGAAGAGGTCGTAGTATTTCTCTCGGTTCGACGGGAAGAATTTCATGGCACACCGGCTTTCCTTTGGAATGAAGGCTCCCCTATATCACACTCCGGCTCCGGGCGACAGTCAGGAATGCCCCAGGAGCCCCGACAGGGCCAGCCCGTCGCGGAACAGCAGAAGGGCGAAGACGAGAAGCGCCAGACCCAGGGCCCGCATCACGATGCCGTAGGCCCTCCCGGTCAAAAGGCCCCTCGCGTGCCCGGCGAGGGCGGCCACGACCAGCTTGGCCCCCACGATGCACGCGCTGAACACGCCCACGAAGGCGACGGCGGCCCCGGGGCTCTCCGCCCAGGCACGGATGACCGCGGGCCCGCCGACCGTCAGCCAGAACAGGTAGGGATGCGGGTTGAGGGCGTTGACGGCCGCGCCGCGGAGCAGGGACCTCGGGCGCTCGTCCGCCCCGGCCGCCTCCGGAGGCCCGGCCCGCATGCACTTGCCGGCGAGGTACATGACGAACAGGCCCCCCGCCAGCGAGAGACAGCCGAATACCGCGCGGTCGGCCGCGAAGGGCCGCAGGGCCAGCACGGACAGCAGGATGATGGGCACATCCGTCACCAGGGGCGCCATGGCGGCTTTCGCGCCTTCCCGGAAGCCGAACCGGATGGACTGCGCGATGACCAGCGCAAGCAGCGGCCCCGGCGAAAACCCGGCGGAGAGCCCGTACACGGCGGCGGCGGTCAGCAGGGCGATCATGCCTGCCCCCCCGGTTTGCCGTCGGCCCGGAACAGCCCGTGCTCCAGGAAGAGCACGGCCAGCACGCCCATGACGAAGCTGTTGCCCGCCACGGGCCGGATGACGGGCGGCCAGGCCTCGACGATGCCGGCAGGCAGGAAGGCCACCACGACGGCCACCAGCAGCGGGATCCCCACCACGAGGCCCCCGTTGAGGCCTCCGGCCCCTTGGCCCTCCGTGAGCACCATGATCCCCGCCGCCATCTGGGCGCAGAGGATGTAGAGCATGGCGCTGCCCACCACGACGGGCGGCACGGCCTCCATGACCCCGATGGCGGCGGGCGAGAAGGCGACGGCCAGCATCAGCAGCGCCGCCGGCACCAGGGCATGGCGCGACAGGCATCTCGACGAGGCAACGACGCCGGGGCTCAGGGAGTAGTTGACCTGGCCCACGACGCCGAGAAATCCCGCGGCCAGGTTCGTCAGGCCCGTCACCAGGACGCCCCTGCGGAGCCTTCCCCCGGGGTCGCCGTCGCCCGTGAAGACGTGCATCGACTCGATGGAGCCGATGTCATTGACGGCCAGGGCCAGGAAGCAGACCAGGAAAGCCGCCAGCAGCCCGGGGTCTAAGGCGAGCGTCGTCGTGAAGCCCGAGAAGAACGACGAGAGGAGCGGCGCGGGGGCGACGGGCCCGCGGGCGGCGGGGAAGAAGAAATGCCAGGCGACGGTGCCCGCCACCGTGGCGGTGAGGATCAGCGTCGAGCGCCAGACGCCGCCCAGCAGCCGGTACAGGATGAGCATCGCGAGGCTCATGACGAAGGCGAACAGGACACCGGTGCGCGGCTCGGCGCCGCCGCCCGTGATCAGCCGGATGATCGTCGGCGTGAGGGTGAAGGCGATGAGCAGCAGCACGACGGCCACGACGCGCCGGGTGAAGAGACTGCGGATCTTCCCGAAGAGGCCCGTCCAGGCCAGGACGGCGAGCATCAGCCCGCCCAGCAGGATCGCCGTGTGGAGCGCGGCCGGCTGCGCGCCGGGGCTCGACAGGATCCCGATGAGGATCACCGTCGAGGGGCCGACGATGAGCGGCAGGCCGTGCCCCCGGTGGATCTGGACGAGCATGAACAGGGCGGCGACGAAGAACATCTTCTGCAGGTACACCCGGGGGTCGCAGGCCCCGGCGGGCCCCACGGTGCAGATGATCTTGCCGATGATGATGATGGAGGGCACGGCGACGGCGAACCACTGCAGGCCCAGGAGGAGCCATTCGAGGGGCGGGGGCCGGTCGTCGAGGCCGTATCGGAAGTCCATGGCTCCCCCGTCAGTCCAGCGCCCGCTTCGCCGCGGCCACGTCGGCCAGTGCCCTGCGGTCGAGGATGGCGATCCTCTTGCCGTTCACCCGGATGAGCCCGGCCTGCGTCATCTTCGCGAAGACCCGGGAGACCGACTCCCCCGTGGTCCCGAGCAGGTTGGCCAGCAGGCCCTTCTTGATGCCCAGCTCGAATTCGGCCGCCCCCTTCTCCTGGTCGCTGACGTGCAGCAGGTAGGCCGAGAGCCGCTCCGGCACGCCGCGCAGGGACAGGCTCTCGATCGTGGCGGCGAATTCCCTCAGGCGCCGCGCGAGCACCGCCAGCATGTCGAGGGCCAGGGCCGGGTTCTTCCGGATCATGTCGGTGAGGCCGTCGCGGGGGATGAAGAGGACGCGGCTCGCCTCGATGGCCTCGGCGCTCGCCGGGTAGCGGCCCCCCTGGAAGACGGGGACCTCGGCGAAGGGCTCGCCGGGCCCCATGATGTGCAGGATCTGCTCCTTGCCGCTGGGGGCGAGCTTGAAGATCTTCACCCGGCCCGAGAAGACGAGGTTGAGCCCCGCCGCCCGTTCGCCCTCGCGGAAAATCGCCTCCCCCGGGGCGTAGGACCGCTCCAGGACGATGCCCGCAAGGGCCCTGAGGTCCCCTTCGGGCAGTCCGTTGAACAGCGGCAGACGGGAGAGGAAGGCCTGGGTGTTCATACAATCGTTTTACGTTTTACGTGTTAGGTTTCAGGTAAGAACAGGATACGGTTCCCGGTGTTACGTGTTAGAATGAAAACGCCCCGGAAAGTCAAGCCCTTGTCTCGACCCCGGGATATCATTTTCCATGCCTTTTACTTAAAACGTAACACCTAAAACGTAAAACGTTTTTTTTTACTTTTTTTGACCCCGGTCAAGGAATTCCGGCGGGGTTTCCCGTATAAACCCTCCAGGCAAACGAACCCATGGATCCATCCAGACCAGGAGGCTGACCATGTTCTGTTACCAGTGCGAGCAAACGGCAAGGGGCGAGGCCTGCACGAAGGGGGGCGTCTGCGGCAAGCCGCACGACGTGGCCGCCCTGCAGGACCTCCTGATCCACGCCCTCATCGGGCTGTCGACCGCGGCGAGCGCGGCGGGTAGGAAGGGGATCGCCGATCGCGAGGCCGACGTCTTCACCGTCGAGGCGCTCTTCTCGACGCTGACGAACGTGAACTTCGACGCGGAGCGCTTCGTGACCCTGATCGGGCGGGCGGTGCAAACCCGCGACCGGCTCATCGGCAAGGTCAGGGCCGCCGGCGGGAGCCTCGATGCTTCCGTCGATGCGCTCGCGTTCAAGCCCGCCGGCACCCTCGAGGGGCTGGTCGAACAAGGCGAAAAGGTCGGGCTGCAATCCTACCCGGCCGCAAGCGCCGATATCCTGTCGCTCAAGCACACCCTGCTGTTCGGCATCAAGGGCATCGCGGCCTACGCCGATCACGCCCGGATCCTCGGCCAGGAGGACCCGGCCGTCTACGCCTTCGTCCACGAGGCGCTGGCCTCGCTGGCAGACGGGAAGATCACGCAGGAGGCGGCCCTGGGGCTCGTGCTCAAGTGCGGCGAGGTGAACCTGCGCACGATGGAGCTGCTCGACGCGGCCAACACGGGCGCCTACGGCCACCCGGTGCCCACCGCCGTCTCCCTGGGCGCGAAAAAGGGAAAGGCCATTCTCGTCTCCGGTCACGACCTGAAGGACCTGGCGGAGCTGCTCCAGCAGACCGAGGGCACGGGGATCAACGTCTACACCCACGGCGAGATGCTCCCCTGCCACGGCTACCCGGGCCTCAAGAAATACAGCCGCCTCTGCGGGCACTACGGCACGGCCTGGCAGAACCAGGCCAGGGAGTTCGCCGAGTTCCCCGGCGCGATTCTCATGACCACCAACTGCATCCAGCGCCCCCAGCCGGCCTACAGGGACAATATCTTCACGACGGGCCTCGTGGGATGGCCCGGGATCCCGCACATCGCCGACAAGGACTTCTCACCCGTCATCCGCCGGGCCCTCGAGCTTCCCGGTTTCCCCGAAGACGTACCGGGCAAGACGGTGATGACGGGCTTCGCCCGCAACGCCGTGATGGGTGTGGCCGGCGCGGTCGTCGAGGCCGTGAAGGACAGGCGGATCCGGCACTTCTTCCTCGTGGCCGGCTGCGACGGCGCCAAGCCCGGGCGCAACTACTACACGCAGTTCGTCGAGCAGGTGCCCGCGGACTGTGTCGTGTTGACCCTGGCGTGCGGCAAGTTCCGCTTCTTCGACAAGGACCTGGGCGCCATCGGCGGCATCCCGCGGCTGCTGGACGTGGGCCAGTGCAACGACGCCTACTCGGCCGTCCAGATCGCCCTGGCCCTCTCCAAGGCCTTCGGCGTCGGCGTCAACGAGCTGCCCCTGTCGATGGTCCTGTCGTGGTACGAGCAGAAGGCGGCGGCCATCCTGCTGACCCTGCTGTACCTCGGGATCAGGGACATCCGCCTGGGCCCGTCGCTGCCGGCCTTCGTCTCGCCGGGCGTGCTCGACGTGCTCGTGAAAAACTTCGGCATCAAGCCGATCACGACGCCCGAGGCGGACCTCAAGGCGATCCTGGGATGATTGCAGGGGTGAGGGGCGCAAAATTCACGAAGCCGCAAGGACAAGGGACATGAAAGCAGCACGAAAGATCATCGAAATCGACGAGGAGCTCTGCAACGGCTGCGGCCTCTGCGTCCCGGCCTGTGCGGAGGGGGCCATCGAGATCGTCGAAGGCAAGGCGAAACTCGTCAAGGACATCTTCTGCGACGGCTTGGGCGCCTGCCTGGGCGAGTGTCCCACGGGGGCCCTGCAGATCATCGAGCGCGAAGCCGACGCCTTCGACGAGAGGGCCGCCCACGAACACGCAGCGAGGAGGAAAAAGACGCAGGCGCCCTCCCCCTTCGCGCCCGTGCAGGGCGGAGGCTGCCCGTCGGCGGCCCTGCATACCTTCGCGCCGGGGCCGAAGATGGCTCAGCCCAAAGGGGCGGCCGGGCCGTCCGAATCGGCCCTGTCCCACTGGCCGGTCCAGATCCGGCTCATCCCGCCCACGGCCCCGTTCCTGAAGGACGGCGATTTGCTGGTGGCGGCCGACTGCGTGCCCGCGGCCTATGCCGATTTCCACCGTGACTTCCTCGAGGGGCGCGTGCTCATGCTGGGCTGCCCGAAGTTCGACGACAAGGCGGAGTACCTGCGGCGCTTCACCGACATCTTCCGGGCCAACGACATCCGGAGCGTCAAGGTCCTTCGCATGGAAGTGCCCTGCTGTTCCTTCCTGCCGCCCATCGTGACCGAGGCGGCCCGCCGCGCCGGCAGGGACGTCCCCGTGGAGGAGGTCGTCATCACGCGCCGGGGAACGGTCGCGCCGTAGCGCCTCGCCGTATTTCATGAAACGAAGCGCCCGGCAGGGTATGCCGGGCGCTTCGTCCGTCACGCTCTATTTCTCGAACCACCATCGTGCGAAGTCCTTCGCTTCCAACTTCCTCTGCACCTCCGAGGCCGTCCCGCGGATCGCCCTGGCGTTTCGCAGCAGATGCTGCAGCTTGTTCATGACGTAACCCAATTGCGCGATGATGACGATCAGGGCCAGCAGTATGGCAAACTGGATATCGGCGCTATCCATGAGCCCTCCTTTCTTTCAGCCGAAAACCTCTTGGCGTCTCACCCCGGCGAGTCACTGCACCGCGGGCGGACCCCTTGAGACGCCCGTCAGGGCCTCGGGTTCGCGATCTCGTGCCAGCTCTGGGCCAGCATGGACTGGTACACGGGGTTGTTCAGGAAGTTCGTGTACTGCGTGCTCATGGGCATCGTGTCCGAGATGTTGTACGCGACCATGGCGTTGACGATCCGGATGATGTCCTCCCGGGTGATGTAGAAGCCGTCGGAGGTCTCCACGCGGTCGATCCCGGGACTCGTGTCCGTGAACGTGCCCGTCTGCGCAGACGTGGTTCGCACGGACGCGTAGAGATTGTAGGTGCCCCGGATCGAATCGTCCCTGCTCGTCAGCACCAGCAGATCGTTGCGGTTGCGGCTGAAGACGACTTCCCGCCTCGTGATCCCGTCGAGCCTCACCGTGTCCGTGGAGCCGGGCGTCTCGTTGAGGTCCTGGAGCGTGTCCCTGCCGTGGCCTTTCGCGAAGAGGTAGACATCGCTGCCCGACTCGCCGTAGAGCTTGTCGTCGCCCGCGCCGCCGATGAGCGTGTCGTTGCCGCGCCATCCCTTCAGGGTGTCGCTGCCGGCCCCGCCGTCGAGGGTGTCGTCCATCTCCCTGCCCGTGAGGGTGTCGTTTCCGCCCAGGCCGTAGAGGGTGTTCCTGCGCCCCGCCGTGCCCGTGAGCGCGTCCGCCCCCTGCGTGCCGTAGACGCTGTAGAGGCGGCTGTTGATGTCCTCGGCCGTCCACACGGTGCCGTCGCCGAATCGGATCGTGCCCACCGTTCTGGAGAGGTATACCTGGTCCCCCGTGTCGGTGACCCGTGCGACGAAGCCCGAGCCACTGGCGCTGAACTGCAGGGAGGCCGGCGCGATCCCGTCGCCGAACTCGAGGATGTCCTCGCCTGCCGAGGAGACGGTGTCGGCCCCGTCACCCCGGGAGAACCGGTAGGTGTCGATCCCGGGGCCGCCCTCGAGGTAATCGTTTCCGGGGCCCCCGGACAGGATGTCGTCGCCCGTCTGGCCGTAGAGGCTGTCGTTCCCCTCGCCGCCGAGGAGGACGTCATTTCCGTCCCCGCCGGAAAGGTAGTCGTTCCCGTCGCCGCCGTGCAGGATGTCGTCCCGGTTCTTGCCATAGAGGCGGTCGTCCCCGGCCAGCCCGAACATCTCGTTTCGCACATCGTCGAAGCCGCTGATCAGCTCCGCCTCCCCCGTCGCCGAGGACCGCACCCACCGGTCCGCGTAATCCGATGCGGCCGCCTCGGTCCCGTCGGCAAAGCGGATGCGCTGCATCCGGAACGTGTCGATGTTGTAGCTGTTGCCGTCGTAGGGATACATCAGGCGGATCGTCTCGCCGGTCTCCGTGAAGCGGAAGACGAGGGCCCGGTCGTCGTTCCCCCCCTCGCCCAGGAGTTCGAAGGAGTCCGCCGTGATGCCGGGACCGAATTCCAGGACGTCGGCATCGTCTCGCCGGACGACGTCACTGCCGTCGCCGAGGGCGTAGCGGAAGGTGTCGCTCCCGTCGCCCCCGTCGATCACATCGTCTCCGGGGCCTCCGGTGAGGATGTCGTCGCCGGCGCCGCCGTGGATGTAGTCGTCGCCCTCGGCGCCGAAGAGCCGGTCGTTGCCGGACCCGCCGTAAACCTGGTCGTTGCCCGATCCGCCGTCGTAGAGCACGTCCCGGTTGAAGGCCGAAAACCGATCGTCGCCGCCCAGGCCGTAGATGGCCATCGTGTGATCGTACCAGCCGACCAGGTCGTCGTTTCCCTCCGTGCCGGTGATCGTGACGGTGCGCCGGGCGATGTCGGCCGGCGTCAGGACCGTGCCGTCGGCGAAGACGATGCGGTCCACCCGGTCCCACCAGCCGTCGGCCCATTCCCGGATGCCGAGCGTCTCGCCCGTCTCCCGGATCCGCAGGACGAGGTCCCTGTTGTAGGGCCCCGCGGCCAGGATCTCCACGGCATCCTGCGTCAGCCCCTCGCCGAGAATGACCGCGTCGTCGCCGTTGGTGTAGTCGACGCCGTCGAAATAGATGTCGCTCTCGCCGCCGAGGATGACGTCGTGACCCGAGCCTTTGCCGAACAGGTACGTGTCGTTGCCCCTGCCGCCCCGCAGCTCGTCGTCCCCCCCATCGCCGGACAGGGTGTCGTCGCCGTCCCCGCCGATCAGCGTGTCGGCACCCGCGCCGCCTTCCAGCCGGTCATCACCCGCATAGCCGTAGAGGGAATCGCTGCCGTCGCCGCCGAAGAGCCGGTCGTGCATGTTCGCCCCGCGGAGGGTGTCGTCGCCGCCGAGTCCGTAGAGATTCATCGCCCGGCCGTTCTGGGCCTGCAGGGTGTCGCTGCCCCCCGTGCCCCTGACCGTGAGCCCCATCGCCTCGATGTCGGCCGACGTCAGCTCCGTGCCGTCGCCGAAGCGGAAGCGGTTGATGTTGTCCGAAACCGCGCTGTACCAGTATTTCAAGGTGAGCGTCTCGCCCGTCTCCCGGATGCGGATGACGAGGTCCGACGCGTCGACCGCCCCCGTGCTCAACTCGAGGGAGGCGGGCGTCAAGCCCTCACCGAACACGATCGAATCCGCCCCGTTGACGTAGCCGTACTCGGTGTACTCCCCATGGCTGTAGATCGTGTCGTTTCCGGATCCCCTGCCCCAGACGTAGGTGTCGCTCCCCACACCCCCCTGGAGGTAGTCGTTGCCCTCCCCGCCGTCGAGGATGTCGTCTCCGGCTTCACCGTAGAGCCGGTCGTCCCCGCCGCCGCCGAAAAGCGTGTCGGCACCCGCGCCGGCGTAAAGGGCGTCGTCACCCTCCCCGCCGTCGAGGAGATCGTTGCCGTCCTCCCCCCAGAGCGAGTCGGTTCCGTCCCCGCCATGGAGCGCATCGTCGCCGGCCCCGCCCATCAGAGAATCGTCGCCGGCCCCCCCGTCGAGGGTGTCATGACCGGCGGCCCCGGCAATGCCGTCCCCCCAGAGCGCATCGTTGCCGCCGCCGCCGTAGAGATCGTCGCTTCCCCCGTAGCCGACAAGGGTGTCATCGCCCTCGCCGCCATCCAGGTAGTCGTCGCCCTGGTCGGCCGATGCCGTATCAGCGGCATCCCCGTGCAGGGCGTCGCTGCCGTCGCCCCCGAAGAGGACGTCGGAGCCGCCCGCTCCCGCGATCGTGTCGTCCCCGGCCCCGCCGTCGAGGAAATCGTCGTCGGCTCCCCCGTCGATCACGTCGTCGCCCTCGCCGCCGAAGATCGTGTCGCTGCCCGCGTCGCCGTAAAGGGTGTCGGCATCGGCTTCGCCGTCGATGTCGTCGTCGCCCTCGCCGCCGTGGATCGTGTCGTTGCCGGCACCGCCGAAGAGCACGTCCGAGCCGCCCTGGCCCCGGATCCGGTCGTCGCCGGCGCCGCCGTCGATGTAGTCGCCGCCCTGGTCGGCAACGGCCACCCACGCGGCATCGCCCTCCAGGATGTCGTCGCCCGCGTCGCCGGAGATGAAATCGTCACCGGCCTCGCCGAGGATCGTGTCATTGCCTTCGCCCCCGTAGACCTCGTCGCTGCCGCCGCCCGCATACACGAAGTCGTTTCCCGTCCCTGCATAGATGACGTCGTCGCCCGGGGCCGTGCCCGCCTCGAGGGTCAGGCCGGTGAGGGTGACACTCGCGCCCTGCGTGATCGTGAAGGACCAGTCGCGCGTGGCAAGCCCGTAATCGTCGTCGCCGAAGATGGCGTCGTCCCCCCCGCCGCCTGCGATCAGCTCGCGGCCCGGGCCGCCGAACAGCGCATCCCCCCGATTCGAGCCGTACATGAAGTCGTCCCCGAAGCCGCCGGACACGAGGTCTCCCTTGCCGGCCTCGCTCAGCGCGATTTCGCCGGCTTCGATGAGGCCGGACATCCCGCCGTAGACTTCGCCGAAGAGCAGGTCGTCGCCGGGCCCGCCCGCCAGCAGGTCGGCCCCCGGCCCGCCCTCGAGGACGTCGTTGCTGCCCGCGGCCCGGTAGGAGTTCAGGATGTCGCTCCCCTCGCCGCCCGCGAGCCAGTCGTCGCCGCCCTGCCAGGCGTAGATGTCGTCGTCGCCCGCCCCGCCGTCGATGGAATCATCGCCGGCGCCGTCGGATGCAATGATGTCGGCCGCGGCAGTGCCGAGAATGACCTGGCCCCGGGAGGGCAGCTGCGGGAGATCGGTCAGGCGGATGCCGAATGCGCTTGCCTGAAAATCCTCGAGAGTGATGGTCCCGCCGCCGGGGAGACTCAGGACCCACGATGAACCGTGGCCGATCCGGATCGCGCCGTCAGCAGTTTCCCATCCTTCGGCGCCGGTCCCTGATCGATAGAACTCGCGAAGGATTTGCACCCTGCCGTTGCTCTTGTAAATGATGCTGTTGGTCCCTTCCGAATCCTTGATCGTGTCGTTGCCGTCGAGGTCATGAAAGGAATAGATATCGCTCCCGGGTCCGCCATAGAGGTGGTCATCACCCTTGCCGCCGATCAGGGTGTCATTTCCCGGAACGCCCGAGTCGTTGCCGGTCCTTCTCCTGTCCCGGTCATTCAGCTCGGCGTGCAGATCGCCGTAGAGCCAGTCGTCGCCGTCGGCACCCTTCAGCAAATCGGAGCCATAACCGCCGACGAGCGCGACACTTCGGGGCGAATAGAGGGAGTACTTCCCGCTGTTGTAGTCGGCCAGCAGCCTCTCATCCCTGCTGCTTCCGATGATCGCGTTTACCGGGTTCCTGGGGTCAAGGTAGTATGTGCCCTTCTCGATGGCCTCTATGACACCGTCGAGAAAATGGGAGGCACTGTCGAGAAAGACCTCGCCGCCGATATCCTGGCCACGGTTTGCAATGGGGGACGGGCCGACGAGACCCGAAATATTGAAGACATGGCTGCTGTCCAGGCCGATCCTGTTTGTGAAGAACGATTGATACTTGTCCCACACATACGAATCCCATTCATATGAGGAGTGGCCGTCCGTGACGATCAATTTGCCCGGGGTCGCCGATGAATTCTCAACCGTGACGCCCTGCGCAAGATACTGAGCGCCGGGTGCATTATATGTGTACACATCCTGGACTTCAGACGCGTATGTTGCCTTGGCGATCTGGGCGAGACAGCCGCCCAGGGAATGACCGGCGACGTCAAAGGTTCCAAGACGGATTTCATCGCTGGTCTGGCAGTAGGTGACGAACTCGACCATGGAGCGAAATTGCTCAGCCGGCACATTGCCGGCGGCAATACCGGTATCCGCCAGGGCATCATCGATGCCGTCCGTTGCCCTGTTGACGAGAATCGCTCTCCCTTCGGCAGCATTGAAAAACAGCGTCCCTGAATATCCGGTGCTCTGGGTGTCGTCTTTAAAACAGAGGATTGAATATTTCTTATCAAGCATTTCCTCCCATAAATTATTATATTCTCTCTCATCATCCTTATCGAGAACCCATTGTCCCCCGCTCCACACCCATTTGGCCTTGGATAGTTCGCAAAGCTTCGCATAGTCCAATGCTTTTTCCGCAATAAAACCGTTGGTTCCATCGATCGGCATATCCCCTCCATTGCAACTATTGCTTTGCTCTCAACACTTCATATTGGAACGAGAAAAATTGCGATTTTTCGGGACAATGGACGTACTCAATCGCTTTGAACGTCCCGTCGTGCCAGTTCAGCCAGGTAAAGAAGGGATAAAAAGGGGCACCGACATAGGGATGTTTTGCTATCTCTCTATATTCGGCCATTGAGCGCCCTGTCGAGCGGTCGTATATCTTCATGAAGTCCATCTCGATGAGGGCAAAATTCAGACTTTGTGATTTGACGGCATACCTGCTCCTGATTTCCGCCGCTGGTGCGCATTGGGCGAAGACCTCCCAGGGTCGTTTTTCATCCTTTGGGCCTTCAATGCACCGATAAACCACAGGTGGAGACACTGGCATTTCTTTGTCCTCATAGCTTTTCCGCAGAGTGACAAGTGACTCCATATACCGATAGCCTTTTTTAATGTCGCTACTGGCGAATGGCACTCTGCTGACTTCATTCCCATCCCAACTTCTTCTTATAAAAACCTTGTTACGATAATCCCCCTCGTAATAGATCCCCTCCGTCTCCGCCGTTTCGTAGATCTCCGCTTTGGAGAAGAAGGGACACGCCGCATAAAAAAAGACCGTGCTCAGCACCGCATCCCAGGAGGGCAGAAGAACGGCAACGGCCACAGCCATCCATCGATAGAGCTTCCTTGCCGTCCGCTTCCAGACCAGCCGGACTGCAATCAATGCGACGACCACATACAGCCCCATCAGGCCCAGGACGATTACAGACACTCGCTGACCCCCCTTGCCAGCAAATGAACTCTCCCTCCGCCAATCCCATTGCAAGGCTCCGCCGCACGATCGGCGTTCGGTCCGACGGCCCGCACATCTTCACCGAAGGCTCTTCTGCTTCTCATCAACCCCCGCACCAGTCTTATCTACTTGATCGGCTTGCGCGTGATGTACGCAAGATACCCGATCGTCAGCAGGATCAGAGCAGCCAGGCAGACCAGCATGACTATCGTATCCATGGCCGTACACCCCCGATGTGCATAGTCCGTGCAAGCGCAGGTTACTGTGAAACGTCGATGCCGCAGTGATGGGGTCCACATAGCGTTCAACAGCCCGACTGCCCCTCCTCAGTCAGGGTGTTCGCGGTGCAGGCAGGGACGCCTGTTATGTGGAAGGAGGTTGATACTGCCTGCGATTAAAAGGAAAACGACGGCAAAGATCAAGTAAAAATCCGGCACCCGCGAAAAATACGAACCGCGTCGTAGAAATCGCGCAAAATCTAATCCCGCCGGTATTAGATACGGCGGCATCGGTTGCACCCCTGTGGATAAATGACACTGGGGTCAGGTCTTGTATTTCAGCATTTCTCGTCCCGCCTGGCCCACGATCCTGCTGATCGATGCGTAATGCATCCCCAGGAATTCCGCGATCTCGAGGAGTTTATACCCCTGCCCGACATGAGCTCTGTAAATGGCCTGGTTGCGCCTTCTTTTGTCCGTCCGGGTATTGCCCTCGAACAGCTTTTCCAGGCTCTGCCTGCCTGCATGTCTCTGTTCCTTCGGTATTTCCTGCAGTTTGTCACCCCGTCCGGGATATTCTCGCAGCACATTCTCCACAAACGTCGCGTCGCCCAAATAGATTTGACCCTTGAGATCCGACCACGGGGACACTGAACGCTTCATCCCCGCCTGCACAAAGTCCGCAAAGCGTCTCCGGGCCCTGCCTCGTTTATCGCCAAATTGCGCCAGCAGCCATTCTGTTGTCAAAAACTCGGGAGCCTCTTCCTTGCCCAAGGTTGCCCGATAGCTGCTCCAGGCATACTCTTCGGGATGCTCACAAATGCCCGCACGTACCGGGTTGAGCATGAGGTAGCGGGCCAGCTCCAAGAGGTATTCGTCCTTGTCCACCAGGATCGCCTTGTAGCGCCCCTGCAGGAGATGACCGCATCGAGAGCGTTTCCAGTTGAACTTCTGGGTGTAAATGCCGTTGAGTTGTCTCATCCCCCCGGAAAGGTTGCCCTCCGGGGTCTCGACGAGCATGTGGTAATGATTGGGCAGCAGGCAGTAGGCATGGCAAAGCCAATTGAATCGCTTCACGACGAAGTCCAAAACGTCGAGAAACGTCCTGTAATCGTGCTCGTCGAAATATATCTTCGCCTTGGCATTGCCGCGGGAAGTGACATGGTACAGGGCGCCGGGGTATTCTATGCGAAGCGGGCGTGCCATGGAGTTTCTCACCTCTGGGGATGTTTAAATGCAAGACCTGACCCCAAAGTGCTTTAGCGGACCTTCAGGCCCTCGTCGAGGTGCTTGACGATCGGGAAGAGGAAGAACTCGATGACCCGCCGCTTGCCCACGTGGATCTCCGCCGTGACGGCCATCCCGGGCCTCAGGGGGAAGGCGGCGCCGTCCTTCGCCTTGAGCTCCGTGGCGGCGAGGTTCACGAAGACGGGGTAGCCGTCGGTGGTCTTCTCCCGGCTCTCCACGTTGAAGGGGCTCACCGTCTCGACGGCGCCCTCCACGGTGCCGTACTTCTGGAAGTCGTAGGTGTCCACCTTGACGACGCAGCGCTGCCCCGGCCGCACGTAGCCGATGTCGCGGTTGACGACGAGGATGTCGGCCACGATGGGGGTGTTCTCGGGCACGAGGCTCACGAGCGGCTGGGCGGGCGTGACGACGCCGCCCACGGTCTTGACGTGGAGCTGGTGGACCGTGCCGCTCACGGGCGCCGTGATCCGGCGCTTCTGCTTGCGGAAGCGGATGCCGTCGACCTCCGACTCAAGGGTGTTGCGGCCCTGGATGTTGCCCGAGAGTTCCGCGAGCAGCTTCTCGCGGAAGGCGTGGCGGAACGTCTCCATCTCGTCGCGCAGCCGCTGCACGCGCCAGCCCGTTTCCTCGGCCTGGCCGCGTTTCTGCTCGAGCTCCTTTTCGACCAGCAGCCGCTCCCTCGTCTTCTCGCGCCAGCGGCTCTCGGCCAGCGCCCCGATGGCCGCGAGGGACTTCTGCCTCTTCTCCTCCTCCGAAACGATCCGGTGAACGTCCTCGAGCCTTCCGCACTCCTCCCGGAGGGCCTTGAGGGCCGCCTCGGCCTCGCGCAGGGCCTTCTCCTTCTCGCCGAGCGTCGAGCGGTAGAGGGCCGCCTGCGTCTCGTAGAGCCGGCGCTGGGCCCGGGCGAGTTCCGGCTCCGTGTCGCCGTTGGGGCGGAAGGGCCTCCCGGCCAGCACGGCGTCGATCCGCTCCGCGGCCGCGCGCGAGAACCGCAGGTTCTTCTCCTTGCCCTCCAGGTCCGCCGCGTCCAGGGCGGTGTCCACCTCCAGGAGGGTCGCCCCCTGCGCGACGGTGTCGCCCTCCCTGACGCGGATGGCACTGACCACGCCCGTCTCCAGGGGCTGCAGCGTCTTGACGTCGCCCAGGGGGACGATCCTGCCGCGGGCCGAGACGACGACGTCCACCTCGACCAGGAAGAGGCCCAGCCCCGCCGCCACCAGCAGCGCCATCAGGACCCACAGGAACATCCGGCCCGCCGGGTTGGGCGGCCGCTCCTGGATCTCAGCCAGGATGGGCCTGAACTCGTGCGGCTCCGTCGCCTTCGATTTCCTGCTGCCTGCAAAGATGGGCATAGAGACCTCCCTTCTTCAAGAGCGATGCGTGATCGCCCGCCTCGACGATGCGGCCGCGGTCGAAGACGAGGATCCGGTCGCAGTCCCTCATCATGTTGAGCCGATGGGCGATGAGGATGACGGTGCGGCCCTTGCGGATGTGTCCGAGGTTGCCCTTGATGGCCCGCTCCGACTCGTAGTCCAGGGCGCTGGTGGCCTCGTCGAAGATGACGATCCGCGGGTCGGTGATCAGCGCCCTCGCGATGGCGATCCGCTGGCGCTGCCCTCCGGAGAGCGACACGCCCCGCTCCTCCACGACGGTGTCGTAGCCCAGGGGCATCTCGCTGATGAACTCGTGGGCCCCGGCGATACGCGCGGCGGCGATCACCCTTTCCATGTCCGCGTCGGGCATGGCCATGGCGATGTTCTCGCGGATCGTGCCGCTGAAGAGGAAGCTCTCCTGGGGCACCATGCCGATCCGCGAGCGCAGGAAGAGCGGGTCCATGTGCCGCAGGTCGATGCCGTCGACGGCGATGACGCCTTCCTGCGGGTGGTAGAGTCGCTGGACGAGCTTGGCCACGGTGCTCTTGCCCGAGCCGCTGCGGCCCACGATGCCGATCATCTCGCCGGGCCGGACCGCGAGGCTCACCCCGTCGAGCACGAGCGGCCCGTCGTGGGCGTAGCGGAACTTGACGTCCCTGAACGCGATCAAGCCCTTGAGGTCCCTCAGCGACACGGAGCCGCCCGTCACCTCCGAGGGCGTGTTGACGATGTCGCCGATGCGCTCGAGGGAGAGCCGCGCCTGCTGGAAGTCCTGCCACAGGTGCACGAGGCGCAGGACGGGGCCGCTGAGCTGCGAGGCGAACATCTGGAAGGCGATGAGCTGGCCCACGCTGAGCCGGTTGTCGAAGACGAGGCCCACGCCGAAGTAGATCACGGCCAGGGTCATGAGCTTCTGCAGGGTCTGCGAGGCGGTGACGGCCGCGTTGCCCACGTTGGCCAGGTTGAAGGCCGACCGGATGTAGTCCCCCAGGTGATTCTCCCAGTTGCGCACCATCTTGCCCTCGAGGGCCATGGACTTCACCGTCTGGATCCCCGTGACGGACTCCACCAGGAAGGACTGCGCCATGGCGCCCCTGTGGAACTTCTCGTCGAGCCTGGCCTTGATGTGCGGCGTGGCGACGAAGGACACCAGGGCGATGACGGCCACGAAGCCCAGGACCAGCAGGGTGAGCGCCGGGCTGTAGAGGGCCATGACGGCGATGAAGACGAAGGAGAAGACCGTGTCGAGGAGCACCGTGAGCGAGACGTTGGCCATGAACTGCCGCAGGTTCTCCAGTTCGCGCACCCGGGCGATGATGGTGCCCACCCGCCGCGTCTCGAAGTAGCGGTACGGCAGCGACAGCAGGTGCCGGTACACCCGGGCCCCGAGCCCCGCGTCGATCTTGTTGGCCGTGTGGTACAGGAGGTAGTTGCGCAGGAAGTGCATGCAGGACTCGAAGACGACCACCGCGAGGAAGGCCGCCGCCACGACCTGCAGCGTCGAGAGGGCGCGGTGGGGCAGCACCTTGTCGATGATGACCTGGATGAACAGCGGCGTCACGAGCCCGAAGGACTGGATGAAGAACGAGGCGCCCACGACCTCGTAGAAGATGGAGCGGAAGCGGAAGAACTCCAGGAAGAGCCACTGGAAGCCGCCGGCGAACTCGGCCTGGCGAAACCGGGGCCGCAGCGCCACGACCTCGCCGGACCACAGCCCCCCGAGGCCCGCCTCGTCGACCTCGCGGATGGCCTTCCGCCCGGTGTCGAAGATCAGGCACTTGCCCTCCTTCATCCCGATGAGGACGTGGTAGCCCCCCTCGGGCGCGAGCAGGATCTGCGGCAGCGGGTAGCCCTTGAGCTCCTCGAGGCCCGCGATTTTGCGGTGCCTCGCCTTGAATCCGTGGTCCCGCAGGATCCGGATCATCTCTTCGGGGGAGAGCTCCCCCTGCACGAAATACTTCTTCCGGACGGACTGCAGGTCCATCGGGACGGAGTGGATCCGTGCGGCGATTTCAATGGCGATCAGTCCCGTTTCCATCGAGATCCTCCATGGCACGCGCGAAATCCGTCTCCAGCCGGTACTTCCGCTCCGCGACGGCCCGCTGGTTCACGCACACTTCCAGGTCCCGCTCGACGGCGAGCGCCTCCTTGCCGCTCTCCAGGAGCTCCGCCCGGCTGCGGCCGCCCAGGGCCGCCGCCCCCGCCGCGATGGCGAGGAGCTTCTCGTAGCGCGCCAGCAGCTGCCGGTACTGGGCGATCGTCCGGTCGAGCTCCCGGAGCTTGACGAGCAGGCCCGACGAATCCCTGCGCTTTTCCTCCACGAGCACCCGCAGCGACAGCTCCTGCCGCCGGAGCTCCCGGGCCGCCCGCTCGCGCTCCCACCTGCGCAGCCCGCCGTCGAAGAGGGGGATCGTGATGTAGACGCCCGCGTTCCAGGAGTTCTTGTCCATCTCCCTCATGGAGTCGTACACCTCGGGGCTGCGGCCGTAGAAGTCGTAGCGTCCGTAGACGCCCACGTCGGGCAGGAGGTTGTTCCGCGCCGCGCGGCCCTTCTCCCTCTGCGCCTCCACTTCCTTCCGCTTCGCCCGGTACTCGGGGGTCTGCTCGACGCGCTCCGCCCCGGGGCGCTCGGAGACCTCCGCGGCGGCGCCCAGGCCCTGGACCGTGACGTCCTCCCCGTACTCGACGCCCGTGTAGAGGGTCAGGCGCGTGAGGTTCTCCTTGAACCGGAGGGCGGCCTCGGTGCGCTCCTTTTCCAGGTCGACGACCTGGACCT
>JAGPKU010000104.1 GCA_018053845.1 Syntrophobacterales bacterium
CGAGCTGCTGGCTCAGATGGAGCGGGTGCTGGCGGCCGACGTGGCGATGAAGTCGACGGGCGGGGACGCGAGGCTGCTGCTCGAGCGTCTGCTGATTGACCTGTGCGGACAGGCGGAGAGAAAAAACACGAAGTTGAGAAGTTAAGAAGCTGTGAAGTTGGGAAGCCAGAAAGGAAGGGGATTCTGCCTGATTTCCCAACTTCTGAACTTCCCGGCGCCTTGACTTCAGAGTTTCTCCATTCCCCTTCGCTTCAGCCTCTCCCGTTTGGATGTCCTGCGGGAGGGGCCTTTTTTCTTCGTCCCCCTCGGCGGGGGGGAGTCCCCCTCGTCGTCCTTGCCGCAAAGCTCCGGGGCCTGTGCCGGCAGGCCCCGGCGGGGCCGGCGGACCCTTTCCTCGAATTCACGGGAGGCGATGGCGGCGGCCCCTGCACGCGTGGCGGCATCCATGACGGGGCGGTCAGAGGTGACCACGATCGTCTCGCCGGCCTGCGCGCGTGCAAGCCTCTTGATGACCTCGTCCGCCTTTTCCCCGCGGCGGGAGTAGATGATGTCGATGCCCGATTCCCGGTCGCGCTCCTCCTGGGGAGGCCCCCCGAGCCAGCCGTCGAAGACGACGGTGATCCGGTGCCCCGTGGCCCTCCGGTAGCCCGCCAGCAGGTGTGTGAGGGCCTTTCGGCCCGCCTCAAGGCCGTGACGCTCATGGGCTCGCAAGACGTCCGATTGCCGGATCAGGTTGTAGCCGTCGATGATGAGGTGCATGTGAGATAGGCTCCGGGCGTCAGGCAACAGGCAGCAGGAAAGGCAAGGTAACTTGTCGCCCTTTTCTATCCTGATGCCCAATGCCTGGTGCCTTATGCCTATTGCATACTACCCCACTTGCCCGGCGGCTTCAAGCGACCTGAACAGGCGCTTTCCTGCACCCCGGAGGCCCCCAAAAAAAGTGTGGACATTCCCCGGCAAAGCCTTATAATCGCCCCTACGCCTCGGCGACCCGGGCTTCCGGAAAACGGCCCTCCCGTTTCCCATCCCCTGAGGGGAGGGATCAAGGCGAGGGCCAATGCTTGCAGGCCCCCTCACCCCCGAGGGCAGGAAAGTCTTGTTGCCGCGAGAACCCCGTCACCGTGCGGGGTCCGTCGCGCACGAGGGGCACGGGTCCGGGCTCCTCGGCGGGTTCGGGATGGCGCAGCGACGCGCTCGGGGCCCCTGCATCCCCGGGTGAAGGAACAGGGATCGGCCGATCCGTGCTGGAACGGCCAATCGGAACCTGACAGCATGGCTCAGAACGGCACGAACAACCAGACCCGTCTCGAACGGCTCCACGAGATCGTCCGGGGTAAACGGAAAATCCTGATTGTCACCCACAATCACCCCGACCCCGATGCGCTCGCCGCCGCGTTCGCCCTCAAGCACCTCCTGTATACGAAGTGGAAGGTGGGCGCGATCATCGCCTCCAGCGGGGTCGTGGGGCGCGCCGAGAACCGGGCCATGATCCGCCACCTGAAGATCGACCTTTGCGCCCTGGCCGAGGTCAACCTCAACAATTTCAGCGTCATTGCCCTCGTGGACACGCAGCCCGGGGCCGGAAACAACTCGCTGCCCCGGTCGATCATCCCCGACATCGTCATCGACCATCACGTGCCCTTCCGGGCCAGGACCCGCCTGGCGAAGTACTACGACATCCGGACCGATTACGGGAGCACCTCGACGATCCTGGCCGAGTACCTGCGCGATGCGGGCATCACGGAGGTGGACCGCAAGGTGGCCACGGCCCTTCTTTACGGGGTCCGCTCCGACACCCGTGACCTGGGCCGCGGGGTGAGCGTGAAGGACATCGACGCCTGCATGTATTTCTACAACAGGGTTCTCTTCCGCCTCCTGTCGCAGATCGAGCACCCGGAGGTCCCGCGGGACTACCTGAGCATGCTCGAGAAGGCCATCAGCAGCGCCCGGCTCTACAAGGACGCGGTCACCCTGAACCTGGGCCACGTGGAGCACCTGGAAATCATCGCGGAGATGGCCGATCTCATCGTACGCACCGAAGGGGTCAAGTGGGTCCTGTCCGTGGGGGAATTCGTCGGGGATGTCTATTTCTCTCTGCGGACGAAGAAGAGACGGGGCTCGGCTGACCGGATCGCCCAGAAGATGGTGGCGGACCTGGGGACGGGCGGCGGACACGAGATGATGGCCGGCGGCAAGGTCGCAGCCGGCGCGAAGCCCCGCCACACCCCCGAGGAACTGACGGAGATCCTGGTGGCCAGGTTCCTGAAGGCCGTCAAACGCAGGGAATCCCGGGCGGAGAGTCTCCTGGCATACAGCGAGGAGGCCTTGCAGCCGCGCAGGCCGGAGACGGGCGAAGCGCCCGGTGACGAGAAGAAGGCGGGAGGGTAAGAACGTGAGAAGGTGAGAACGAATGGAAGAAGAACAGCCATTCCTCTTTCTCACCCTCTTACCTTCTTACCCTCTCACGTTCGTGGGCGCATCTCTAATACTTGGTAAGAATCCCCTTCATCCGTGTGATCGCCTCGCTGTAGGAAGGGCTGCCGAAAACGGCGGCGCCGGCCACGAAGATGTCCGCGCCGGCCTCGGCGAGGCTTCCGATGTTCTCCGCCGTGACCCCCCCGTCCACCTCGATGGCCGGCTCCAGGCCGCGCGACCGCGCCAGCTCCTTGGCCCTCCGGATCTTGGGCAGCATGCCCGTGATGAATTTCTGTCCGCCGAACCCGGGGTTCACCGTCATGATCAGCAGCACGTCGATGTCCGGCAGGATCTCCTCGATGCAGGACAGCGGCGTCGAGGGGTTCAGGGACACCCCGGCCTTGATCCCCTTCCCCTTGATATAGTGCACCGTCCGGTGCAGATGGATGACCGCCTCGGCGTGGACCGTGACGATGTCGCTGCCCGCCTCGACAAAGGCGTCGACGTACCGGTCCGGCTCTTCGATCATGAGGTGCACGTCGAAGGGGAGGCTCGTCGTCTTGCGCAGGGACGCGACGACGCCGGGGCCGATCGTGATGTTCGGCACGTAGCGGCCGTCCATGACATCCACATGGATGAGATCGGCGCCGGCCTTCTCCACGGCCCTGATTTCCTCGCCCAGCCTGCTGAAATCGGCGGAGAGAATGGACGGGGCGATCTGTTTCATATGGGATATCCTTCGGATTGGATTGAGGCGTAAGGCGAAGGGCGCAAGGCAAGAAAAAGACAGGATTCAACGACCCCGCCCATTCTCACCATAATCCATAAGCCCCCAGCCCTATGCCCGTATTTCAGTAGCGCAGGACGACAGGCGGGTATACCCTTCCCGTGTCCGCCTCGCGCAGGCGCAGCCTCAGTTCCTGGGCCTTCTTGGCCTCCCCGGGGAAGAAGACGAACCCATGGGCGATCTCCTGGGGCGCAACGGCCCTGCGCTCGAGGGAACGCGTCCGGAGGTCCTCCCGGATCTGCCGCTGCACGTCGCCGTCCGTCAGTCCCTGGCTGCCGCCCAGCACGGCCCCCGTCGCCGCACCGGCCGCCGCACCCTTCATGGCGGCGTCTCCCACGCCCTGGCCGCTCACGATCCCGATGGCCGCGCCGATGATCCCGCCCGCGACGGCCCCGAGAGCGCCGTACTTGGCCGCGCCCGGTGCGACCTCGCCGAACTCGGTCTTCTTCGCGATGCGGTCGTAGGCGAGCTTGGCGTCGAGGACCTGCCAGGCGTTGTTCTCCACGTCGATGAGGATCGTCTGCTCGGCGACGATCTCGAGGGGGTGGCTGCCCTTGTTGTCGAAGACGACCTGGATGGGCAGGATGTCGGGCCGGATGTCGAACCCGAAGGCCTGCTGAGCCTCCTCCTGGCTGTCCCACGACTTGGAGGCCACCACGGCCCCGCCGACGGCCGTGGCGTTGGGGTAGGCCTGCGGCATCTTGAAGGGGACGACCTGCCGCTGGTAGCGGGCGCAGGAGACGAGCAGGGCCGCAACGATCAGGAAAACTGCGGTTCCGATCCATACTTTTCTGGACGTCATGGGAGCTCCTCTTGCCTCGATGGCTATTCTTTCGTAATTTCGGGACTTTTGACAGGGCCAACCCAACGTACAACAAACCCCTGCCGATGTCAACCGCCCCGGCACGGCAACCCGGACCTGAGAGTCCGGTGCGGGAAATAACGCACCGGCTGCAGTCCCGTTTACTCTTTTTCGATGCCTGATGCCCATGGCCGGGCGCCTGTCCTCTTGACAGTGCCCGGAAACCGCATTATCGTCGGGCGGTGCTCTACGTGCTCTACAACCTCGTCCTGCTGGCGGGCTTCGTGATCCTCGCGCCGTACTACGCATTCCGGATCCTCGTCGCGGGAAAGTACCGCCGAAGCATCGGGCAGAAACTCGGCTCGATACCGCAAGAAACCCTGTCTTCCATCCGGGGCCGCCCGCGGATCTGGGTCCATGCCGTCTCCGTGGGCGAGGTCACGGCGGCGGCGCCCATCGTCGGCGCGCTGAGGGATAGACTTCCCCAATCCTGCATCATCCTCTCGACCGGCACGGAGACGGGCCAGGCCATGGCGAGAAGGCTCGTTCCCCAGGCGACGGCATTCCTGTATTTCCCCCTCGACCTGCCCTGGGTCGTCAGGCGCGTCATCGGGGAAATCGACCCCGACATCGTCGTCCTGACGGAAACGGAGCTTTGGCCCAACTTCCTGCGGTGCTGCGTCAGGCGCGCAATCCCCGCCGTCATGGTCAACGGCCGGATCTCGCCGCGGTCGTTCCGGCGTTACTCGCGGACGTCGTTTTTCTGGGGGAAGGTCCTCGGGTCGGTCCGCGAAATCGGCGTCATCTCCGCGGTGGATGCCGAACGCATCAGGACGATCGGGGCGGCCCCGCAGAAGGTCCGCGTCATGGGCAACGCCAAGTACGACAGCATCGCCTCGCGGGTGAGCGGCGAGACCTGGTCCCGCAAAGCCGCCCAGCTGAAGATGACGCCCGACACCCGCGTCCTCGTGGCGGGCAGCACGCACGAAGGCGAGGAGGCCGTGGTCCTGAGGGCCTACCGCGGGCTCCTGCGCGATTTTCCCGACTTGAGGCTGATCCTCGTTCCCCGCCACCCCGAGAGGGGGGCGGCCGTCCGCGACCTGGCCGCGCAGGAGGGGCACGCCTGCATCCTGATGAGCGAGATCCGCGCGGGAAAAGAGCCGCAGGAAGAGGTCGTCGTCGTCGATGTGATCGGCGAGCTCTTCGCGCTCTACAGCCTGGCCTCCGTCGTCTACTGCGGGGGGAGCCTCGTTCCGAAGGGAGGCCAGAACATCCTGGAGCCGGCGGCCTGGGGAAAGGTCGTCTTCTACGGGCCTTCCATGGAGGACTTCATGGAGGAGAAGGCCCTGCTGGAAGAGGCCGGCGCCGGCATCTGCGTGAGGGACGAGCGGGAACTGCTCGAGGGGATGAGGCGGGTCCTGTCCGACCCCGCCGAACTCCGGCGCCTCGGGGCCGAAGGCCAGAAGCGGGTCCTGTCGAGCCGCGGCGCCGCTGAGCGCTACGCGGGGATGATCATCAAAAACTTGGGGCGTAAGGCATGAGGCTTATGGCTAAAGGCAAGAAGAGATGCTGCATGATCTTCTTTTCTTTCGCCCTCAGCCTTTTGCCATATGTCCTTTGATTTTCCATTCAGCCCAAGCCATTCTTGATTTGGCAGCCTTCTTGCAAATTATCCCTGAGCCATCAGCCTTAAGCCCTGCAGCCTGTTTTTGTTGTTGACAAGCCCAATCCTTTCCTATATCTAGGGTGTACTTTGTGAGGAAATCATCGGAAATGACGTCGATCGGTGCGAGAAGAGAGTTGCTGAGCCTCTGCGGACTATTGTGCCTCGCTCTGCTCCTGCTTCTGCGGACATCCCGATCGCCCGTCGTTTTTAGAATTTAGGGAATCGAAGACGAAATTCTAAAGGCCATGGGCAGGAAGCTCATGGCCTTTTTTTATCGATCGG
>JAGPKU010000105.1 GCA_018053845.1 Syntrophobacterales bacterium
TGCTGATCACCGTCGCCAAGGGGGGCTACCCCGTCCGCAAGAAAATGGACCTCGCGCCGCTGCTCCGGGAGGCCGAGGGGCTGATCCCCCGCGAGCCGGCGATCGACGTCCGCTATTCGATCGACCCTGATCTCTGGCCGGTGGAGGCCGACGAGGAACAGATCCGGCAGGTGCTGCGCCACATCGTCCAGAACGCCGTCGAGGCCATGCCCGGCGGCGGCGTCATCGACGTCCTGGCCGGCAATGCCGTCGTGGAGGCCTCGGACCGCCTGACGGTCCGGGAGGGCCGATATGTCAAGATCTCCATCCGCGACCACGGCCAGGGGATCCGCGAGGAGCACCTCTCGAAGATCTTCGACCCCTATTTTACGACCAAGGAGGCCCGGCGGGGGCTGGGGCTCGCCGTGAGCTATGCCATCGTCCGCAATCACGAGGGCCTGATCCGCGTCGAGTCCCGGGAGGGGCACTTCGCGGCCTTCCACATCCTGCTGCCGGCGGCCGAGGGGACCGAAGGGCGGAAGTGAGGAAGGGCGGAGAAGCAATCATGGAGCGGCCATCCTTGGGGACAAGGGGGCTTCTTTTTGTTGCGAAGCATGAAACTTGCAAGTTTTGTTCGAGCGCCGCAGCGCCGGCGCGCAACTCGGATTCACGGAAGGATTATGTATGACGCTTCTTGAAAAGATCAGCACCGGACAGGCCCGCGTCGGGGTGATCGGCCTGGGCTACGTCGGCCTGCCGCTGGTCATCGAGTTCTGCCGCACAGGCTTTACGGTCACGGGCTTCGACGTGGATGAAAAGAAGATCGCCGCCCTGCGCAGGCGCGAGAGCTACATCCGCCATATCGACTCGTCCCTGCTCGCAGGGGAGATCAACGGCCGCTTCACGCCGACATCGGATTTCGGCCGCCTCGCCGAGGTGGACTGCATCCTCATCTGCGTGCCCACGCCCCTGAACAAAAACCGCGAGCCCGACATGAGCTACGTGTTCAACACGGGCAGGACGATCGCCCGGCATCTTCGCAAAGGGCAGCTCGTCGTCCTGGAGTCCACGACCTACCCCGGCACCACCGACGGAGATCTCCGGGAGATCCTGGAGTCCTCGGGCCTGAAGGCGGGTGTGGACTTCCACCTGGCCTTCTCTCCCGAGCGGGAGGACCCGAACAACAAGAGCTTCAGCCTCCGGACCGTGCCGAAGGTGGTCGGGGGGCTCACGCCCGCGTGCCTCGCCGCCGCCCGGGCCCTCTACGACCGCGTCGTCGAGAGGACCGTCCCCGTCTCGTCGGCGAGGGTGGCCGAGGCGGCGAAGCTCCTCGAGAACATCTACCGCTCCGTCAACATCGCCCTGGTCAACGAATTGAAGATCTGCTTCGACCGCATGGGGATCGACGTCTGGGAGGTGATCGAGGCGGCGGCGACAAAGCCCTTCGGGTTCCAGCCCTTCTTCCCGGGGCCGGGCCTGGGTGGGCACTGCATCCCCATCGACCCCTTCTACCTGACCTGGAAGGCAAGGGAGTACGAGTTCAACACGCGCTTCATCGAGCTGGCGGGCGAGATCAACACGTCGATGCCGGACTACGTGGTCTCGAAGGTCATGGAGGCCCTCAACGCGCACGGCAAGCACGTGAAGGGCTCCCGGATCCTCATCCTGGGGCTTGCCTACAAGGCCAACGTAGACGACGACCGCGAGTCTCCCTCCTACCGGCTCATGGAGAAGCTCGAGCGCCTGGGCGCCGAGGTCGCCTACAACGACCCCTGCATCCCCGTCATCCGCCCCTCGCGGGAGTACGCGAAGTATGCGGGACGCAAATCCGTGGCGGTCTCGAAGGACTTCGACCTCATCCTCGTCGCCACCCCCCACGACGAGTACCGGGCGATCGACTTCGCCGCCCTGGGCGTGCCTGTCGTCGACACCCGCAACGTGGTGAGTCAGAAGGGGGACTTTCTCTACCGGGCCTAGAGGCAAACCCTTACCCCTGGCTTCCTTTCCTGGTGGGAGCGGGAAGTGGAGAAAGGGGCCCCGTCCCCTTCATTCTTGTCTTGATGACCGCCCTGTGCGCATTCCCTCCTCGATAACCCCTCACGTTTCGCATCGTGTCCGCCGATGAGACTCGCAAGGTATCCTCCAGCCGGAGGGCCCCCTTTCTTTCTTCCCTTTCAGAATAGAGTGCACCCTGCGGGGTGAACATGACCAGGGTGGATTTCACGATCAATCACAGAAGGATGAACATGAGGAAGGATTTGTTTCTTGCCGTCGCGGCGCCGCTCGTTGTCGCGCTGCCGCTGAGCGCGTCGGCCCGGACGGACGTCTACCGGGTCGCCGACCGTGACCTGAATGAACTTTTCGAGGCACCGTTGCACCAGTGGAGCTGCTTTGTGTACGAATCCGGGACCCCCAACCTGGCCTAGGCCTTTGCCGACAGGCTCACCGCAGGGGAGTCCGTCTGCCTGCGCTACGTCAACGCCACCTTCCCGCAGACCGTCCGCGTGAAGACGAACAAGGACGGCACGAAGGACCTCGGGTGGAACCTCGTCGGCCACGGGACCGTGCCGATTTTCAATCTTGGAACCGGCGGCCCGAGCGTGAGCACCACGTGGGCTGAGGGCTCGTTGAACCTGTTCGCGGCAAGCGCCCCGCCCGTGGAGAACCTGCTCTACGAGGGGGCCGTCCAGGTCGAGCAGGTCGTCCAGGACGAGGGCAACGACGGGGGCTGTGCAGGATCATCCTATGATTACAACGGCGACCGGATCACCGAGGTGCCCGCGGAAGGGACCGCCCCGGATCTCTTCGCCTGCGATTGGTCCTATCTCGATTACGTCATGCATCGTGGGAAACTGTCGGGCAACAGGACCGCCTTCAACAAGCTCACGATCAAGAACGGGACCTTCACCTGGCGCGATGAGGTGTGGGGATTCGAGGTCACAGCCCCCTGCGTAATGACCGGCGGAGTATCCAGGGTGCCGAGGAGGGTAGGGGACGACAGGGCGGGCATCCGGACGTTTCCGGCGGCCCGCCCTGTCTCGTGATTCAGGGCGCGGTTTCGTGCCCCGCGAACCACGGCTCCCCGGTGCCGTCGGCCGGGCTCGGTGCCGGCAGGCTGAGCCGGATCGGCCGCTCCGGGATCTGCCCCCCGAGATCCCGCACCAGCCGCCGGAAATCCTTGTGACCGTATAGGAGCTTCGAGGCGACTTCCCGGAGGTTGTCCACCTGTTCCTGCTCGAGGTAGAGGCTCGTGGGGATCGCGTTGAAGTAGTCCCGCTCCTTCGGGTCGGGCAGCGCGTCGAAGGCCACGTGCACGATGTAGAAGTCGATGGGTCTCTGCCCGTGGATCTCGTCGTCGTGCGCCCACTCCCGGGCGACGTTGTGAAGAAATTCGATGGTCTCGAAGTTGTACTTGTTGATCATGATGGTCGACGAGGCCCGCAGGATGGCCCCGATGCCGGGGACCTCGTCGAGGAGCTGCCAGCGCGCCCTCTCCTGGGTCTTCGCGTCGACGATGACGATGGCCACGCGCCGGGTTTTCTCGATGCCCAGGGCCCTGAGCGATGCATGGATGCCGCCCCGGGCGATCAGGAACTCCAGGATGCCGCGGACCCCGAGATTGTCCGAGACGCCCCCGTCGATGAGGTGGATGTAGGGCTTGCGGCGCGCGTCGAGGTAGGTCTTCATCCGCAGGGCGTTGTAATAGGTCCGGCTGGACAGGTCCGGGTCCGCAAGGGACTTTTCGATCCAGGCCGGTGTCCGGATGTCGCACTGGCCCGCGTAATTCTTGAGGACAACCGGGGAAAGGGCCCCTGGGAAGGCGGCCGAGGCGGCCACGGCGCGGGAGACGGGGAATCGGTCGAAGTCGGCGCAGATGAGGGCGAACTGGTTCGGGGTGAAGGCGAAGCTGATGCCCTCGCCGGCATCCGTGGCGAGGATCACCACGACGGGCCCGGGCTTCTTCGCGATGTCGCCCAGGGTCGCGCCCCTGAAGAGCTTTGCGTCGTAATGTTCCTGGGCCAGGTCACTGCGGCCGTAGCGTGGCGAGAGGAGGCGGAACCAGTTGAC
This sequence comes from Syntrophobacterales bacterium, assembly GCA_018053845.1. Classification (GTDB taxonomy): domain Bacteria; phylum Desulfobacterota; class Syntrophia; order Syntrophales; family UBA2192; genus UBA2192. The sequence goes on from JAGPKU010000105.1 coordinate 4,048, forward strand.
GGGGTTCGCCAGCCCCCAGAGCAGCGACCCCTGGAAGTCGCCGTAGAGAAACTCGGTGCGGAAGTCGTTGAAGATCTGGCGGCCGTAGAGCCCGTAGTAGGAGGCCGTGAAGCTGCCTCCGGAGACGCCCGAGACGAGGTCCACCTCGTCCAGCAGGGTGTGTCTCCGGTTTGCCTTCGATGCGGGTGCCGGGACCTCCACGAGGTCGAGGGCCTCCAGGATCCCGTAGGACAGGGCTGCCGCCCGGGTGCCGCCTCCCGAAAAGGCGAGGAGCAGCAGCGTGTCGTGCGAGCGGTCGGGGGAAGCGAGCTTGACCCGGTAGGGTTCCTCGCGGTCGATTTTTTCCACGCCGGGGTTCAGGGGGTACTGGGCCGTGCAGGCAACGAGGAACAGCCCGAACAGGATGATCATGATGCCGGGATGGAAGGTCCGCTTCCTGCGATGGATGAACGTGCCGAGCATGGGTTTCCCTGTGACGGCGGGGATGGGTTCAGGCACCCGCTTTTTTACCACACATACACCCGGAACGGCAAGGTCGCGGCAATTACTCCCGCGCAGCGCCAGAGCGAGGTAGCGCGAGGTGAATTGCCGGAGGTTATGTCATGTATGAGATAGTCTCTGGGCCTGCGTTTTCCGCGATCCAGACCCTGGAAACTCTTTGACATGGCAAGACGGCTTTCCTTATAATCACGCATGATCCCGGGAGGGATTTCTCTCAAGTAAACGCCAAAGGAGGAAGTACGATGCGTTCTCTGAAGGTAGCAACGGTACTTTGTGTGGTCGCGCTTTTCGTCGCCGGCTCGTCTTTCGCCCAGCAGATGCCCAACCCCTACGGCCCGAACATCGGCCTGGATGCGGCGAAAAAGGTAGCGGCGGCGGCGGCGGCAAAGGCCAAGGAGATGAAGGTCAACGTGGTCATCGCCATCGTGGACACGGGCGGACATCTCGTTTACCTGGAGCGGTTTGACGTGGTCCAGTGGGGCAGCAACGACGTGGCGATCCACAAGGCCAAGGCATCCGTCATGTACAAGCGTCCCACCCTGGCCCTCGAGAATGCGGTGAAGGCCAACATCCACTACCTGACGCTCGACGGCATCAGCGCCATCGAGGGCGGCGTGCCGATCATCGAGAGCGGCAAGATCATCGGCGCCATCGGCGTCTCCGGCGGCTCCGCGCAGCAGGACGGCGTGATCGCCGGTGCCGGCGCCGCGGTGATCAAGTAATCGGAAATTTCCGAAAGGGCCTCCGGCACGGCCGGAGGCCCTTTTTTTTCCTGGTGGGCCGTACGAGATTCGAACTCGTGACCAACGGATCGAAAGGACGTAACCCAGGGCGGAATTGCGGGGCCCGGCGAATGGTTGTCATGTCTGAGTGGATGCACGATCAAAGGTCCCTGGTCAGCAGCCAGGTTGTTGCGGAATGCCATGTGATGTCCGATGGCAAGCCGGGAGGGGGTTCCGAATCCAGGCTGATCAGGTGTTGTGCTGCTTTTCGGTGTTCCCCGGCGGCCTCTCCGAGGGCTCGCGTCTCTCGGGCCAGGGTGCCGGGATCAGACAGATCAGAAGAGACCTGAATCAATTCCCGTCGTCCGTCCGGGAATGACGCGAGGAAGTCGACCTCGAAACCGCTCTGCGTGCGCACATAAGAGATCTCGGCGCCACGCCTTTCGAGTTCCAGCATGATGCAGGTTTCCAGGGCATGCCCGACGTTGCTGCGGCCGGTGCGGTCATATAACGGGATCAATCCCGGGTCCACGGGGTAGACTTTGCGGGGGTTCACCATCCGGCGCCGCTCGGAGGGGGAAGCCAGGGAGACCGTTCGGATCAGGAAGGCATCCTCAAGGTAGCCGAGATAGGCATACAGGGTGTCCTTGGCGGCGGGAATGCCTTGCGAACGCAAGTCGC
>JAGPKU010000025.1:0-14795 GCA_018053845.1 Syntrophobacterales bacterium
ACGAGAAAAAGAAGTTGTACAAGGAGGCCCTCGAAGCGTATAAGGCCGCCTATCAGATCAACCCCGAATCCCGCGCCGCGGAGAGGATTCCGCAGCTGAGGATCAAGATGCTCGAGGACAAACACAGGGAGTAGGGAGAGGCAACAGGCAACAGGTAACAGGTAACAGGTAACAGGTAACAGGTAACAGGTTTCTTCTTTACCTGTCACCTGCAGCCTGTAACCTGTGACCTTTGAATGACGCGAAGAGGAAAACAAGAGAATGGCGGCTGCCATGCGCAAAGTGAATGTCGGAGGTATAGAGATCGGCGGCGGCGAGCCATTCGTGCTCATTGCCGGGCCCTGCGTCATCGAGGGGGAAAAGGTGACCCGCAGGGTGGCCGCCCGCCTCAAGGAGATCACGTCGGAGGTGGGGGTCCCCCTCATTTTCAAGTCTTCCTACGACAAGGCCAACAGGACCTCCCTCCGCTCCTTCCGGGGACCGGGGCTCGACCGGGGGTTGAAGATCCTGCAGGCGATCCGCGAGGAGATCGGCATCCCGGTGCTGTCCGATGTCCACCGATTCGAGGAAATCGAGCGGGCCTCGGAGGTTCTCGACGTGGCTCAGATCCCGGCGTTTTTGTGCCGCCAAACGGACTTCGTCCTGGAGCTGGCCCGTCACGCCAGGGTCGTCAACATCAAGAAGGGGCAGTTCCTGGCCCCCTGGGACGTGCAGAACGTCGTGCGGAAAGTCGAATCGACCGGCAACCGCAACATCCTCATCACCGAGCGGGGTGCGAGCTTCGGGTACAACAACCTCGTCTCCGACATGCGGTCGATCCCGATCCTGAGAAGTATGGGCTACCCCGTCGTCTTCGACGCCACCCACAGCGTGCAGCTGCCCGGAGGGGCCGGCGAGGCATCGGGAGGGGAGCGGGCCATGGCCGTCTTTCTGGCACGGGCGGCCGCGGCGGTCGGCGTGGATGCGCTGTTCATGGAAGTCCACCCCGACCCGGACCGGGCCCGCTGCGACGGGCCGAACTCACTGGCCCTGGACACCCTCCGGGACTTGCTCGTCACGCTCAAGGGGATCGACGGGCTGGTGAAGAACGACATGCGGAAGGGGCGCTGATGGACCTCGAGGCGAAATTGGGGTCGGCCCTCGCCGACAAGATCCGGAGGGTGAACGTCTTCATCCTCGATGTGGACGGGGTGCTCACCGACGGCCGCATCGTCATCGGCGATGACGGGCAGGAGACCAAGTGCTTCCATGTCCGCGACGGGCACGGCCTCAAGATGATCCAGAGAGCCGGCGTCGAGGTGATGTTCCTCACGGGGCGGAAATCCCGCGTCGTCGAGCACCGGGCCCGCGAACTGGGCGTGCAGAGAGTCTACCAGGGCGCCCTGGACAAGCTGGCCGTCTTCGAGGAGATCCTGAAAACGCGGGGACTCGGCGCCGGACAGGTGGCCTACATGGGTGACGACATCGTCGATCTGCCCGTTCTGCGGCGCGCGGGGTTCTCCGTGACCGTCGCCGATGCCCACGAGGAAGTCCTTCGGGCCGTCGATCTCGTCACGCAGAACCCGGGGGGCGGGGGGGCCGTACGGGAAGTCTGCGAGATGATCCTCAAGGTTCAGGGCAAGTGGGAGGACGCGATGGGGCGCTACAGGGCTTGAAAAGAAGGAAGATAGGAAGCTGCGAAGTCCGGAAGCCCGGAGAACCCGAAAGATCCTGAAAAGCCTGCGGCGGGTCCGAATCTCCGAACCTGCAGGCTTCTTCCCGATCATGAGTGCCGCCTTTTGGGCTTTACAATCGGAATACCGGGTGATATGGTTCAGCCCTGCGAATGAAACATGGCTAAGTGGCTTGAATTTTTTCGGAAACACGCAGGGCGGCCGGCAGGGAAATTCGGTCTTGCAGCTGCCGTCATCGTCCTGTCGGCCCTCGTTGCCGCGGTGCTGTTTCGGGGCGCACCGGCGACGGAAGAGAAGGAAACGGCACTGAAGGTCATCGACGATCAGGCCGATCTCTACATCAAGGACGTGCATTACACGGAGGTGGGCGACTCGGGGAACCGCCTCGAGATCTACGCCGACTCGGCGGAGTTTCTCAAGAAGGAAAACCAGGCCCGGTTCGAGAAGGTCCGCATGCGGCTCATCCTCCCGGACGGCAAGATCTACGAACTGACGGCCGACCGGGGACGTCTCCGCACGGACCGGAAGGACGTGGACATCGAGGGCCACGTGGTGATCCTCTCCAGCCGGGGGGACCGGTTCACCACGGATCGCCTGCACTACTCGGACGGCGAAAAGAAGATCCACACGCAGGATGCCGTCACGCTGACCAACCCGAGATTCAGCGTCGCCGGCAAGGGCATGACGCTGCTGCTGAAATCGGAGCAGGTCACGATCTCCGGACCCGTCAGGGCCCGGATCGAATGACGGGCCCATGCCCGCAGGGGGAACAGGTGAACAGGAAGACCCTTCCCATCTTTGCGATCCTCGCGGCCTTCGCCCTGGCGGCGCCGGGACTTCTGACCGGTCAGGACAGCCGGTCCCAGTGGCTCCAGGAGGGGGGCAACAAGCCGATCGAGATCGTCTCCGACCGGCTCGACGCCTACCGGGAGAAGAACCTGGTCGAGTTTTCCGGCAACGCCGTCGCCACCCAGGGCGACCGCGTCATGAAGAGCGACTCTTTGATGCTGTACTTCAAGAAAAAGGCGGAAGCGCCCGGGGCGGTGAGGGGGCCTGCGGCAAACGCCGGGGATATCGACCGCATCGTCTCGAAGGGGAACGTGCGCATCACCGAAGGGGACCGCATCGTCACGGGCGAGCAGGCCGTTTACTACGCGGACGAACAGCGGATCGTCGTGACGGGCAACCCCGTCATGCGTGAAGGCGGCAATGTCGTCACGGGCGACCGCGTGATCGTGCTTCTCAAGGAGAACCGCGGCATCGTCGAGTCCGCCGAGGGCAAACGGGTCACCGCGACCATCTATCCCGATTCGTCCAAGGGGAAAACGAAAAAGGAGCCGCCGCGGGACGTGCCCGGGAAACCGGGGCAGGGCAGCCGATGAGCAAGCTCGAAGCCAGGGCTTTGACGAAGCTCTACGGGGGGCGCAAGGTCGTCAGCGGCGTCGACCTGGAGATCCGCCCGGGGGAGGTCGTGGGCCTGCTGGGCCCCAACGGCGCGGGCAAGACGACGACCTTCTACATGATCGTCGGCCTCATCCGGCCCGACGACGGCCGGATTTTCCTCGATGCCGAGGAAATCACCCGGGACCCCATGTACGTCAGGGCCCGCAAGGGCATCAACTACCTGCCCCAGGAGCCCTCCGTATTCAGGAAGCTGACTGTCAAGGAAAATATTCTGGCGATTCTCGAAACCCTTGACATCGACCGCGAGGAGAGGAAGAATAGGCTCCAGCAATTGCTCGGCGAACTCGATCTCACCGGCCTGGCCTCGAGCAAGGCCTACTCCCTCTCGGGGGGCGAGAGGCGGCGCGTGGAGATCACCCGGGCGCTGGTCACGTCCCCGCGGTTCATCCTGCTCGACGAGCCGTTTGCGGGGATCGATCCCCTGGCCGTGGCGGATATCCAGAAGATCATCCAGAAGCTCAAGGCCAAGGGCATCGGGGTGGTCATCTCGGACCACAACGTGCGGGAGACCCTTTCGGTGTGCGACCGGGCCTACATCCTCAACGAGGGGAAGGTGCTGATCGAGGGCTTGCCCGACATGATCGCGCAGAGTCAAATCGCCCGGAAATTCTACCTGGGCGACGACTTCCGGTTTTAGAAACGCAGCAGGCAGGAAGGCATGACGTTCGAACTCAAGCAAAGCCTCAAACTCAGCCAGCAGCTGATCATGACGCCCCAGCTGCAGCAGGCGATCAAGCTGCTCCAGCTTTCCCGGATCGAGCTGATCGACATGATCCAGCAGGAGATGGAGGAGAACCCTCTGCTGGAGGAACGGGCCTCCGAGGAATTCGGCGAGGAAGGGGCGCCCGCGCCGGAGGTCGACGAGGTCAAGACGGCGGAGCGAACCGGCGAGGTGACGGGCGAGGGGGACGGCAAGGAGGATTTCGACTGGGACAGCTACCTCGAGGACTACGGCCCGATGCGCGTGACCTACGACCGCGAGGAAGACGAGGGACCCTCCTGGGAAAACATGCTGTCCCGCAAGACGACCCTCACCGATCACCTGATGTGGCAGCTGGGCCTCTCGAGGCTCTCGGAAGCGGAGCGGAGGATAGGCGAGCAGATCATCGGCAATTTGGACACGAGCGGGTACCTTGCGGCCACCGTCGAGGAGATCGCCGAGCAGGAGAAGGTCGGCACCGAGGTCGTAGAGAAGGTGCTCGACCGGATCCAGGAATTCGACCCTCCGGGGATCGCGGCGCGGGACCTCCGCGAATGCCTCCTGATCCAGGCCCGGACCGTTGTGGGCCCGTCCGTGCTGATCGAGACGATCATCCGCGAGCATCTGCACGACCTGGAGACGAAGAACTACAACAACATCGCGAAAAAGCTCAAAATTCCCATCGCGGACGTGCTCGATGCCATCTTCGTCATCAGCCGCATGGACCCCAAGCCGGGGCTCGTGTACAGCGACGAGGGACCGCAGTACATCATCCCCGACGTGTTCGTCTTCAAGGTGGGCGACGAGTACAAGATCATCCTCAACGACGAGGGCCTCCCCAGGTTGCGGATCAGCAACTTCTACCGCGAGATCCTCGGGGGCACGGCCGATGGGGCCCAGAGCGCCGACGACTGCAAGAAATACATCAAGGAAAGGCTTCAGTCGGCCACGTGGCTCATCAAGAGCATCCAGCAGCGGCAGCGGACGATCTTCCGGGTCACCGAGAGCATCGTCAAGTTCCAGCGGGAGTTCTTCGACAACGGGATCCACTTCCTGAAGCCGCTGGTGCTGCGTGACGTCGCCGATGACGTGGAGATGCACGAGTCGACGATCAGCCGCGTGACGACCAACAAGTACATGCACACGCCGCGCGGGATCTTCGAGCTGAAGTACTTCTTCAACAGCAGCATCAGCAGGACGAGCGGCGACACCATCGCGTCGAAGAGCGTCCAGGAGGAGATCCGGAAGATCATCAGCGGCGAGGACGCCCGCAAGCCGCTGAGCGACAGCGAGATCGTGGACATCCTCAGTAAGCAGGGCATCTCGATCGCCCGCCGGACCGTCGCCAAGTACAGGGAAATGATGGGAATCCTTCCCTCGTCCAAGCGCAAGAAATTTTTCATCAAGCCCAAAAACTGATTGACATTCCAATGGCTTTGGCCTATAAGGCAAAGCTTGTTTTCAGACGGAAAAGGCAACCTGTCCCGCGGCGGCCGCCCTGAGCCGGGGCACGGCCGCAGCGCGATCCGCCCATGATGCGAACCGCCGTCCGTCTCGCCCCACCGCATGAGGCGTCCTTCTTGCAAGGAAACCGGGAAAGGCACCGGGGCACACCGAGAACTCAGGACCAGGAGGCGTGAACACATGCAGGTTTCCGTGACCTTTCGGAATACGGGGTCGGAAAGTTGGTTCAAGGATTATGTGACGGAACGGTTGAGCAAGATCCAGAAATACATCGACAAGCCCGTGGAGGCCCACGTCGTCCTCTCCGTCGAAAAATTCCGCAACGTCGCCGAAGTCAACATCATGGCCAAGGGCATCAACCTCGTCGGCAAGGAAGAGGCCAAGGACATGCAGCTGGCGATCGACAACGTGATCGACAAGATCGAGCGCCAGATCAAGAAGCACAAGGAGAAGAGCCGGGACCACAAGACCGGCACGAACCGCTCCGAGGAGAAGGCGGCGCCCCGGGAGTCGTCCGCCGGGTTCGAGGATGAATCGCGGGCCCGGGTCGTCGAGACGCGCAAGGTCGTCCTCAAGCCCATGTCCCTCGAGGAGGCCATGATCGAGATGGAAGGCTCCCGCAACCGGTTCGTGATCTACCGGGATGCCCTGTCGGAGAACATCAGCGTCATCTACCGCCGGGACGACGGGAATTTCGCGCTGCTCGAGGCCAACAGCTGAACGGACGGGATGACCCCATGCAGATCGCCGGCATGATCAAGAAGGACTACATCATCGAAGAGTTGAAGGCCACCACGAAGCGCGCCGTCCTCGCGGAGCTCTCGGAGATCCTCAGCCGCGACGCCGAGGGGCTGCCGCCGGGGGCCATGGTCGAAGTCCTTCTCGAGCGGGAGAAACTGGGCAGCACCGGGATCGGCGACGGGATCGCCATCCCCCACGGGAAGCTCAAGAACCTCGATCGCCTCATGATCTCATTCGGACGCAGCCGCCAGGGCATCGACTTCGATGCCATCGACGGCAAGCCCGTTCACCTCTTCTTCCTGCTCATGGCGCCGGAAAGCTCGACGGGGCAGCACCTCAAGGCCCTGGCGAAGATCTCCCGCATGCTCAAGGACCCCGAGTTCCGCAACGACCTCATGGCGGCGACGAGCGCCGGGGAGATCTACCGGAAAATCGCCGAGAGGGACGAGGCCTATTGATGCGGGACCCCGCGCACCGCCGCAACCGCAGCGGGCCGGTTCCCCGGGCGTGACCCGATGGACGGAATCCCCGAAGCGGTCCCCGCCGGACGGTTTCCCAGGCCGTTGCGTCATGTCCTCCTCTAACCCCGCTGTTCCCGATGGCCTGCACCGGCGCGATGCCGTGCCGGGGGGTGGCGCATGCAGAACCTGAGAATCGTGATCGTCACCGGGATGTCCGGCTCGGGCAAGAGCACCGCCCTCCGAGCCCTGGAGGACGTGGGCTTCTTTTGCGTCGACAACCTGCCCGTGGCGCTTCTGCCGAAATTCCTCGAGATCCAGACCGACGCGGCCAGCGAGATCAGCAAGGTCGCGCTCGTCATGGATCTGCGGGAACGCTATTTCCTGGAGCGGTACGCGGAGATCTTCTCCTCGCTCAAGGCGCAGGGGCACCGGATCGAGATCCTCTTCCTCGATGCCGGCGACGAGGCGCTCCTGAGGCGATTCCGCGAGACGAGGCGTGCGCATCCGCTGTGCGAACGCGGGACCGTCATGGAGGGGATCGCGCTGGAGCGCGAGAAACTCGAGGCCCTGCGGGAGATGGCCGACAAGGTCATCGACACGTCCTCCTTCAACGTCCACCAGCTCAAGGAGGTCGTCCAGCGGCATTTCACGGCATCCCCGTCGGAAAAGCGCCTTGTGATCAACCTCATGTCCTTCGGGTACCGCTACGGGCTGCCCCCCGAGGCGGACCTCGTGCTGGACGTGCGGTTTCTGCCCAACCCCTATTTCATTGAGGAGCTGAAGAACCTCAACGGGGAGGACGAAAAGATCGAGGACTATGTCATGGGGTGGCGGGAGAGCCGGACCTTTCTCCGGCAGCTGCTGGACATGATGGAGTTCCTGATCCCCCTCTACGAAAAGGAAGGGAAGTCGAGCCTCAACGTGGCCCTCGGCTGCACGGGCGGCAAGCACCGCTCCGTCGTCATGGCAAAGCAGCTGGCGCGGTATTTCGCCGGCAAGAATTACCTGATGAACCTGACGCACCGGGATATCCATCGGGCGTAGCCCGATGGATGCAGATGTTGCGAAGGTGAGAAGTCAAGAGGCTCGGAGCGGCCGTGTGCTTTGAAACCGGTCTCAGCTTCCAAGCTTCGCAGCTTCCCAGCTTCTCCTTTTGTCCCTGAACCCTTACCCCCGGCCCCTGGACCCCTTCTTCTTCGGCTTCGCTTTGACCTTTGCGGGCAGGGTTTTCGCTGCGGGCGAGGCGGACTGCGGGGCCGGCTCGGTCAGCTTGCCCGTCACGTTGTCGCGGATCCAGTGGGCGTCCCACCACTCCGTCGGGTTGACGAACTCCCCGCCGACCAGGATCGAGAAATGCAGGTGATCGCCGCTGGCGAGCCCCGTGCTTCCGCTCGCCCCCAGCGTCTCCCCCCGGGCCACGGTCTGTCCCGGCTTCACGCCGATCTCCGAGAGGTGCGCGTAGAGGCTGCACAGGCCGAGGCCGTGGTCGAGGATGACCGCGTTGCCGTAGATCCCCAGCGGCCCGGCGAAGACGACGATGCCGTGGTTGGCCGCTTCGATGGCGGCACGCTCCGTGGAGGCCAGGTCGACGCCCAGGTGCGTGCTGCGGCTCACGGCCATCCCTTCGTACCAGTACGACCGCTCCTCGCCGAACCCGGCCATGGGCGCCGCGTTCTTCATCCGGAGAAAGGGGCCTTCCCACAGCGGCCTGGGCTGCGTCTTCGAGCAGGCCTCCCGGATGGTCTTGAAGTTCTCGTCGCGCAGCTTTTCGTTGATGAACAGGAAGGCCTCCAGCGGCGTGTTCGGCACGCGGGGGTCCTGCTGCCGGAACGCGGGGGCCATGTTCTCGATGAAGGCCCGGCTGATCGTGATCTTGTCCGACTTGAACTTCTTCTCCCGGACGAGATGGGGCACCGGGGCGGATGACTCGTTTCCCGCCCGGTCCCGGGCCGTGATCAGGATCTTGAGCCCCCCCCTGGCGGCCGTGGTGGGGACGGCGAAATACACGACATGGCAGGGCCTGCCCTGGATTTCGCCGGGATAGCCGCGGAAGAAGCGGTCGCCCATCCTCACGCCCGTCATCGTCACCTCCTCGGAGACGCGGTAGACCGCAACCCCCGACCCGCCCGCATTGAGGTTGTGGGCCGTGCTGATGAGCGCGATCTGCGGTGGGACGGTGTCGATGGTCGTCTCGACGGTCAGCGTCTCGCGGTTCTTGAGCCACGAGTGATCCTCCGCCGAGACGGTGATCGTCGCCGGCCCGTCTTTGAGGCCCCTGCCGCGCGGGTTGACCTCCACGCTCAGGACCTCCTCCGCGGTGCCCCCGGGGTACGTCCGAGAGTGCAGGACGACGTCCTTGCCGTCCTGTCCGATCGTGACGGTGACGGTCCGGATGCCGCTCTTGCCGTCCGTGACGGTCAGGCTCAGGGCCTTGGCCTGGCCGATGGTCGAGACATCGTCCTTGAAGACGATGGCGGGCTTCTCGAATTCGAGCACCGTGTTGAACGCCCAGACGCAGGCTCCCGCCAGTGCGATCACGACGGCGGCGGCAATCAGGTACATCCGGTTCATGGCAGTCTCTTCCCCCGCGAAAACGGTTTGGCGGTGCGAACCGCACCCGAAACGCCGCCCATCATACCCGGACTGCGGAAATTTTCAAGTCCAATCACGGCCCGTAAATCCCTTCATTCCTTGACGATCCGCGCGATTTGGTATATGGGTAAAATGGTTCCGGGCATAGGGCATAAGGCGAAAGGGAAAGGGGCCTCAGCCCCGGATTCAAGCGTCGCGGCGACACGGGGAAGTTCGACGAGCGGAGGGATGCCTCCTTTTCGGGGGAGAATGGGATGAAGGGGAAAAAGATCGTCCTCGGGGTGACCGGAGGCATCGCGGCCTACAAGGCGGCCGAACTGGCCCGGGAGTGCATCAGGCGCGGGGCCCGGGTCCACGTCATCATGACCCGCAACGCCACGGAGTTCATCACCCCGCTCACCTTCCAGACCCTCACGGGCAATCCCGTCCCCGTCGACACCTTCCAGCTGACCAGCGAGTGGGAGATCGGTCACATCTCGCTGGCCGAGAGCGCCGACCTCGTCCTGCTGGCGCCGGCCACGGCCAACGTGATCGGCAAGATCGCCGGCGGGATCGCCGACGACCTGCTGACGACGACGGTCATGGCGACCCGGGCGCCGGTCCTCATCTGCCCCGCCATGAACGTGAACATGTACGCAAACCCCATCGTCCGCGAGAACATGGAGAAGCTCTCCGCGAAGGGATACCGGTTCGTCGAGGCCGGCTACGGGGAGCTGGCCTGCAAGACCGAGGGGTACGGACGGCTGGCCCCCCTGGAGGACATCGTCGAGGACGCCGAGGACCTCCTGACGGCCAAGGACCTGGGTGGCCAGCATGTCCTCGTCACGGCGGGGCCCACCCGGGAGGCCTTCGACCCCGTCCGGTTCATCACGAACTACTCGACGGGCAAAATGGGCTATGCCGTGGCCCTGGCGGCCAAGCGCCGGGGGGCGAAGGTGACGCTCGTCAGCGGTCCCACCAGCCTCCCGCGGCCCCGGGGGGTCGCATTCGTGCCCGTCACCTCGGCCCGCGAGATGCGCGATGCCGTCATGGCGAACCTCGAGGGGGCCACCGTCGTCGTCAAGTCCGCCGCGGTGGCCGACTACCGGCCCTCGGGATTCTCCCCGTCGAAGATCAAGAAGACGGACCGTCCCCTTGAATTCACGCTGGAGAGAAACCCCGACATCATCGCCGAGGTGGGGAGGCTCAAGGGGGACCGGATCCTGGTCGGGTTCGCCGTCGAGACGGACAACCTGATCCAGTACGCCGCGAAGAAGATGAAGGAAAAGAACATGGATCTCATCGTGGCAAACGACATCACCCAGCCCGGGGCCGGGTTTGCGGCGGAGACGAACATCGTCAAGATCCTGGACCGGGAGGGGGGCTCTCTGGATCTCCCCCTGATGGACAAGATGGACGTGGCCAACCGCATCCTGGACCGCGTGGCGGAACTCGCGGCGCGACGCAAGGGGGCGTCCCGTGCACGGAAACGATGACCTGCGGGGTGAATTGCGGACCCTCGTGGGCGCCCTGAAGAGCCACGTCGCAGGCGAGATGGACTCCTGCATCCCCGTCCCGCGCCTGCGCCTCAAGGGCACGGGGGGACCGCGGCCCGGGACGGAGGCGGCCGGAGCACCGCCCGGCGTCGATCCGGCCGGCCGCAAGGGCGCCGCGGGCCTCGACGGGGTCCGCGAGGAGCTGGGCGACTGCACCCGCTGCCCGCTGCACCGCACGCGGAAACACATCGTCTTCGGCGAGGGGAGCGCGCGGGCGAGGCTCGTCTTCGTCGGCGAGGCCCCGGGTGAAGAGGAGGACAGGCAGGGCCGGCCCTTCGTGGGGCGGGCGGGGCAGCTTCTCACGAAGATCATCAACGCCATGGGGCTCGAGCGCGAGGAGGTCTACATCTGCAACATCCTGAAGTGCCGGCCCCCGGGAAACCGCAACCCCAAGGACGACGAGATCGCCGCCTGCGAGCCGTTCCTGCTCAAGCAGCTCGAGGCCATCGACCCGGAGATCGTCTGCGCGCTCGGCACCTTCGCCGCGAAGACCCTGCTGCGCACCGAGGCGCCCATCTCGGCGATCCGGGGAAGGTTCCACGACTATCACGGGCGCAGGCTCATGCCGACCTATCACCCGGCCTACCTCCTGCGCAACCCCGACGCGAAGAAGCTCGTGTGGGAAGACGTGCAGAAAATCATGAAGATCCTGTGAGGCGATGCGATGAAGAAGAGCGCTAAACGCCGGGCGATCGCGATGGGGCTTTCGGCCGCCCTGTGGCTCCTGGCCGTCCTCATGCCGGGCCTGCAGGCCGCCGACGAGAGGCGCGTCGTCGACGTCGTCAGCGTCAGCGATGCCATCACCCCCCCCATCAGCGAATACATCCTCAAGAGCATCCGGCAGGCCGCCGAGTCGGGGGCGCAGGCCATCGTCATCCAGCTCGACACCCCCGGCGGTCTCGACCTCTCCATGCGGGACATCATCAAGGAATGCCTCAACGCCCCCGTCCCCGTCGTCGTGTACGTGTCGCCCTCCGGGGCACGGGCGGCCTCGGCGGGCGTGCTCATCACGATCTCGGCCCACGTGGCGGCCATGGCTCCCGGGACCAACATCGGCGCGGCCCACCCCGTGGCCATGGGCATCGGCAAGGCCGACGAGACCATGATGGAGAAGGTCGAAAACGACGCCGTGGCCTACGGCAGGGGCATCGCGGACCAGCGGGGCCGCAATGCCGACTGGATCGAGGAGGCGATCCGCAAGAGCGTATCCGTGACGGCCGAGGAGGCCCTGAGGCTCAAGGTCATCGACCTGGTCGCGGAGGACCTCGAGCGGCTGCTGGAGAAGATCGACGGCCGGGAGGTGAAGCTCGCCTCGGGGCCGCGGGTGCTGAAGACGAAGGGGGCCGAGATCAACCGCAGGGAGATGGGGTTCCGCGAGAAGGTGCTCATCACGATCTCGAACCCCAACATCGCCTTCATCCTCTTCCTCCTCGGTCTGGCGGGACTGTACTTCGAGTTCTCTTCCCCCGGGGTCATCCTGCCGGGGATCATCGGGGGGATCTCGCTGATCCTCGCCTTCTTCGCCTTCCAGACGCTGCCCGTGAACTACGCGGGGATCCTCCTCATCTTGTTCGCCGTAATCCTGTTCATCGCCGAGATCAAGGTCGTCAGCCACGGGGTGCTCACGATCGGGGGCGTCGTCTCGCTCGTCCTGGGCTCCATCATGCTCTTCGAGTCGCCCGACCCGGCCCTGCGGGTGTCCTGGAGCGTCCTGGTCCCGGCCGTCTCGATCGTGTCCCTGTTCTTCGTCGCCGTCATCTCCATCGCCGTGCGTGCCCAGATGCGCAAGGTCATGACGAGCCGGGAGGGCTTGATCGGCGCCCGCGGGGAGGCGCTCTCCGATGTCCACGAGCGCGGCAAGGTGCTCATCGGCGGGGAATACTGGAATGCCTTCAGCAGGGAGCCCATCGCGAAGGGCAAGAAGGTGGAGGTCGTGGCCGTCGACGGGCTGAACGTAGAAGTCAGAGAAAACCGATAAAGGGGGTTCCCATGTACGCCATTCTCGTCCTTGTCGTCCTGGTCGTCATGTTTCTGGCCGCATCGATCCGGATCCTCAACGAATACGAGCGGGCCGTCATCTTCCGGCTCGGGAGGATCATCCCCACGAAGGGGCCCGGGCTCATCATCCTGATCCCCGTCGTGGACCGCATGGTCCGTGTGGACACGCGGACGGTCACCATGGACGTCCCGTCCCAGGACATCATCACCCGGGACAACGTCTCCATCAAGGTCAACGCCGTCGTCTACTTCCGCGTCGTCGACTCGATGAAGGCCATCGTCGAGGTCGAGAACTACCTCTACGCCACCTCCCAGCTGGCGCAGACGACGCTGCGGAGCGTCTGCGGCCAGGTGGAGCTCGACGAGATCCTCGCCTCCCGGGAGAAGGTCAACCTGCACATCCAGGAGATCCTGGACCGCAGCACCGACCCCTGGGGGATCAAGGTGACCCATGTGGAGGTGAAGTACATCGACCTGCCGCAGGAGATGCAGCGGGCCATGGCGAAGCAGGCCGAGGCGGAACGCGAGCGCCGGGCCAAGGTCATCGCCGCCGAGGGGGAGTTCCAGGCCGCCCAGAAGCTGGCCGAGGCGGCCTCCCTCATGCAGCGCGAGCCGATGTCGCTGCAGCTTCGGTACCTGCAGACCCTCGTGCAGATCGGGACGGAAAACAACACGACCACGGTCTTCCCGATCCCCATCGACATGCTGAACCTGGTCCTGAAGAAGGAGGACAAGGGCGGGGCCTAACCCCGGATGGGACCTTGCAAGAAGGGAGGAAGGGGTGTGAAAGCCAAAGAGAAGCTGAGAATCGTGTCGGGTGCGGTGATCCTGGTGACCCTGGGGGTGCTGGTCATGCTGAGTTCCTTCGGCATCTACAGCCTGGACAAGAGCTGGCCCCTTCTCATCATCGTCTTCGCCCTGTTCACGCTCGTCCAGAGCCCGAAGGATCTTGGCGGCTGGGTGATCGGGGCGGCGGGCGTGCTGTTCCTCTTTTTCGAGAACTGGTTCGACCAGGTGGGCAAGACGACCATGAACGTGATCCGCTCGGTGCTCCTGATCGTTGCGGCCTTCTTTCTCTGGAAGTATCTGGGCAGGGAGAAAGGCTGAATCACGTTGACGGGCGCCGGGGGACGGAAGAAACCGCTGCTGGTCCTGACGGACTTCGACGGCACGCTGAGCCTCACCGACGTGGGCTACGAGGTCTTGCTGCAGTTCAGCGGCCGGGGCTGGGACGAGATCGACCGGGATTACTGCGAGGGCCGGATCGGGTCCATGGAGGCCTACGGCCGCATCTGCGCCATCCTGGGGGGAACCCGGGAGGAGATGCTGCGGTTCGTGGCGGCAAACGCCGTCATCGACCCCCATTTTGCGGAATTCTACGCCTTCTGCCGGGATCGGGGCATCGATGTCCGGGTCGTGTCCGACGGCCTGGATTTCTACATCGATTACATCCTGCGGCGGCACGGGCTTTCCGAGATTCCCGTCTATTCCAACGTGATGCGCTTCCGTGACGGGAAGCCCCGCTCCATCGAATTCCCCCATGCCGGTGCGGACTGCAAAAAGTGCGGGACCTGCAAGAGCAACATCCTCGAGTCCTGCCAGGCCGCCTACGGCACGATTGTCTACGTCGGCGACGGGTACTCCGACCTGTGCCCCGCCGCCAGGGCGGACCTCGTCTTCGCCAAGGGGATTCTCTGGACGCGGCTGGCGGCGGGCGAGCGCAGGGGCGTCCGCAAGTACCGGAGCTTCAGGGATGTGAAAGATTTCCTGTCGAAAAACGGGTTTCCCCCGGCTCGCTGACCGGCGGGGATCCTCAAGGGGATGGGAGAGGGGCCGCGCCGTCGCCACGATCGAGGACCTGCCCGGTGTCGAGTCGTTCGACGGGGCAGGTCTTTTTCATGCCGGGGGCCGTTCGCCCGCGATGCGGAGGCGTCCTCAGGGCTTCGGGTCTGCTTCCCCGAGGGCAGGGGCATCGCCGCCGTCGACCCAGGAGCCCAGCAGGGTGAAGGTCACGGCGAGCACCACGGGGCCGATGAACAGGCCGATCACGCCGGCGAAGATCAGCAGAAGCGGAAGGTCGGCCCCTTTCCGGATCAGGACGGGACGCAGGAAATTGTCCAGGGCGCCGACCGGGATGCTCCAGGCGATGAGCAGCGTTCCCCAGAGG